>CBRG010000131.1 GCA_000470535.1 Streptomyces sp. AW19M42
CTCGCCTGACCGAGGGCCTACCCGGCAGCCGGTCCGCCGAGCCGCTTGGTGAGGGTGAACTCCGTGACACCCGGCGGGTAGTCCTCGACCCGCCCCGCCACCTCGTAACCCCGCTTCCGGTAGAAGTCCGGGGCCTGGAAGTCCCAGGTCTCCAGCCGGGAGCGGGTGCAGTCCCGGTCCGCGCGGGCCACCCGTTCCGCCTCGGCGAGCAGCCGCGAGCCGAGGCCGCGGCCTCGGTGCCTGGCGTCGACCCAGAGCAGGTCCACATGGAGCCAGTGCGCCCAGGTGCGCCCGGTCAGCCCGGCGGCGAGCTGCCCGTGGGCGTCCAGCGCCCATACCTCCAGCGGGGCTTCGCGCGCCGCGGGGCCGCCCCGCAGCGCACGGATCTCCGGCGAACCCGCGGTGTTGTCCTCGCGGAGCCGTCTGCTCAGCAACTGACGACGTTCTTTGTCCACTTCTGTCTCAAGACGGAACATGTACAACACCCTAGGACCGTCAGAACGCTCAGTTCCGCGAATCGCCTCCCGCTCCGGGCAGCCGCCCGTACGCTGATGCGCAGCACCGGTGGGGGCCGGTGCTGATTCAGGGGTACGGGACAGCCGGGTGCGGCATCCGGGCGGGGTGGCAGTCGGTGCACGGCGGCGGCCGTGGCACCGCGGTCCGACTCCCCGTTCCGGGCGTCGCACCCGTGCCGGTCCGTCGCTGACGGGGGGCGCACGCTACGGGGCGCCCCAGAACGCACAGCATGGGGGTGTCTGTGGTCCATATCCGGGTTCTCGTGGTCGACGACCACCGCATTTTCGCGGAATCGCTCGCCGCGGCGCTCGCGGCCGAGCCCGACGTCGACGTCGCGGCGGCGGGCAGCGGCCCGGCCGCCCTGCGCTGCCTGGAACGCGCGGCCGCGGAGGGGCGCGGCTACGACGTGATGCTGGTCGACGCCGAACTGGGCATCCTGGCCCCGGCGGGTGGCCGCGGGGCCACCGGTCCGGTGGCGGTGCCCGCCCAGCCGGCCGGGGGCGGTGGGCAGGCCGACGGCATCTCGCTGGTCGCCGGGGTCCGCGCGAACCGTCCGTCGGTGCGCACGGTGGTGCTCGCGGAGAAGGACGACCCGCGCCGGGCCGCGCTCGCGCTGCAGGCCGGGGCCTGCGGCTGGGTCGCCAAGGACTGCTCGCTCCAGCGGCTGCTCGCGGTCATCCGGGGGGTGCTGCGCGACGAGACGCATCTGCCTCCCGCGCTGCTCACCGGGGTGCTGCGGGAACTGCTGGCGGACCGCAAGCACCGCAGCGAGAGCGAGCAGCTCGTCGAGTCGCTGACCCCGCGTGAGCGGGAGGTGCTGCGCTGCATGGTGGCCGGGCTCGGCCGCAAGGCGGTGGCGGAGCGGCTGTTCCTCTCCCCGCACACGGTGCGTACCCATATGCAGAACGTGCTGGGCAAGCTGGGTGTGCACTCGACGCTGGCGGCGGTGGCGCTGGCCAGGCGGGCGGGTGTGGGCCCGGCCGATCCGAAGCTGCCCCGGGAGCCGGGACAGGCCTTAGGGGATGTTGTCGAAAGGGGCAGTCAACTGGCGTAGCAGCCCGGCCAGTTCGCCGCGCTGGTGGCGGGAGAGTTCGCCCAGGATGGCGCGCTCCTGGGCCAGCAGGCCGGCCAGCGACTGGTCGGCCTTGTCGCGGCCCTCCGCGGTGAGCCGGACCAGCACCCCGCGGCGGTCGTTCGGGTCGGGGAGCCGTTCGACGAGGTTCTTCTTGGTCAGCCGGTCGATGCGGTTGGTCATCGTGCCCGAGGTGACCAGGGTCTGGGTGAGCAGCTGGCCGGGGGAGAGCTGGTACGGATCGCCGGCGCGCCGCAGTGACGTGAGGACGTCGAACTCCCACGGCTCCAGGCTGTGCTCCGAGAAGGCGATCCGGCGGGCCCGGTCAAGGTGGCGGGCCAGCCGGGAGACGCGACTGAGGACCTCAAGCGGTTCCACGTCGAGGTCGGGGCGCTCTCGGCGCCATGCAGCGACCAGCCGGTCTACCTCGTCCTCCATGTGGATCAGTGTAGAGGGTCTGTCGACATGAAGTCTCTTGAATTCGAGTGTCTTGACATCAAGATACTTTCGGGACGATCCTGGCCCCATGACCGCACCGATCTGGGATCCGCAGCAGTACCTGCGCCACGCGGACCACCGCACCCGCCCCTTCCACGACCTGCTGGCCCGCGTCCCCCCGCTCCCGGGCGCGCCCGCCCCCCGGATCGCCGACCTCGGCTGCGGAGCCGGCAACGTCACCGCACTGCTGGCCGAACGCTGGCCCGGCGCCCGGATCACCGGCTACGACAACTCCCCGCAGATGCTGGAACGGGCCCGCGCCCACGCCACCGGCCTGCTGGACTTCGCGGCGGCCGACGCCGCGACCTGGACCCCCGACGATCCCTATGACCTCATCGTCTCCAACGCCCTGCTCCAGTGGGTGCCCCACCACGCCGACCGCCTCCCCGACTGGCTGGACGCCCTCAGCCCCGGCGGCACCCTCGCCCTCCAGGTGCCCGGCAACTTCGAACAGCCCAGCCACGTCCTGATGCGCGAACTGGCCGGCTCCCCGCGCTGGCGCTCCCGGCTGGGCGGCCTGCTGCGCCACGCCGACGCGGTGCTCAGCCCCGCCGGCTACCTGGACCGGCTCACCGGCCCCGGCCGTACCGCGGATGTCTGGGAGACCACCTACCTGCACCTGCTGCCCGGCGAGGACCCCGTCCTCGACTGGGTGAAGGGCACCGGGCTGCGCCCCGTCCTCACCGCCCTGGCCGGTGACGAGGAGGCCCGGAGCGCCTTCCTCACCGAATACCGCGACCTGCTGCGCACCGCGTACCCGGCGGGCCCGCACGGCACGGTCTTCCCGTTCCGCCGCATCTTCGCCGTCACCCACCGGGAGAAGTGATGGCCCGGCCACCGAAGCGCCCCGCCCCCGGGGGACCGGGGACGGGGCGCTTCGGTGTTGTCGTGCGGCTCGTGCGGAGCGGGGACGCTCAGTACAGGTTGTTGTAGATGTCCCAGCCGTAGCCGATCTTCACGCGCTTGGCGATCTTCCCGGTGCCGGTCGACGTGTAGAGGTACGCGTCGCCCTTGCCGTCGACGCCGATCAGGTCGGCCTTGCCGTCACCGTTGATGTCGCCCGGCGCGACGAACTTCTTGTAGGTGTTGAAGCCGGTGCCGATCTTGACCTGCGCCTTGAAGGGCTTGGTGGCCGAGCCCGTGCCCTTGTACAGGTAGAGCGTGCCGTCCGACTTGCGGGCCACCATGTCGTTCAGGCCGTCGCCGCTGAGGTCGCCCGCGCCGACGAGCGTGTACGACTTGAAGCCGTAGCCGATCTTGACCTTGGGGACGAATCCGGCGCCCGCGCCGGTGCCCTGGTAGAGGTGCAGATCGCCGGCGGTGTTGCGGGCGATCAGATCGCCCTTGCCGTCGGCGCTCAGATCGCCGGGGCCGATGAGCGCGTTGTAGGAGCTCCAGCCGCTGCTGAGGCGCGAGCCCTCGTTGTAGAGGGTGCCCTTGTAGTTCTCCAGCAGGTCCGCGTAGCCGTCGTTGTCGAGCGACGACGGGAAGCCGATGTTGGCGCCAGCCCAGCCGCCGCTGTCACTGGCCTGGACACGGGCGCTGAGCTTGCCGTTGTTCTTCGCGTAGTACCAGTAGAGCGTGCCGCCCGTGGTGCGGGCCATCAGCTCGTTCTTGCCGAAGTCCGGGTTGCCGCCCTGGCCCGTGAAGAGTGAGGAGACGTTCCAGCCGGTGCCGATCTGGGTCCGCTTGAGGAAGGTGCCCTTGCCGGTGGCGTCGTACGCGTACAGCGTGCCGCCCGGCGTACGGGCCATCAGGTCACCGAGGCCGTCACCCGTGGCGTCGTCGGTGGCGATGATCTGGTTGTACGTGTCGAAGCCGTAGTTGACCTTGACGCGTGCCGAGTACGGCGCCGAGGCCTTTCCGGTACCCGCGTAGTAGTACAGGTCACCGGCGGGCGTACGGGCGTAGAGGTCACCGATCCCGTCGCCGTTGACGTCGTTCGCGCCGACGATCTGGTCGTAGGAGGCCCAGCCGTAGCCCACCTTGACGCCCGCCTTGAAGGGGGAGGTGGTGATGCCGCCGGTCCCCGCGAACAGGTAGACGTCACCGGACGGCGTACGGGCGAGCAGGTCGTTCCGCCCGTCGCCGGTCAGGTCGCCCACGGCAACGATCTTGTTGTACTTCTGCCAGCCGGTGCCGGACCAGTCGGCGTAACCGACGTAGCCGGCGCCAGGGGTGTTCCAGGTCTGGTGGAGCGAGAGCTTGCCGGTCGCCGACAGGGCGAGCACCTCGGGCTTGCCGTCGCCGTTCAGGTCCCCCGGCGTGATGACGTCCTTGAACTTCTCGTTCGCGTCGCCCGGGTGCAGGCCGAACTCGTAGGTGTCCCCGCCGTTCGTCGGAACGACGTAGTAGTTCCCGTCGATCCCGCGGTACAGGGTGTCGCTGTAACCGTCCTCGTCCACGTCGAAACGCGGCCTGACGGGCATGAACGTGTTCTTGGCGCCCGGTGCGGAAGCCGCCGGCGACTTCTTCTTCGCCGGGTGCTTCGGCAGCGTCAGCGAGGGCTGCGCGTCGGCGGCGGGTACGCGCGGCACGGTGGCGCCGTGCGGCGCGGGCGCCGATTCATCGGCCGAGGCCGGAGCGGCCAGCAGCATGCCGGCCGAGAGAACGATTGCGGTGCAGGTCGCGATCCGCCGCGCGCGCTTCGAGCGCGCGGGCACGGCACGGCCGGGTTCCACAGAAGACAAAGCCCCCCCAGGGGTACGTGGTGGAACCGGGAGAAACATCTTCACAGGTGCGTCACACGCAGGGTGAAGTGTTCCCGGGATAGTCACAGATTCTACAACTGTGATCCCCGGGGCAGAAGTGGTTTAGCAATGGATCAAGATCTCGGCTTGAACACACCACAGCCGGCCACGGCTTCCCGCCTCAGCTCTTGCGGTGGCCTATCAGCCGTGGCTTCGACTCCAGGTTCTCCAGCCCGTGCCACGCCAGATTCACCAGATGCGCCGCCACCTCGGCCTTCTTCGGCTTGCGGGCGTTCACCCACCACTGCCCGGTCAGCGCCACCATGCCGACCAGCGCCTGCGCGTACAGCGGAGCCAGCTTCGGATCGAAGCCCCGGGCCTTGAACTCCAGCCCCAGGATGTCCTCCACCTGGGTGGCGATATCGCTGATGAGCGAGGCGAACGTGCCGGTCGACTGGGCGACCGGCGAATCACGCACCAGGATCCGGAACCCGTCCGTGTACGTCTCGATGTAGTCCAGCAGCGCGAACGCCGCCTGCTCCAGCAGCTCACGCGGGTGACCGGCGGTCAGCGCGGTGTTCACCATCTCCAGGAGCTGGCGCATCTCCCGGTCCACCACCACCGCGTACAGCCCCTCCTTGCCGCCGAAGTGCTCGTAGACCACCGGCTTGGAGACCCCGGCACGCGCCGCGATCTCCTCCACCGAAGTGCCCTCGAAACCCTTGTCGGCGAAGAGGGTGCGACCGATGTCCAGCAGTTGCTCGCGGCGTTCCTTGCCCGTCATCCGCACCCGGCGGGCCCGCCGGGCGGAGGGTGCGCGGGATTTCTCGCTGCCTGTGCTTCCATCGGTCGCCACATCGTCAATCATGCCGCGTCGGCCTCCGCCGGGTGGCGCCGGGACTCGATACGGGCGGCGTCGGGCCAGCGCACATCCGTCGCCCAGCCCAGCTTCTCGAACCAGCGGATCAGCCGGGCACTCGAATCGATCTGACCCTTCATCACGCCGTGCCGCGCACTCGTCGGGTCCGCGTGGTGCAGGTTGTGCCAGGACTCACCGCACGAGAGGACCGCCAGCCACCACACGTTGCCGGACTTGTCGCGGGACTTGAACGGACGCTTGCCGACCGCGTGGCAGATCGAGTTGATCGACCACGTCACATGGTGCAGCAGCGCGACCCGGACCAGGGAGCCCCAGAAGAACGCCGTCGCCGCCCCCCACCACGACATCGTGACCAGACCGCCGACCAGCGGCGGGATCGCGAGCGAGAGGATCGTGAAGGACAGGAAGTGACGGGAGATCCCACGGATCGCGGGGTCCCTGATCAGGTCGGGGGCGTACTTCTGCTGCGACGTCTGCTCCTCGTCGAACATCCATGCGATGTGCGCCCACCACAGCCCCTTCATCAGGGCCGGCAGCGTCTCACCGAAACGCCACGGGGAATGCGGATCGCCCTCGGCGTCCGAGAAGCGGTGATGCTTGCGGTGATCGGCCACCCAGCGCACCAGGGGGCCCTCCACCGCGAGCGAACCGGCCACGGCCAGGGCGATACGGAGCGGACGCTTCGCCTTGAACGAGCCATGGGTGAAATAGCGGTGGAAGCCGATCGTGATGCCGTGGCAGCCGATGAAGTACATCGCCACCATCAGGCCCAGATCGAGCCAGCTGACACCGCGGCCCCAGGTCAGCGGCACCGCCGCGACCAGGGCCAGGAACGGCACGACGATGAACAGCAGAAGCGCGAACTGCTCGATCGACCGCTTGTTGTCCCCGCCGAGCGTGGCGGAGGAAGGACTGTCGGCCGCCGGAGCGGCCTCGATCACATCGGGGCTGGTCTTCATGGGGAGTCCCCTGTGGGTGAGAACGCGACGGAATGCGTGGGCTACGCATCCGTAACCTACGGCGTCGTAAGTATGGCAGTGCGGAGCCCCGCCACAAGAGGGGCCGGCCCACCCCGCACAGAGTGGCGTCATACGGGGTAGGGGACACCACGCGTACCCCGCAGGCACCCGTCTTGAAGTGCGGACACCTGTCGGGGCGCGAACAGCGCCGAAAGCACGGACACCTATCCTGGAGAGGTCGGACAGCGCGGTCCGCACTCTGCTTTCCCGGGGGTGGCGTGGCACCCGCTGCCAGCCGCGGGCCCGGATCCCGTGCTCAACCACTGCAAGGAGCCGCACACTGTGAGCAGTGCCGACCAGACCCCTGCCGCCAGCCCCGAGCTGCGCGCCGACATCCGCCGCCTCGGTGACCTGCTGGGCGAGACCCTCGTACGCCAGGAGGGCCAGGACCTCCTCGACCTCGTCGAACGGGTCCGCGCCCTGACCCGCACCGACGGCGAGGCCGCGGCCGAACTCCTCGGCGACACGGACCTGGAGACCGCCGCACAGCTCGTGCGCGCCTTCTCCACCTACTTCCACCTCGCCAACGTGACCGAGCAGGTCCACCGCGCCCACGAGATGCGCGACCGGCGTGCCGCCGAGGGCGGACTCCTCGCCCGCACCGCCGACCGGCTCAAGGACGCCGACCCGGAGCACCTGCGGGCCACCGTCAAGAACCTGAACGTACGGCCCGTCTTCACCGCGCACCCCACAGAGGCCGCGCGGCGCTCCGTACTCAACAAGCTCCGCCGCATCGCCGCACTCCTGGAAACCCCCGTCATCGAGGCCGACCGGCGCCGCCAGGACATCCGGCTCGCCGAGAACATCGACCTCATCTGGCAGACCGACGAGCTGCGCGTCGTCCGCCCGGAGCCCGCCGACGAGGCCCGCAACGCCATCTACTACCTCGACGAACTCCACGCCAACGCCGTGGGCGACGTCCTGGAGGACCTGGCGGCGGAGCTGGAGCGCGTCGGCGTCGAACTGCCCGCCGGCACCCGCCCCCTCACCTTCGGCACCTGGATCGGCGGCGACCGCGACGGCAACCCCAACGTGACGCCCGCCGTCACCTGGGAGGTGCTGATCCTCCAGCACGAGCACGGCATCACCGACGCCCTCGAACTCGTCGACCAGCTGCGCGGACTGCTCTCCAACTCCATCCGCTACACCGGAGCCACCGACGAGCTCCACGCCTCCCTCCAGGCCGACCTGGAGGCGCTCCCCGAGATCAGCCCCCGCTACAAGCGGCTGAACGCGGAGGAGCCCTACCGGCTCAAGGCCACCTGCATCCGGCAGAAGCTCGTCAACACCCGCGAGCGCCTCGCCTCCGGCACCCGGCACCGCCCCGGCTGCGACTACCTCGGCACCGCCGAACTCATCGCCGACCTCGCCCTCATCCAGACCTCGCTGCGGCAGCACAAGGGCGCCATCGTCGCCGACGGCCGGATGGACCGCACGATCCGCACCCTCGCCGCGTTCGGCCTCCAGCTCGCCACCATGGACGTCCGCGAACACGCCGACGCCCACCACCACGCGCTCGGACAGCTCTTCGACCGCCTCGGTGAGGAGTCCTGGCGCTACGCCGACATGCCGCGCGACTACCGGCAGAAGCTCCTCGCCAAGGAGCTCCGCTCCCGCCGCCCGCTCGCGCCGACCCCGGCCCCGCTCGACGCCGCCGGCGAGAAGACCCTCGGTGTCTTCCACACCATCAGCCAGGCCTTCGAGCGCTTCGGCCCCGAGGTCATCGAGTCCTACATCATCTCGATGTGCCAGGGCGCCGACGACGTCTTCGCCGCCGCCGTCCTCGCCCGCGAGGCCGGACTCCTCGACCTGCACGGCGGCTGGGCCAAGATCGGCATCGTCCCGCTCCTGGAGACCACCGACGAGCTCAAGGCCGCCGACGTCATCCTCGACGAGATGCTCGCCGACCCCTCCTACCGCCGCCTCGTCTCACTGCGCGGCGACGTCCAGGAGGTCATGCTCGGCTACTCCGACTCCTCCAAGTTCGGCGGCATCACCACCTCCCAGTGGGAGATCCACCGCGCCCAGCGCCGGCTCCGCGACGTCGCCCACCGCTACGGCGTACGCCTGCGCCTCTTCCACGGCCGCGGCGGCACCGTCGGCCGAGGCGGCGGCCCCTCGCACGACGCGATCCTCGCGCAGCCGTGGGGCACGCTGGAGGGCGAGATCAAGGTGACCGAGCAGGGCGAGGTCATCTCCGACAAGTACCTCATCCCCGCGCTCGCCCGCGAGAACCTGGAGCTGACCGTCGCGGCCACCCTCCAGGCCTCCGCGCTGCACACCGCACCCCGCCAGTCCGACGAGGCCCTGGCCCGCTGGGACGCGGCCATGGACACCGTCTCCGACGCCGCCCACGGCGCGTACCGCAAGCTCGTCGAGGACCCGGACCTGCCCGCGTACTTCCTCGCCTCCACCCCGGTGGACCAGCTCGCCGACCTGCACCTGGGCTCGCGGCCCTCCCGCCGCCCCGGCTCGGGCGTCTCGCTCGACGGACTGCGCGCCATCCCGTGGGTCTTCGGCTGGACCCAGTCCCGGCAGATCGTGCCCGGCTGGTTCGGCGTCGGCTCCGGCCTCAAGGCCCTGCGTGAAGCCGGTCTCGACACCGTCCTCGAAGAGATGCACGAGCACTGGCACTTCTTCCAGAACTTCCTCTCCAACGTCGAGATGACCCTCGCCAAGACCGACCTGCGCATCGCCCGGCACTACGTCGACACCCTCGTCCCCGACGAGCTGAAGCACGTCTTCGACGCCATCGAGGCCGAGCACGCGCTGACCGTCAGCGAAGTCCTCAAGATCACCGGCAATACCGAACTGCTCGGCACCAGCCCGGTGCTCCAGCAGACCTTCGCCATCCGTGACGCCTACCTGGACCCGATCTCCTACCTCCAGGTATCGCTGCTGGCCCGCCAGCGCCAGGCCGCGGAACGCGGCGAGGAGCCCGACCCGCTGCTCGCCCGCGCCCTGCTGCTCACCGTCAACGGCGTAGCCGCCGGACTGCGCAACACCGGCTGATCAGAGCCGTCGCGGGTGCGGTCCCGTCACAGGGCGAAGAACGTCGCCACCAGCAGGACCGCACCCGCGATCCCGGCACCCCACGCGATCCGGGGCAGCCGCATCCCGCCGCCGATCACCAGCGCCGCGAGAACCAGCGCACCGCCCAGCGGCACCCACGCGTGCAGGAAGCCCGGCGTCCCCGTCCGCACGACCTCGAACGTGCCCGGCTTCACGACGACGGGGAAACGGTCCCCCTTCTTCGCCGCCACGGACTTGTCCACCGACACCCGGGAACGCCCGGAACCGTCGTCCGAGGGCACATACGGCCCCGTACACATCTCACTGCCGCACCCGGTGACCGTCATCGTGCCGTGCTCACGTCCCTTGGCCAGCACGATGTGCTGCGCCGAGTCCCACGAGGCGAACACACCCGCCACCAGCAACAGCAGGGCGACACAGCCGAGCGCGGCGGTGCGGCCGTGGTGCAGGGCACGTTGGGAGGAGCTGCGCTTCATGGGGGCCGATCCTTGGCCAGCGCCCCACGCCCGGTCAAGCCGTGGCTGAAAACAGCATGGTTACCGATGGGTATGTCGGGATTCGCCGCGGGGTTCCCCGCTGTCGCGGCTCAGGAGTTGTACGCGCTCTGCGCGCGCTCCAGCCCCTCCGCCAGCAGGCACTCCACCGAATCCGCGGCCCGGTCCACCAGGAAACCCAGCTCCTTGCGCTCCGTGGACGAGAAGTCCCTCAGCACGAAATCGGCAACCTGCGTCCGGCCGGGCGGGCGCCCGATCCCGAACCGGATCCGGTGATAGTCGGGCCCCATCGACTTCGTCATCGACTTCAGCCCGTTGTGGCCGTTGTCGCCGCCGCCCAGCTTCAGCCGCAGCGACCCGTAGTCGATGTCCAGCTCGTCATGGACCGCGACCACATGGTCGAGCGGCACCTTGTAGAAGTCGCGCAACGCCGTCACCGGGCCACCGGACAGATTCATGTACGACATCGGCTTCGCCACCACCACCCGGCGGCTCAGCGGCCCCGGCGGACCCACCCGGCCCTCCAGCACCTGCGCCTGGGCCTTCGGCGCCCGTTTGAACTTCCCGCCGATCCGCTCCGCGAGCAGGTCGGCCACCATGAAGCCCACGTTGTGGCGGTTCGCCGCGTACTCGGGACCGGGATTGCCCAGGCCCACGATCAGCCAGGGGTCGGTGGCGTCGGACATCGCGCTGGGTCTCCTCGCGTACGGGCGGGTGGCGGACAGAAAGACGGGGCGGCGGCCCCCCTCACGGAGATCCGCCACCCCTCAGTCAAGCGGGGGTGTCGAGGCTCAGGCCTCGGCGCCCTCGGTCTCGGCGGCGTCCGCGGACGGCTCCTCGGCCTGGGCGGCGACGACCGCGAGGACGACCGCGTCCGGGTCGGCCTCGGCCAGCACGGAACCCTTGGGCAGCGGGATGTCCTTGGCGAGGATCGAGGCACCGGCGTCCAGGCCCGCGATGGAGACCGTGACGGAGTTCGGGATGTGGGTGGCCTCGGCCTCGACGAGCAGGGTGTTCTGCACGTACTCCAGCAGGTTGCCGCCCGGGGCCAGGTCGCCCTCGACGTGCACCGCGACCTCGACGTTGACCTTCTCGCCGCGCTTCACGGTCAGCAGGTCGACGTGCTCGATGTTGCCCTTGATGGCGTTGCGCTGCACGGCCTTCGGGATGACCAGCGCGTCCTTGCCGTCGATCTCCAGACCGATCAGCACGTTGGCGGTACGGAGCGCGAGCTGCAGCTCGTGGGCCGGCAGCGTGATGTGGACCGCTTCGGCGCCGTGGCCGTAGATGACGGCGGGGACGAGGTTGGCGCGACGGGTGCGGCGGGCGGCGCCCTTGCCGAACTCGGAACGGACCTCGGCGTTGAGCTTGATCTCGGCCATGACTGCACTCCTCGTAAGGTGACAAAACTGCGGATGGTCACCCGGCCCACGACAGGCCTGCTACGAAGAGCGCGTCGATAACGGACCGCCGTACCTATGGGTACGGCCTCCCTCGCCGAGCAACTCGCTGAGTCTACCCGGCGGGGAGGCCGCACCCCAAAGTGGATCTTCTGTGACGCTTTCCCCCGGAGGGGAACCGCCTACTGCTCCTCGAAGAGGCTCGTGACCGAACCGTCCTCGAAGACCTCGCGCACCGCGCGGGCGATCGTCGGCGCGATCGAGAGCACCGTGATCTTGTCGAGCTCCAGCTCACCCGGCGTCGGCAGGGTGTCCGTGAACACGAACTCGCTCACCTTGGAGTTCTTCAGCCGGTCCGCCGCCGGGCCGGAGAGCACACCGTGCGTCGCCGTCACTATGACGTCCTCGGCACCGTGCGCGAACAGGGCGTCCGCGGCGGCGCAGATCGTGCCACCCGTGTCGATCATGTCGTCGACCAGGACACAGACCCGGCCCTCGACGTTGCCCACGACCTCGTGGACGCTGACCTGGTTCGGCACGTCCTTGTCGCGGCGCTTGTGCACGATCGCCAGCGGGGCGTCCAGCCGGTCGCACCAGCGGTCCGCGACCCGGACCCGGCCCGCGTCCGGCGAGACGATCGTCAGCTTCGAGCGGTCGACCTTCGCACCGACGTAGTCGGCCAGGATCGGCAGCGCGAAGAGGTGGTCGACCGGGCCGTCGAAGAAGCCCTGGATCTGGTCGGTGTGCAGGTCGACGGTGAGGATGCGGTCCGCACCCGCCGTCTTCATCAGGTCCGCGATCAGACGGGCCGAGATCGGCTCGCGACCGCGGTGCTTCTTGTCCTGGCGGGCGTAGCCGTAGAACGGCACGATCACCGTGATCGAACGGGCCGACGCGCGCTTCAGCGCGTCCAGCATGATCAGCTGCTCCATGATCCACTTGTTGATCGGAGCCGTGTGGCTCTGGATCAGGAAGCAGTCGGCGCCGCGGGCGGACTCCTGGAAGCGGACGTAAATCTCACCGTTGGCGAAATCGAAGGCCTTCGTCGGCACGAGGCCGACACCCAGCTGGTGCGCAACCTCCTCGGCCAGCTCGGGGTGGGCGCGGCCGGAGAAGAACATCAGTTTCTTCTCGCCGGTCGTCTTGATCCCGGTCACAGCACAGTCTCCTCGGACGTGTTCCTGGCGCTGCACGCAGATGTCCCGATGTGCAACGAGCCAGCCGAAATGGGGTGAGCATCTATCACGGTACGCCGTGCGCGACGCACCTGATTCCGGTCAGCTTTCGCCGCCGGCCTCCTCCGATGCGGCCTGGGCCGCCTGTGCGGCCGCGCTGCCCGGACGCTTTCGGGCCACCCAGCCCTCGATATTCCTTTGCTGGCCACGGGCCACGGCCAGCGAACCGGAAGGTACGTCCTTCGTGATGACCGATCCGGCCGCGGTGTAGACACCGTCCCCGACCGTGACGGGCGCCACAAACATATTGTCCGATCCGGTGCGGCAGTGAGAGCCGATGGTCGTGTGGTGCTTGGCCACACCGTCGTAGTTCACGAACACGCTCGCGGCACCGATGTTGGTGTGATCACCGATCGTCGCGTCACCGACGTACGACAGATGCGGAACCTTCGTGCCCTCGCCGATCGTGGCGTTCTTCATCTCCACGTACGTACCGGCCTTCGCCTTCGCGCCCAGCTTCGTACCCGGTCGCAGATACGCGTACGGGCCGACCAGCGCGCCCGCGCCCACCTGCGCCCCGTCCGCCACGGTGTTGTCCACCCGGGCGCCCGCGTGCACGAAGGTGTCCGTCAGCCGCGAGTTCGGGCCGACCTCGGCGTCCTCCCCGAGATGCGTCGTACCCAGCAGCTGCGTACCCGGGTGCACGATCGCGTCCCGCTCGTACGTCACGGTCACGTCGATCAGCGTCGACGCCGGGTCCACCACGGTCACCCCGGCGGTCATCGCCCGCTCCAGCAGCCGCTGGTTCAGCAGCCGGCGGGCCTCCGCCAGCTGCACCCGGTTGTTGATCCCGAGGATCTCCCGGTGGTCGCCGGCGACCGAGGCACCGACCCGGTGCCCGGCCTCACGCAGGATGGACAGCACATCGGTGAGGTACTCCTCGCCCTGGCTGTTGTCCGTCCGGACCTTGCCGAGCGCGTCCGTCAGGAGCTGCCCGTCGAACGCGAACACCCCGGAGTTGATCTCCCGGATCGCGCGCTGCGCCCCGGTGGCGTCCTTGTGCTCGACGATCTCGGTGACCGCGCCGGTCGCCGCGTCGCGGACGATCCGTCCGTACCCGGTGGAGTCGGGGACCTCGGCGCTGAGCACGGTGACGGCGTTGGCGTCGGCGGTGTGGGTGGCGGCGAGCGCGGCGAGCGTCTCGCCGGACAGCAGCGGGGTGTCGCCGCAGACCACGATGACGGTGCCCTCGACGGTCCCGCCCAGCTCGTCGAGCCCGACGCGCACCGCGTTCCCGGTGCCCTTCTGCTCGGCCTGGTAGGCGGTGCGTACCTGGGCGTCCGCGGCGGTGAGGTGGGCGGTCACCTGCTCGCTCGCGTGGCCGACGACCACGACGAGGTGCTGGGGCGCCAGCTCGCGGGAGGCCGCGACGACATGTCCGACGAGCGAGCGCCCGGAGATCTCGTGCAGAACCTTGGGGGTCTTCGACTTCATGCGGGTGCCCTCACCCGCTGCGAGGACGACGACGGCTGCCGGGCGTTCGGAGCTCACGGATTGGCCCTTCGGCTTCGGGTGGTGGACATCCGCAGGATACCGGGGGGTGTTCGACCGGGCATGGGTGCGGG
>CBRG010000132.1 GCA_000470535.1 Streptomyces sp. AW19M42
GGGGGAGTGCGGTGGAGGGGGCCGTCCGGTTCAGGACGCCGCCTTCGCGGCCCGGAATCCGGTCTCCAGATCGGCCTTGAGGTCATCCACGTTCTCCAGGCCGACGGAGAGGCGGACCAGCCCGGCCGTCGCTCCCGTGGCGGCCAGCTGTTCCTCGGTGAGCTGGCTGTGCGTGGTCGACGCCGGGTGGATGATCAGGCTGCGCACGTCACCGATGTTGGCGAGGTGGCTGAACAGTTCGACCGCGTCCACGAACCTCTTGCCCGCCTCCACCCCGTTCCGCAGTTCGAAGGCGAGCACAGCACCCGCGCCTCGCGGCAGATACCGGCGCCCCGCCCCGTACCACTTGCTCGATTCGAGCCCGGCGTAGTGGACGGCCGACACCTCGTCGCGGCGCTCCAGCCATTCGGCCAGCGCCTGGGCGTTCGCGGTGTGCCGCTCCAGCCGGAGGCTCAGCGTCTCCACGCCCTGCAGCAGCAGGAAGGCGGAGTGCGGGGAGAGCGCGGGGCCGAGATCGCGCAGCAGCTGCACCCGGAGCTTGACCGCGAAGGCGCTGGGGCCGAGGTCCGGCCAGTAGCGCAGACCGTGGTAGCTCGGGTCGGGGGAGCTGAAGTCCGGGAACCGTTCGGCGTGCGCCCCGAAGTCGAACGTCCCGCCGTCCACCACCACACCGCCGATGGTGGTGCCGTGCCCGCCGAGGAACTTGGTCGCCGAGTGGATGACGACGTCCGCGCCGTGCTCGATCGGACGCAGCAGGAAGGGGGTGGGCACGGTGTTGTCGACGACCAACGGCACCCCGGCCGCGTGCGCGGCGTCGGCGACCGCCCGGATGTCGAGGACGTCACCGCGCGGATTGCCCAGCGTCTCCGCGAACAGCGCCTTGGTGTTCGGCCGGATCGCCGCCGACCACGCCTCGATGTCGTCCGGGTCCTCGACGAACGACACCTCGATGCCGAACCGGGGGAGCGTGTGGCGCAGCAGGTTGTACGTGCCTCCGTACAGCGAGGTGGACGAGACGATGTGGTCCCCCGCACCGGCCAGCGTCAGCAGGGCGAGGGTCTCGGCTGCCTGCCCGGAAGCGAGGGCCACCGCGGCGACTCCGCCTTCCAGCGCGGCGATCCGCTGCTCCAGGACGTCCTGGGTGGGGTTGTGGATCCGGGTGTAGATGTTGCCGGGCTCGGCCAGCGAGAACAGGTCCGCGGCGTGCTGGGTGTCCCGGAAGACGAACGACGTCGTCTGGTAGATCGGCACGGCACGGGCGCCGGTCGCCGGATCGGGGACGGCCCCGGAGTGGATCTGCTTGGTCTCGAACGACCAGGCGGCACCCGGGTCCCGACGGTCCTGGCCCTCTGGGATGTGACCTGCGGTGACGGAGTCTACGGGCTGGCTCATGCTGTTCCTCTGCGGTTCTCGGTGCGGGCGTGGTGAGGCCCCGCTGCGGCAGGCCGCGGGCACGCCGAAGCCAGCGCGGTGCCTGAGGCGGGAGTCAACGCTGCGGTGCGTCCGTGCAGGTCAGTTGCTCAACGGAGCGCGGCGCGGCGGCTACACGCGGAGGAAGCGAGGCGCCCCAGATCGACGTGGCGCCGCGAGACGAGTGTCAGGGTCGCGGGCATGCGGCGAGCGTGTCAGCGGGCCCGGTGCGCGTCAACGGCCCGGTACCTCCGCCGAGTCGTCCGCAGGGTCTGTTCGACGCGTACGAGGCAGCGGGCACAGGCCGGCGGCGCGTCATACCCGTACAGCGCCGGACCTGCACGGACGTGCGGGGGCGCGCGGCGAACAGCCGACTGCCCGGACCACCGGGGGAGCCGGTGGTCCGGGCAGGGAGCGTGGCACGATTTCATCCGGCCGCAACAACAGCGGATCGCGGCCGGTGTTCAGCGTGCGGCGGGGACCTCCACGATCGAGCGGCCGGCCCAGCCGGGTGCCGCCTCCGTGAGAGCGACAAGGCGCTCGCGCACCTGGTCGGGGAAGGGCGTGGTACGGCCGGCCCGCTGGTCCACATGGAGGGCGAGCAGTTCGGTCGTCGCCACGGGCTCGGCGTCCGGGGCCGGTCCGGTGTCGTCCGCCGGGTCGGGCCCGAGCACGTACAGCTCATGGGCGAACCGGGCCTTCTTCGCGTCGGCACCGAGCACCCGGGTCCGGACGGCGAGCCGGTCGCCCTCCGCGACGTCGCGCAGATACCGGATATGGGACTCGACCGTGTACATCGAACAGCCGGTGCGCTCCCGGTACTCGGAGTCCAGACCGGTCTCGATCATCATCCGGTCGGTCGCGAAACCGAAGACGAGTACGTAGAACGCCTCGCTCATATGGCCGTTGTAGTCGATCCACTCAGGGCGCACGGTCTCCCGGTGCAGCGGCAGCGCGGTCACTTGGCAGCCTCCTCGGTGCTCCGCCCGGCGAGCCGGCCGGTGGCGCGCAGGACATTGATGACGCCGCGGTCGCGTTCGGCGACCAGGTCCGCGATGCTGCGGCCGCCCGCCGCCTCGTCGCAGCCTCGCACCACCGCGTCGTACAGCTCCAGGTCCAGTTCGGGGGCTTCGAGCCGGGTCCACGGGGCCTTGAGGGAGGGGCCGAAGTGGTCCAGCATGTGCGCCATGCCGCCCTCGCCGCCCGCGAGCGCGAAGGTGAGCATCGGCCCCATGCAGGCCCAGCGCAGTCCGGGGCCCTCGGTGATGGAGGCGTCGATCTCCGCCACCGTCGCCTCACCGTTGGCGACCATGTGCAGCGCCTCGCGCCACAGGGCCTCCTGGAGACGGTTCGCGATGAAACCGGGGACCTCGCGCTTCATCGTGATGACGGACTTGCCCGCGACCTCGTAGAAGCGGGACGCCCAGCCGACCGCGGACGGCGCGGTCAGCTCGCCGCCCGCCACCTCGACCAGCGGGATCAGATACGGCGGGTTGAACGGGTGCCCCACGACCAGCCGGCCGGCGCCCGCGGCCCGGGTCTGCATGTCGGTCATCGGGTAGCCGGACGTCGAGGACGCGATCACGACCCCCGCGGGCGCGGCGGCGTCGAGGCGGGCCAGCAGATCCCGCTTGAGCTCCAGCTTCTCCGGAGCGCTCTCCTGGACGAACTGGGCTTCGGACACCGCCTCTTCGAGCGTCGGCACGACCGTGAGCCGGTCCTGCGACGCCCCTTCCGCGAGGCCGAGCTGCTCCAGCGCGGGCCAGGCGGCGTCCACCAGCCGACGGAGCTTCTCCTCGGCGTCGGGGGCCGGGTCCCAGGCGGAGACGTCGTAGCCGCGGGCCAGGAAGTGCGCGACCCAGCCGCCGCCGATCACTCCGGCGCCCACGCACGCCACGCGGCGAACGTCCTCGGGGGCGCAGGGAGCCGGGGTGGCCGGTCCGGGCTGAGCAGCGGACGAGAGCCCGGTGGGTCGTGCGGGCTGTGCGGCGTTCATCGTGCGGTTCTCCAGAACGAATGGGGGGAGCGGGCGGCGGCTGGGACGCGTCTCAGCCGCGGGGCTTGAGTCCGAGCCGCTGACGGGCCTCGTCCGGGGTGGCGACCCGGGAGCCCAGCGACTCGGTGATCTGCACGGCGCGCTCCACCAGCTGGGCGTTGGTGGCCTTGACGCCCTTGCCGAGGTACAGGTTGTCCTCAAGACCGACCCGGACATGGCCTCCGAGGAGGATCGACTGCGCGACCCACGGCATCTGCATCCGGCCCAGCGCGAAGCTCGCCCACTGCGCGCCTTCGGGCAGCATGTTCACCATCGACTGGAGCACGCCGGGATCGGCGGGCGCGCCCCACGGGACGCCCATGCAGAGCTGGAAGACGGTCGGGGCGTCGAGCAGCCCCTCGGCGAGGAGCTGCTTGGCGAACCACAGCTGCCCGGTGTCGAAGATCTCCAGCTCCGGGCGTACGCCCAGCTCCTGGATGCGGCGGGCCCCGGCCCTGAGCATGTCAGGGGTGGAGACGTACAGGTTGCTGCCGTCGCCGAAGTTCAGGGAGCCGCAGTCGAGCGTGCAGATGTCCGGCAGCAGGTCCTCGACATGGGGGAGGCGTTCCAGCCCGCCGACCAGGTCGGTGCCCGGCAGCTGGCGCAGCGGGGCGTCGGGGTCGATCACCAGGTCGCCGCCCATTCCGGCGGTCAGATTGATGACGACATCGGTTCCGGTCTCCTTGATCCGCTCGACGACCTCCCGGTACAGGCGCGGGTCGCGGGACGGTGCGCCGGTCTCCGGCTCACGGACGTGGATGTGCACGACAGCGGCGCCGGCCCCGGCTGCCTCGACGGCGGAGCGGGCGATCTGCTCGGGGGTGACGGGCACATGGGGGCTCTTGCGGACCGTGTCACCGGCCCCGGTGAGGGCACACGTGATGATGACGTCCTGGTTTACGGGCATGCGGAAGCGGCTCCTGATTCGAGGGGTCTGCTGAATTGAGGGTCTGCTGAGAGGGGGACCTGCTGGTTCGAGAGGGCCGAGTGGTTCGAGTGAGCCGAGGGGGCCGAGTGGGAAGTGCGGATGAGGCAGGCTCGGATCAGCCGACGGTCAGGGTCGCGTCCACATAGCGGAGCAGCGCACCGTGCATGTCCTTCGCACTGGTGCCGGGTTCCCCCGGCGTCGTGGCGAGCACCTGGGTGGCCAGCCCGTCGATGAGGGCGGTGAGGCTGAGGGCGGCGGCCTCCGGATCGACCGGCCGGAACACCTCCTGGGCGATGCCGCGCCCGATCACCTCCGCGACCGTGGCCCGCCACTGCCGGTAGTACTCCACATGGAGTTCACCGACCGCGGTGGAGCGCGCCGCCTCCGCCCACAGGTCGAGCCAGACGCTCCACTGGCGGCGCTGCTGGGAGGTGTACGGGGTCTGGAGTCCGATCAGCAGGCGGAGTTCGTCACCGGCGTGGTGCGTGTCGGCGGTTCCGGCCGCGCGTCTGGCGGTGTCCTCGTCCATGCACCAGCGGGCTGCCGCTTCCAGCAGTTCGTCGCGCCCGGGAAAGTGGTAATGGATGGCGGCGGTACTCGTTCCGCAGGCGTCCGCGATGTCGGAGACACGTACGGAATGGAATCCGTGCTCCGCTATCAGCCGGACGGTCTGCCGGACGATCTCGAGCGGTCTGCCGCTGTCCGCTGCCGGTCGCCCGGCGGCGGCGTTGCGGACGCGTCGGGGGCGGGCGGCCGACGGCGTGACCTGCTGAGAGGGGGCCCGGCCCTGCTCCGGCTGTGTCCCGAGCAGCCAGCCGGCGTCGACTCCGGCGATGTCGGCCACCCGGGCGAGCTCGGCCGTGGTGAAGCGGCGGGGGCCGCCGAGCGAGCGCGAGAGCTTCGACGGATCGATGACCATCCGCCGCGCGAACTCGCGCTGACTCACTCCGGCATCCCGGATCACCTGCCGGACCCGCTCGGCCGCCTCATCGTGCTGCATGGTCGGTCACGTTACCCATGTGTTGAGAGGATCTCAACATCAGTCGGGGTGAATGCCGTGACTGGGTGTGTATTGAGGTGCTGACTGATGCATCAGTCAGTTTATTAGTCGACGAGCATCCCGCTTCGGAGCTTGCCGAGGATCCGGCTGATCAGACGCGAGACGTGCATCTGCGAGATGCCGAGTTCGCTGCCGATCTGCGACTGCGTCAGCTCCTGGCCGAAACGCATCTCGATGATGCGGTGCTCGCGCGCGTCCAGATCACCGAGCAACGGCGCCAGCGTCTGCAGGTTCTCCACAGTCTCCATGGCGGGGTCCGCCTCGCCCAGCGCATCGGCGAAGGTACGCCCCGGAGTGCCGTTGCGGCCCGTGTCCGTCGCGTCGGTCGGCATGTCCAGGGACCCTGCCGTGTATCCGTTGGCCGCGACGATTCCCTCGGTCACCTGCTCCTCCGTGATCTCGAGGTGTCCCGCCAGTTCCCGGACCGTGGGCTCCCGGTCGAGCTCCGTGGCCAGGCACTCCTTGGCCTTGGCGATGTCGACGCGCAGCTCCTGGAGCCTGCGCGGCACGTGGACCGCCCAAGTGGTGTCGCGGAAGAAACGCTTGATCTCTCCGACGATGTACGGGACCGCGAAGGAGGTGAACTCGACCTCACGGGACAGGTCGAACCGGTCGATCGCCTTGATCAGCCCGATCGTGCCGACCTGGACGATGTCCTCCATGTCGCCGCTGCCGCGGTTGCGGAACCGGCCCGCCGCGAACCGGACGAGCGAGAGGTTCATCTCGATGAGCGTGTTGCGCGCGTACTGATGGGCGGCGGTGCCCTCCTCCAGGACCTGGAGTCGGTCGAAGAACAGCTTCGACAGCGCCCGCGCGTCCTTGGGGGCGATCTTGCCGGCGTCCTCGATCCACGGAAGTTCGTCCGTGGCGGCCGGGGCGTCCGTGGCGCCGGTCACGGCCGTCACACCTGTCATGCCGGTGGTGTCCACCCTGACCGCGGTGGCTGCCGCGGCAGGGGCTCCTGCCGCCGTCGACCGTGCACTCTCCGCTCGCTCCGAATCGGCGGTCTGCGCAGTGTGCGCCGTCATCTCGTCACGCTCCCCTGCTCGTAGGCCATGAGGTATAGGCGTATGCCCGCAGAGAGCCCGACCATGCGGGCAGATGAGAGTTGATCAGGCCACAATGAGTCAGTGGCCGAGAATCGACGTGATCCATCGTCACACCTGTGCAGGAGCACGGATTCGGCAGCAAAACCGCCCCACCGGTACGGGGGAGCCCGGTGGGGCGGTCGCCAACCAGAGTGCCACAGCCCCGGGCACAGTGGGCATCGACCGGCGCATATCCAGCGGTAGTTGAGTTGAAATCGACGGTGACCCAGCTCGCGGCTTCCGGCCGACGGCCGCGGTCGCGCGGGTGACCTGCGACGGGGGAGCGGAGGACGGCCGCGACCCGACTGGCGGGAATCGGTCAGCGGGCGGACGGCGGCGTCGTGTCACGGCTCCGTGAATCCGGCACCTCCTCGGGAATACCCGCCCCCGGGAGGGACTTCCTGCTGCTGTGGGCACCGCCCAGGTGGCCGGTGCCGTGGGAAACAGGGGAGAGGGAGCTCATGCCGAAGGCGTACGTGTTCACCCGCAACGGCGGTCCGGAGGTGGAGGCCCTCGTTGAGCAGGAGGCTCCGGTGCCCGGTCCGGGGGAACTTCTCGTCGCCGTGCGGGCGGCGGGCGTCAACCCGGTCGACTGGAAACTGCGCAGGGGCTACACCCGGCCCGGCAGCGAACCGCAGCCGTTCCCCACCGTCCTCGGCAGCGAGGCCGCCGGGGTCGTCGTGGCGGTCGGCCCGGACGTCGAAGGGTTCGTGCCCGGCGACGAGGTGTTCGGCAGTCCGGTGACCGGCGGGTACGCCGAGTACACACTGCTGCCCGTCGCGGTGACCGCGCACAAGCCGGCCGGGCTGTCGTTCACCGACGCGGCGGCGCTGCCGGTCGCAGCCGCCACCGCGTACGAAGGGCTGCGCCAGCTCGCTCCCGCCCCCGGCTCGACGCTGCTGGTCACCGGCGCGGGCGGCGGCGTCGGAAACGCCGCGGCCCAGCTCGCACACCACGCGGGCGTCAAGGTCGTCGCGGTGGCGGGCATGGCCAAGAAGGACTTCGTCGAGTCGCTCGGCGCGGTCCACGTGGAATCCGGCCCATCGGTCGCCGTCCGGGTACGGGCGGTGGCCCCCGACGGCATCGACGCGGTCTTCGACCTGGTCGGCGGGGACACGCTGCGGGAGGTCGCCCCGCTGCTCGCCGATCCCGCCGCCCTCATCAGCGCCGCCGACAAGCTCCTCGCGGTGGAGCTGGGCGGTGCGGCGGTGGTCCGGGCCCGTACCTCGGCGGTCCTCGGTGAGGTCGCGGGCCTCGTCGTCGCCGGAGCCCTGCGGACGCATGTCACCCGGACCTATCCGCTGAGCGCTGCGGGCGAGGCGCTCCGGGCCGTGGAGAGCGGACACGGCCGGGGGAAGACCGTGATCGAGGTGACCGCGTGATCGCGCGGCAGCCTCCGTCCGGCGGCGGGCACCCGCTGGACGACCCGGTCGGCTCCTCGCTGACCGGGCCGCACGCCCGGTTCGCGGAACGGCGCGGCCGAATCCTGCGCTACCCGGCCGACGTCACCCCCTGGGTCGCGCTTCCCGACCTGCCGGGGGCGGCGGACTGGTCCGACGCCGCGAGGCTCGCCGGTCCGGGCGGAGCGATCACCATCACCGCCTTCCGGGAGCCGCCGCCGGACAACTGGGAGCGGACCTTCCAAGCCGAGGGCGTCCAGCTCGTCGACGCGGGCGTCGCGGCCGCTCCGGACCCGGAGGCGGTACGGCTCGGACCCGCCGACGTGCCCGAGATGCTCGACCTGGTGGCACGTACCCGGCCGGGACCGTTCCTGCCCCGCACCATCGAACTCGGCACCTATCTCGGAATCCGGCGCGAGGGGGCGCTGGTCGCGATGGCCGGGGAACGGCTGCACCCGCCCGGCTGGAGCGAGATCAGCGCGGTCTGCACCGACGAGTCCGTACGGGGGCAGGGGCTCGCCACCCGACTGCTGCTCGCCGTCTCCCACGAGATCCGGGAGCGCGGCGAAACGCCCTTCCTGCACGCGGCGGCGGACAACAGCCATGCCGTACGGCTCTACGAATCCCTCGGATTCCGGCTCCGCCGGCGGACGGCCTTCCTGGCCGCGCTCGTACCCGACGTCGAGCCTCCCCGTCCGGCCCGGCCGGCCCGGGGAGAGACGGCCGAGGCGGCGGCCCGCGGCTGATCCCCCTCCGGCATGCCGGACAGACGCTGATTCCCGGCATCCCGGATGGACACGCCCCCGGGCGTCATGTCCGGGACGTCCGTCCGGGACTTCCGGCCCGAAGAGCACCGCCGTCCGGTGACCGGTGACCTTCGGCGTGGCTCAAGAGGCCGAAAGCCCCCTGCGCCGATGCCCCAGGTCCAGGTGGACTCGAGATGACTGCCGGGGCGTGCCCGGCGCTTGCGGAAGGAGAGGGCACAGTGACGATCGGGGTGCGGCGTCCGTCGATGGCGCACAGCGTGGAGCCACTGGTGGCCGACGACGGGGAACGGGCCGCCGTCGCGGCCCGGATCAGCACCCCGGTCCTGATGGGCGGGCTGGCCCTGCTCTCCCTCGCTGTGGTGTGCCTCGACGTCCTGACCGGCGATGACCTGCAACTCATCCCCCTGCTGGTCGCCGTGCCCGCCCTCGTCTCCGTCTTCTGCACGGTCCGGCAGACTGTCGCCGCAGCGCTCTGGATCATGCCCATCGTCGTCATCTCCCGGCTGGTGTCGGGGGGCACGTTCTGGGATCTGGCGAGCGGCGTCTGCTTCACCGCGCTGGCCTGTGCGCTCGGCGTCGGCGCCTGCGCGCGCAGGATCCGGCACGTCAGCGCGATCACCAGGCTGCGGTCCGCGGCCGTCACCCTGCAGCGGCAGATCCTGCGGCCGCTGCCCGTGCTGACCGACCAGGTCCTCGTGGACGGCATCTACGCGCCGATCGAGGAAGACAACCTGGTCGGCGGCGACATCTACGAGATCGTTCAGTCCCCGTACGGCACCCGCGTCATCATCGGTGACGTGCAGGGCAAGGGCCTCGCCGCCATAGGGGTGGGTTTCGCCGCGCTCGGCGCGTTCCGGGAGGCCGCCATCCGTGAGCCCGCCCTGACCGGTGTGGTGGACGCGGTCGAGGACGCGGTCGCCCGGCACAACGCCTTCTCCGCCCAGACCGGCGAGAC
Organism: Streptomyces sp. AW19M42; assembly: GCA_000470535.1. Classification (GTDB taxonomy): domain Bacteria; phylum Actinomycetota; class Actinomycetes; order Streptomycetales; family Streptomycetaceae; genus Streptomyces. The sequence goes on from CBRG010000132.1 coordinate 9,644, forward strand.
CGAGCGCTTCGTCACCGCGCTGGTGCTCGGCCTCGACGGCGGCGGCCGGGTGCAGGCCGTCAACTGCGGCCATCTGCCGCCCCGGATGGTGCACGAGGGGGTGGCGGCCGTCGTTCCGCTGCGCCGGACGTCGGTGCCGCTGGGCATGGCGGAGCTGAGCAGCGAGGCGCGGGTCGCTGAGTGGCTGGACTTCCCGCCCGGCGCCACGCTCCTGATGTTCACCGACGGAGTGACCGAGGCCCGTGACGCCTCGGGAGAGTTCTATCCGCTGGACGCACGCCTGAGCCGCTGGACCCGGCTCGGCCCCCGCGAGTTGCTGGACGCGCTCCGCGCGGACCTGGAGGCCTTCTCCGGCGGTGTGCGGCGCGACGACATCGCGGCGATCACCTTGCGCGCCACGTCGTCGGGTGCCCAGCGTCCTCCCGAGACGGCCGGCGCCGGCGCCCGGCGGGCAGCAGAGGCGTTCAGCGGGCGGTAGTCACGGCCCCGACGCCTCCGGCCCGGCTCACCGGCCCGCAAAACCCATGCGCCACAGGTGTTGCACATGCCCCTCCGGATGAAACATGTCGTCGATCCTCGGCACCAACGGCTTCGCCGGATGGCCCGCGTACGTCGCCGCCAAGCACGGAGTCGTCGGCCTCACCAAGACGGCGGCACTTGAGTACGCGGCACAGAACGTCCGCATCAACGCGGTCGGCCCCGGCTTCATCGAAACCCCGCTGCTGCGCAACACGGACGGCCCCGCCCGCGACCACCTCATCTCGTTGCACCCGGCCGGGCGCCTCGGCACCGCGCAGGAGGTGGCGGAACTCGCCGCCTTCCTGCTCTCCGACCGCGCCTCGTTCATCCACGGCAGCTACCACCTGGTGGACGGCGGCTACTCCGCCTCCTGAGTGGCGGACGGGGGTCAGGGGGGCGAGAAAGAGAACAACAGAGGTCAAGGAGGACCCCATGAAAGCCGTCCAGTACCGCACCGTCGGTGCCGCACCCGAGGTCGTCACCGTCCCCGACCCGGAACCCGGTCCCGGACAGGTGCTGCTGAAGGTCACCGCCGCAGGCGTCTGTCACTCGGACATCGCGGTGATGAGCTGGCCCGCCGAACAGCTGACGTTCCCGCTGCCACTCACCCTCGGACACGAGGGTGTCGGGAACATCGCCGCACTCGGCGACGGGGTCGGCGGGCTCACGGTGGGCGACTCCGTCGCGGTCTACGGGCCCTGGGGCTGCGGCACGTGCGTCAAGTGCGCCGAGGGCAAGGAGAACTACTGCCTGCGCGCCAAAGAGCTGGGCATCGACCCGCCCGGACTCGGCGCGCCCGGCGCCATGGCCGAGTACATGATCGTCGACGATCCGCGCCACCTGGTGCCGCTGGGAGACCTCGACCCGGTCCAGGCCGTGCCGCTCACCGACGCCGGCCTCACCCCGTACCACGCGATCAAGCGCTCCCTGCCGAAGCTGGTACCCGGCGCGACCGCCATCGTCATCGGCACCGGCGGGCTCGGCCACGTCGCGATCCAGCTGCTGCGCGCCATGACGGCCGTCCGGGTCATCGCCCTGGACGTCACGGAGGACAAGCTCGCCCTCGCCCGCACCGTCGGGGCGCACGAGACCGTCCTGTCCGACGAACACGCCGCGGTACGAATCCGCGAGCTGACCGGTGGCATCGGCGCCCAGGTCGTCCTCGACTTCGTCGGCGCACCGCCCACCGTGGCCACCGCGGGCGCCGCGGCCGCCATCGACTCCGACGTCACGATCGTGGGCATCGGAGGCGGGGCGCTGCCGGTCGGCTTCGGCTCGCTGCCGTTCAACACCACGGTGTCCGCCCCCTACTGGGGATCACGTTCCGAGCTGGCCGAGGTCCTCGACCTCGCCCATGCCGGATCGGTCGAGGTGCACGTCGAGACGTACTCGCTCGACGAGGCGCCGCTGGCGTACGAACGGCTGCACGACGGCAAGATCAGCGGCCGGGCCGTCATCCTCCCCAACGGCTGACCGCCCGAGCCCATCCACACCGCACGGCGCTGGCCCGGCTGGTCACCCGGCCGGCCGATCTGCTGGTGCTCGACGAGCCGACGAACCATACCGCCCTCGGCCTGGTGGAGGAGTTGGAGGCGGTGCTGGCGGCGTACCGGGGCGCTGTCGTGGTCGTCTCGCACGACCACAGCTTCCGCAGCCGCTTCACCGGCGACCGGCTCGAACTCCGCAGAGGTGCGCCGGCCGGCGGCCTGGGGCTTTGAGCACCGCACAGTGGAGCGGGTGACGAGAAATCGAACCCGCGCTTTGAGCCTGCGAAGCTCAGGACCCGCCCGGCGCGGACGCCCCCCGCCCGCCCGTCAGCACGTCGCGCAGGCGGTCCACGAAGACCCGCTGCCCCTTGACGAGCCGCTCCGCGGCCACCTCCGGCGTGCACCAGGCGAACCGGTCGATCTCCGGGAACTCCCGCTGCACGCCGGACCCCCGCGGCCACTCCATCGTGAACATCCCCGGAACGGCCGCCGCCGGATCGAGGTCTGCCTCCAGCGCCCACACCGTCACGGTCTTGCCGCCGGACTGCCGGGACTCGCCCAGAGCCACCCACGCACCGTCCGGGGCCGGGTGGCCGAACTCCTCCCCGAACTCCCGCCGGGCCGCGGCCGCGGCCTCCTCCCCGGGGCCGTACTCACCCTTGGGCACCGACCACGCCGCGCTCTCCCGGCCCGCCCAGAACGGGCCGCCCATGTGCCCGATGAGGACTTCGAGACCGGATTCCCCGGTGGTACGGAAGAGGAGGAGCCCGGCGCTGCGCCGCTCGTTCGGTGACATGCCGTCAAGTGTGGGCGAACGGGCCGGGAGCCGCGCCGGCGACACGGCGGGCCGCCCTACACCTTGCGGTAGTCGTACGCGTCCGAAGCGGCGGCCGCCACGGCATCGAGGTCGCCGCCCGCCGACGCGGTGACCACCGCGGCCACCGCGCCCTCCACCAGCGGGGCATCCACCAGCCGTGCCCCGTCCGGGAGTTCGTCGCCCTCGGCCAGCATCGCCTTGACGGTGAGCACCGCACTGCCCAGATCGACCAGTACGGCGACGCCCGCGCCGGCGTCCACCGATCTGGCCGCCTCCGCGATGAGCTCCGCACTGGTCCCGAGGCCGCCCGCGGGCGTACCGCCGGCGGCGGCCACCGGCGCGGTCGCGCCCCCGGCCGCGAGTCCCCTGGCCAGCGCGGCGACCGCCTCCGCCACCGGCCCGCTGTGCGAGACGAGCACGATCCCGACCTGCTTGTCCGCGCTCATGCGGCACCCCCGGCGGCATTGCCGGTCGCGGCCAGCGCGGCGATCAGCAGCGCGGAGGACGTGGCTCCCGGATCCTGATGTCCGATGCTCCGTTCGCCCAGGTAGCTCGCCCGGCCCTTGCGCGCCTGGAGGGGCACGGTCGCCAGCGCGCCCGCCCGCGCCGCGTCCAGCGCCGCCTCGAACGACGTCCCGAGCGCCTCGGCCGCCGGCAGCAGGGCATCGAGCATCGTCTTGTCCCCGGCCTGGGCCCCGCCCAGCTGGGCCACCGCCGCCACGCCCGCCCCGAGCGCTCGCGCCAGCTCGGCGCGGGTCACGGCGGGGGCGGCACCCAGCTCCTTTCCCGTACGCCGCAGCAGCGTCCCGTACAGCGGGCCGGACGCCCCTCCGACGGTGGAGATCAACTGCCGTCCGGCAAGCATCAGTACGGCCCCCGGCGTCTGCGGCGGTTCCTTGTCCAGGGCGGCCGTCACCGCGGTGAATCCGCGCTGGAGATTGCTGCCGTGGTCGGCGTCCCCGATCGCCGAGTCGAGGTCGGTCAGATTCGCGGCCTCGCGGTCCACGGCGGCGGCGGTCGTGGTCATCCAGCGGCGGAAGAAGTCGGTGTCGAGCACATGATCTCCTTGGGTCCATCGAGTGGGGCACGGTGCGCGGCAACGGCGGAGCGGGAAGGCTCAACGGCCCCAGCGCAGTGCGGGGGTCTCCACCGGTGCGTCCCAGAGCCGCACCATCTCCTCGTCCACCTGGCAGAGCGTCACCGAACAGCCCGCCATGTCGAGCGAGGTCACATAGTTCCCGACGAGCGTACGAGCCACGGCCACGCCCCGTTCGGACAGCACCCGCTGTACTTCGGCATTGAATCCGTACAGCTCCAGCAGCGGTGTCGCCCCCATCCCGTTGACCAGCGCGATCACCGGACCCTGCGGCCGCAGGTCCTCCAGTACCGCGTCCACCGCGAAGTCCGCGATCTCCCGCGACGTCATCATCGGACGCCGCTCACGCCCCGGTTCACCATGGATCCCCACCCCGAGTTCGAGTTCGCCCGCGGGCAGATCGAAGGTGGGCGAGCCCTTGGCGGGTGTGGTCACGGAAGTCAGCGCCACCCCGAAGCTGCGCGACGACTCGTTCACCTGCCGCGCGATCGCCGCCACCCGGTCCAGCGGAGCGCCCTCCTCGGCCGCCGCGCCGGCGATCTTCTCGACGAACAGCGTCGCTCCCGTGCCCCGTCGCCCGGCCGTGAAGAGGCTGTCGGTGACCGCGACATCGTCGTTGACGAGTACCTGGGCGACCCGTACCCCCTCCTCTTCGGCCAGCTCTGCGGCCATCTCGAAGTTGAGCACGTCGCCGGTGTAGTTCTTGACGACGAAGAGGACACCCGCACCGCTGTCGACGGCGGCGGCGGCCCGCACCATCTGGTCCGGCACCGGGGACGTGAACACCTCGCCGGCGCATGCGGCCGACAGCATCCCGGGCCCGACGAACCCGGCGTGCAACGGCTCGTGCCCGGACCCGCCACCGGAGACCAGGGCGGCCTTTCCGGCCACGGGCGCGTCACGCCGTACGACGACACGGTTCTCGACGTCCACGGTCAGTTCCGGATGGGCGGCGGCCATTCCGCGCAGAGCGTCCGCTACCACGGTCTCGGGGACGTTGATCAGCATTTTCAACGGTAACCTCCCAGTAGGGCCATCAGGTGGCGCCCTGATCAGGTTCTCGCAGCTCAGGGGCCGCTTCGTGAGTCGTTGATCCCGGTGGTGCACGGCCTTCGGCGATCGGGGCCGGACGGGACCGGTGGCGGCTCGCCGCCGAGTCTACTGACGGCCTGTCCATGCCGCGGTGAGGTGTGTCTCCGCGGCCCACGCCGATGGGCGGCGTGGGCCGCGGCGTCGCGGGGCTGCCGCCCGGCGCACCGAAGTCGCGCCCTCGAAGGGGGAGTTTCACTCGTCGTCGCCGACGGCGGCGGACACCGTCATGCCGCAGACGCCGGGACGGCCGTTCGTGGCCGGATCAGGTGCGGTCGATGTGCACGCTGGTCGACTTCACCCGGGCGGTGGCCTGCATGCCCACCTCAAGCCCGAGCTCCTCGACGGCTTCCCGGGTCAGCAGTGACACGAGCCGGTGCGGACCGGCCTGGATCTCCACCTGCGCCGCCACGTCCCCGAGCTTGACGGCGGTGACGATGCCGGGGAAGGCGTTGCGGGCCGAGGTGTAGGACGCGTCGTCCTCGCCGGCGCCGCTCTGGGCGACCTCCACGGAGAACGCCGCCAGGTCGCGGCCGTCGATGAGGCGGCGCCCGCCGTCCTCGCGGTGGGTCGCCACGCGGCCGGCGTCCGCCCAGCGGCGCGCGGTGTCCGGGCTGACGCCCAGCAGGCGGGCGGCCTGCCCGATTGTGTAGGACTGCATATGCGGCACCTTAGGGGAGGCGTGCTCGCATATGCGAGCTTTTTCTGGGTCTTTCGCGGTAGAAGCGAACGACTTGCGCTGGTTCTCGCCGCTGCTCGCGCACGGCGGTCGGCCCCGTTCCGCCTCCCGTCCGCATACCGGTGACCGCGCCAATGTAGCGCGCGGCGCACGGCCGGGTGGCCCTGCCGGGATGAGGAATCGGGGCGTGCGACCTAGGGTGCGAGACATGGCAGAGAGTGCGGCGTACCGGGGGTCCGGTGGGCGGGGTGCGGAGTCCGCCGACGGGCCGGACACGCCCGATCCCCGGCGGTGGCGGGCACTCGCGGTGTGCCTGGTCGCAGGCTTCATGACCCTGTTGGACGTGTCGATCGTCAACGTCGCGCTGCCGTCCATCCGGGAGGGCCTGCACACCCCCGAGTCCGACCTGCAGTGGGTGCTGTCCGGTTACGCCCTCGCCTTCGGCCTCTTCCTGATTCCCGCCGGACGGCTCGGCGACGCCCGTGGGCGCCGCCAGGTCTTCATGGCCGGGCTGGCGCTCTTCACACTGTCGTCCGCAGCCTGCGGAGCCGCCCAGTCCAGCCTCTGGCTGGTGATCGCCCGACTGGTCCAGGGCCTGGCGGGCGGCCTGGTGTCGCCCCAGATCTCCGCTCTCATCCAGCAGATGTTCTCCGGCCGCGAACGGGGCCGGGCCTTCGGGATGTTCGGCACCGTGGTCGGCATCTCCACCGCCGTCGGCCCGCTGCTGGGCGGACTCCTGATCCAGGCGGCCGGCGCGGAGGAGGGCTGGCGCTGGGTGTTCTACGTCAATTTGCCGCTCGGAGCCGTCTGCCTGCTGCTGGCCCACCGGCTGCTGCCGGACACCCCGTCCGCGGGCCCGGTGCGGCTGCGGGACCTGGACCCGGTCGGGGTGCTGCTGTTGGGCTCCGGGGTGCTGGCGCTGCTGCTGCCCTTCGTCCAGGCGCGCCAGTGGCCGGGCGCCGGCAAATGGCTGTTCCTGCCTGCGGCCGCCGTGCTGCTCGCCGCCTTCGTCGGCTGGGAGTCCCGGTGCGCCCGCAGAGGAACCCAGCCGGTGGTGGACCTCTCGCTCTTCCGCGTCCGCTCCTACTGGCTGGGCTGCCTGCTGATCCTGCTGTACTTCGCGGGATTCACCTCGATCTTCTTCATCACCACGCTCTACCTGCAGAGCGGGCTGCACTACAGCGCCCTGATAGCGGGTCTCGCGATCACGCCCTTCGCCCTCGGGTCCGCCGTCGCCGCGGGCCCCGGCGGCAGGCTGGTCGGCCGTTACGGGCGCCCCCTGGTCGTCATCGGCATGGCGACCGTGGCCATCGGACTCGGGGCCACCGCGCTCGCCGTCCACCTGGTGCCAGGCAGGGGCGCGGGCTGGGCGATGGCCGCCCCGCTGCTGCTGGCCGGTCTGGGCAGCGGCCTGGTCATCGCACCCAACCAGACCCTGACCCTGTCCCAGGTACCGGTGGCCACCGCGGGCAGCGCCGGTGGCACCCTCCAGACCGGCCAGCGCGTCGGCTCGGCGATCGGGATCGCCGCAGTCGGCTCCGTCTTCTTCGCCAGGATGGGCTCGGCCGGCTGGTCCAGCGCGTACGACCACGGGCTGGTCGTCTCCGTCGCCTTCGTGCTGGCCGGGCTGATCGTGGCCCTGGCCGACGTCGGCGGCGCACGGCGGGGGAGAAGCCGTAACCGGCGGTCCGCCGCCCCTTGAGGCGCCGTCGCTACGATCGCAATTCGCGAACCCGGCCTGATCCGGCACAAGTCCTCAGGCCCTGCCGCAGGGAGAAACAGTATGAATGACCCCGCCAGCACCGAACCGGACGGCAACACCGAGTACGGGCACAAGCCCTTCAAGCGTTCCAGCGGCCACTTCGCCGACCGGATCACCGCCGACGGCCGGGACGGCTGGCCCGTCGAGGCCGGCCGCTACCGCCTGGTCGTCAGCCGGGCCTGCCCCTGGGCGAGCCGCGCACTGGTCTCCCGCCGGCTCCTCGGGCTGGAGGACGCGCTCTCGCTCGCCGTCACCGATCCGCTGCAGGACGACCGCAGCTGGCGCTTCACGCTGGACGAGGACGACCGGGACCCGGTGCTCGGCATCAAGTACCTCAGCGAGGCGTACGACGAGCGGGAGAGCGGGTACCCCGGCGGAGTCAGCGTCCCCGCCGTCGTCGACATCCCCAGCGGCAAGCTCGTCACCAACGACTACCAGCGGATCACCCTGGACTTCGCCACCGAATGGACCGCACTGCACCGCCCCGGGGCGCCCGACCTCTACCCCGAGCCGCTGCGCGAGGAGATCGACGAGGTCATGGAGGGCGTCTACCGCGACGTGAACAACGGGGTGTACCGGGCCGGGTTCGCGGCCGGACAGCCGGAGTACGAGGCCGCGTACACGGATGTGTTCCGCCGGCTGGACCTGGTGTCGCAGCGCCTCGCGGACCGGCGCTACCTGGTGGGCGACACCATCACAGAGGCCGACATCCGGCTCTTCACCACACTCGTACGCTTCGACGCCGTGTACCACGGACACTTTAAGTGCAACCGCTCGAAGCTGACCGAGGACCCGGTCCTGTGGGCCTACGCCAGGGACCTCTACCAGACCCCGGGCTTCGGTGACACGGTCGACTTCCACCACATCAAGCAGCACTACTACCGGGTCCACACGGGCATCAACCCCACCGGCATCGTGCCCGTCGGCCCCGACCTGTCGGGCTGGCTGACCGCGCACCACCGCGAACAGCTGGGCGGCCGGCCCTTCGGTGACGGCACCCCGCCGGGGCCGGTGCGGGCCGGCGAAGAGATCCCGGAGGAGGGACGGCCCTGAGAGCCGGCGGCCCCGTTACTCCGTCTCGTCCAGCCGGTCGGCGTAGTACTCGATCGCCGGGCGGTACGACTGGACCCGGTCGTCCGCGCTGGTGGCCGCCGTGACCTTGAGAAGGGTCCGTACGGCCTCGCGGGAGTCGCCGAGGTTGTGCAGCGTCATCGCCAGGAAGGTCAGCAGCGAGGCGTCGTGCGCGAACTCCTCCAGGCCCCGGCGGAGCACCCCGCGCGCCGCCTCGTAGCGGCCCAGCACCCGCAGCGTGCTGCCGAGGCCGAGGAAGGCCCCGTGACGGTCCTCGGCCAAAAGCCCCGGACCCTCCAGCGCCCGCTCGTAGAACGGCACGGCCTGTGCCTCCAGGCCGAGGGAATCGTGCGACCAGGCGGTCTGGTAGGCGATCGCGGCGTCCTCGGGATACCGCGCCGCCAGGGCCAGCAGCCGCTCGTGCGCCTGCGAGCTCTTCTGCTCGCGCAGCCGTACCGCCAGCGCCAGGGGCTCGCCGTGTTCGATTTCCGCACTCATGCCACCGCACGCTGCCAGGGCCGCGGCGATACGGCAAATCAATGGCAAAGCGCGACGCGGACGCGCCCTGCGGCCGGGCCGCGCGGCGGTACGGCGGGTTCCGGCCCGTGCGGGGCAGGGCCCTGTCGAGGCGGCGGCGATCACGAGATATCTTGATGTCAAGCAATGTTGCAGACGTGGAGCGGAGCACAGGGTGACTGACTCGACCATCATCTATACACACACCGACGAGGCCCCGGCCCTGGCGACGTATTCGTTCCTGCCGGTGATCGAGGCCTACGCCTCCAAGGCCGGGGTCACCGTGGAGAGCCGTGACATCTCCCTGGCGGGCCGGATCATCGCCAGCTTCCCCGACAGCCTCCAGGAGAACCAGCGCATCGACGACGCGCTCGCGGAGCTCGGCGCGCTGGCCACCACCCCCGGTGCCAACATCATCAAGCTGCCGAACGTCTCGGCCTCGATCCCGCAGCTGAAGGCCGCGATCGCGGAGCTCCAGGCGCAGGGCTACGCGCTTCCGGACTACCCGGACGACCCGAAGTCCGACGAGGAGAAGGACGCCCGCGCGCGTTACGACAAGATCAAGGGCAGTGCGGTCAACCCCGTCCTGCGCGAGGGCAACTCCGACCGCCGCGCCCCCGCGTCGGTCAAGAACTACGCCAAGGCGCACCCGCACCGCATGGGCGCCTGGACGGCCGACTCGAAGACGAACGTCGCGACCATGGGCGTCGACGACTTCCGCTCCACCGAGAAGTCCGTCGTGATCGAGGAGGCCGGCAGCCTGCGCATCGAGCTGGTGGGCGACGACGGCACCACCACCGTGCTGCGCGAGTCCGTACCGGTGCTCGCCGGCGAGGTCGTGGACGCCGCCGTCATGCGCGTCGCCGCGCTGCGCGAGTTCTTCACCGCCCAGGTCGCCCGTGCCAAGGAGGAGGGCATCCTCTTCTCGGTGCACCTCAAGGCCACCATGATGAAGGTCTCCGACCCGATCATCTTCGGCCACGTGGTCCGCGCCTTCTTCCCGAACACCTTCGCCAAGTACGGCGAGGCGCTCGCCGCCGCCGGCCTGACCCCCAACGACGGCCTCGGCGGCATCCTCAAGGGCCTGGACTCGGTGCCGCACATCGGTGCCGAGATCAAGGCCTCCTTCGAGGCCGAGCTCGCCGAGGGCCCCGCCCTGGCGATGGTCGACTCCGACAAGGGCATCACCAACCTGCACGTCCCCAGCGACGTCATCGTGGACGCCTCGATGCCGGCCATGATCCGCACCTCCGGCCACATGTGGGGCCCGGACGGCGAGGAGGCGGACACCCTCGCCGTGCTGCCCGACAGCAGCTACGCGGGCGTCTACCAGGTCGTCATCGACGACTGCCGGGCCAACGGCGCGTACGACCCGGCCACGATGGGCTCGGTCTCCAACGTCGGTCTGATGGCGCAGAAGGCCGAGGAGTACGGCAGCCACGACAAGACCTTCGAGATTCCCACCACCGGCACGGTGCGGGTCGTCGACGGCAACGGCGACGCCGTGCTGGAGCAGGCCGTCGGCGCCGGCGACATCTTCCGTGTGTGCCAGGCCAAGGACCTGCCGATCCAGGACTGGGTCAAGCTCGCCGTCACCCGCGCCCGCGCGACCGGCAACCCGGCCGTGTTCTGGCTCGACGAGGACCGCGCGCACGACGCCAAGCTCATCGAGAAGGTCCGGACGTACCTGGCCGACCACGACACCGACGGTCTGCAGATCGAGATCATGTCGCCGGTGAAGGCCACCGCGTTCTCCCTGGAGCGCATCCGCCGCGGCGAGGACACCGTCTCGGTCACCGGCAACGTGCTGCGTGACTACCTCACCGACCTGTTCCCCATCCTTGAGCTGGGCACCAGCGCGAAGATGCTCTCCGTCGTCCCGCTGATGAACGGCGGCGGTCTGTTCGAGACGGGCGCCGGTGGTTCCGCGCCGAAGCACGTGCAGCAGCTCGTCAAGGAGAACTACCTGCGCTGGGACAGCCTGGGTGAGTTCCTCGCCCTCGCGGTCAGCTTCGAGCACCTCGCGCAGACGACGGACAACGCCGGCGCCCAGGTCCTCGCGGACACGCTGGACCGCGCGACGGCCACGTTCCTGAACGAGGACAAGTCGCCCAGCCGCAGGCTCGGCGGCATCGACAACCGCGGCAGCCACTTCTACCTGGCCCTGTACTGGGCCCAGGAGCTGGCGCAGCAGACCGCCGACGCGAAGCTGGCGGAGGCCTTCGCGCCGCTCGCCAAGACGCTGTCCGAGAACGAGGGGACCATCGTCGACGAGCTGGTCACGGTCCAGGGCAAGCCGGTGGACATCGGCGGCTACTACCAGCCCGACCCGGCCAAGGCCTCGGCCGTCATGCGGCCGTCGGCGACGTTCAACCAGGCGATCGCGAGCCTCGCCTGACCGGATGCCGTGGACGGGGGAGAGACCTGTCCCTCCCCCCACCCGCACCGCTCGTGACCGTTCCGCCCCGGCCGACACACCGTCGAGCCGGGGCGGCGCCGTTTCCGGCGGCGGATCGGTGCCGCGGAGCGCGTCGGGGGACGCCCTGACGGGTGAATGTCGCGCCACGGCGGGCACAGCGCCACCCCGGGCGGCCACCCGGCTGGTTTGCTGCAACCGGAATCGCGCGCGACGTGCGGAGAGGGCCGTTCGGCCGACCCCGGTGGAGGCGGCGCCACGCCGGGTGCGCGGTCCACCGGCGGCAGACAATCGAAGGAGCGTCCCAGTGACGACGACGGGCACAACAGGGGCGGCGCAGGACGACGAGTCCTACGCCAACGAGCTTCCGGTACACAGCAGAGAGCCGGGAAACGTCGTCATCACGTGGATGACCACCACGGACCACAAGACGATCGGCTCGCTCTACCTGGTCACCTCGTTCGCGTTCTTCCTCATCGGCGGTCTGCTCGCGCTC
>CBRG010000133.1 GCA_000470535.1 Streptomyces sp. AW19M42
TCGGCCCACGCCGCGCCCGCTCACGCAACGCATACAGCTCGGCCACCCGGCCACGGACGTCTCCCGTATCCGGCTCCGTGAGCCCGGCGGCAGTCTTCACCGTCATGTCGGTCCCTTTCCCCCGTGCGTACGACATCTCTGTCACTGCCAGCTGTTGGGTGCCCGGTACGCCTGCCGGTCCGGCCGCCGGCGCCGGTCCGGCACCGGCCGCTCACCGGCCCGTCGCTGCTCCTTGGCGCGCAGGCCGAGCAGCAGCACGGTGAGTGCCGCCACCTCCTCGGCGTCCGCCCGTCCCCGCTCGACGCGCAGCACACCCGCCGTGTGCGCGGTGATGTCCGGATCATTCATGACGGCCTCCTCAGGCTTGTCCCGCCTACCGTCCGCCAGTTCGCTGGAGGAACGTCCTTGCCTCGCCGAGGCCCTGCTGGAATCGGACCGCGCCCGCCCTCCGGCTCGGCGGTCACGTCCTGCCCGTCACCGCAGAGCGCAGGCCGGCCGCGAGCGCGTCCGCGCTCGCCTCCGCGCTGCCCGTGCCCGTCATCACCACGATCGCGTCCCGGCCGGCCGCGGCGGTGCGCGCGATCTCGTACGCCGTCACCGCACCCGGCCCGCAGCCGCACAGCAGCAGCCTGGCCCCGCGCGCCACCTCCACGAGAGCGGGCGGCAACGCGAGCGGGGCGTCCTGGCAGTGCAGTTCGACGATGTGTTCCGGGCCGTCGTGCCGGCGGGCGAAGCGCTCGTACGCGCCGGACACCACACCCTCCTGCGCGACCAGGCAGATGACGTCCGCGCCGGGTTCCCCGGCCCTCAGCGTCGTCAGGGACGGCCGGCGGGCACCCTGACGCCTCGGCGGCCGCACCGCCGCCTGCGGCACGCCCAGGCCGTCCAGCACCCGGACGAGCTGCGCGACGGTGGTGCCCGCGTCGGTGAAGTCCGCCAGGGCACGCAGCATCCGCACGCACTGCGAGAGCATCAGCGCGGCATCCTCGTCCCGCAGCACCGCGCGGTCGTAGAGCGAGGTCAGGCTGAGACTGCCGTCCGGCTCGTGACGCGCCACGAGCGTGATCGCGGAGCCCGAACCGCCGACGAGGCGCGGCACGTCGACCCGGACTCCCTGTGCCGCCAGTTCCGCGCGCACGGCCGGGATCATCGGTGGCCGGCTGTCGAAGTCGACGATGGTGCCCGTCTGCCGCGCACCCCGGCCGGTCCACTCGCTCAGCAGTTCGTCGCTGACCCACGGATAGATGGCCATGTCCAGTGCGGCGTCGCGCAGCCTGGAGATCAGCGCATCCAGCGGCTCCACCGGGTCGACGTTCACCGTCAGCGGGGCGCAGCCGCCCAGCAGACCCGGCACGTCGGTGGCGCCCGGCAGCGTGACGTCCCGCCCCGACAGCCGTACGTCGAAGCTGACATGGCCGGGGCGCCCGCCCGTTCCCATGGCCCGGTGCAGCAGCAGCGCCCACACCAGGTGCAGCGCGCTGCTCTCCCCCGCGCCCCGAGCGGTCACCCAGGCTCTCAGCCGCAGCACCTGCGCCGGGGAGAGGCGGCGCCGCGCCTGGGCGTCCCCGCTCTGCCGGGTGGGGCCGCCCGGCTGTCCGGGGCTCACCGCGGCGTCCGGCGGCGGTGCGGCGCGGGTCCAGTAGGCGCGCGCGGCGTCCGGGGACTGCCCGGCCAGCCAGCGGGCGTGGTCGCGGACATCGGGGCGCCGGTCGCCCCCAGGCAGCGACCCACCCGCCAGATACGCCCGGTAGAAGGCGCGCAGCAGGACGTGTACACCGCGCTCGTCCAGCAGCGCCCGGTGATACGTGAGCAGAACGCGGGTAGCCGGTACGGACGCGCCCTCCCCGGGCGGAGCGTCCTCGATCAGTGTCAGCCGCAGCAGTCCGGCGCGGCTCAGCACGAAGCCCTGGGCCCGGTCCTGCGCGAGCAGATCGTCCCAGGAAGGGGTCGCCTCACGGGAGCGGTGGACGACGTCGATGTGCGCGTGGTCGTGCAGCACCAGCAGGGGCGTGGCCACCCAGTCGAACGCGCTGCGCAGCACCGATTCGCGGGCGGCCACCGACTGCCAGGCGGCCACGAAGCGGTGCGGGTCCAGGGGGCCGGTCCAGTGCAGGGCCATCTGCTCGACGTGGCGGCCGGGATCGTCCGGGGTGCGCAGGGCCGCCCGTACCCGGGCGCGCTGGGTGCCCGTCAGCGGCATGGTCCACGCGCCCACTGGCAACAGCAGGACGTCGGCGAGCAGTTCGGGCGACAGCGGCACCGGGCCCGGCGGGGCGGTGCCGCGCGGAATGAACGTCAGGGTGTGGCGGCTGTCGTCGTGGCTGGTGAACAGGACGGAGAAGGCGCGATGGCGCTCGACGAACCGGGCCGCCATCCGGTCGGCCTGGGCCTGTGTCAGTGACCCGTGCAGTTCGAGCACATGGGAGCCGTCCGGCGTCGTGGCGGACGCCGTGTGGGTCACGCACAGGACGCCGTCCGGGCTCGGACGTCCGCCGCTCATCCCTGGTCCCGCGCGCCCTCGTCCCCCACGGCGGCGCCGGCGGCCGCGGACAGGTCCACCGCCGGTCCGGGCAGCGGTCCGCGGTGGGCCTCACTCACCAGGTACCGGTCCTGGACCCGATGGGTGTCGAAGGTCCAGGTGTCGGCGTCCGGTGCGGGCGCGGCGAGCCTCGTGCGCCCGTCGGCGCCCTCCTCGAAGCCCACCCGGGAGAAGCTGTGGCGCAGCCCGTAGCCGAGCGCCTTGGTGTACGCCTCCTTCAGGGTCCACAGCCGCAGCAGTTCGGCACGCCGTCGCTCCTCGGGCATCGCCGCCAGCCGCTCGGACTCGACAGGGGTGCACACCTCCTCGCCCATCAGCTGGAAGGAGATGGGCCGGTCGGCCCGTTCCACGTCCACGCCGATCGGACCGGTGCCGCTCACGCCCACCAGGAGCAGTTCGTCGGTGTGCGCCAGGCTCAGCGACAGCTCGTCCCAGCCGCGTACTCCGGGCCGTCCACCGGGCCGGAAGGTGAAGTCGATGGTCTGGACGGGGATCTCCAGGGCCGCGGCGACGGTGTACTTCATCAGGTAGCGCGAGGCGGCGAAGCCCAGGCGCTGACCGGTGCCGGGGAACTGCCGGTAGCGGGGCCAGTCCTGACCCAGCGTCTGACGGAGTTCGGGATCGAGCAGCGCGGCGGGCGCCCACGTCCCCCATGTGGTGTGCACGATCACGCGCCCCGCACTGCAGAAACGGCTCTGCACCGAGTCCCACGGACCGTCGGGACTGGATACGTAGATCGGCGCCGCGCTGCCGGCCGCGGTGACCTCCGCGGCGTCCAAGGCGCTCACCACAGAATCCTGGTGGCGTGCAGGTCGCTGTCGGCTCCCAGCCGGTCGCGCCGGTCCAGCTCGGTTTCGACAGCCGCCTGCGCCTCGCCGAACGGGCCGACCGGCGGTAGGCCGAGGCGCTGGACGGCGCGGGTGAGCGCGAGCGTCGACCACGCCCCGGAGGCGAGGAAGCGGCTTTCGCCGTGCAGGGCAGCGTCCCGGTGGACCGCCAGCACCGCGCAGCCCGTGAGGAGCTGGGCATACCGCTCGGCCGCCGCCGTGCCCGCCTGGGCCGCGGACCTGTCCGCTCCGGTCAGCAGCCGTCGTTCGGCGAGCAGCCGCCGCGCCCCCCGGGTCTGCCCGGGGACCGGACGGTCCGCGTCGCCGGAGCCGTGGGCCGCCGCGGCGTCCAGGACACCGTGCAGCTCCGCCGCCCAGTCGAAGTCCGCGTCCCCGGGCGCGACGGTGGGCAGCGCCGCCACGCGGCCGCCGCCGGGGCCCGCCGACGACGGCAGCTCGTGCATCAGTTCGGCCCGACAGTTGGCCATGCCGATCGTCTCGCGTACGTAGGACACCTCGGCCGCCGTCTTGACGCACCACCGCAGCGCGGCACTGCCGGGCTCATGACCGCATTCGCCCAGCGTGAGCACGGACTCGTCCAGGATCTCGGCGGCCAGGCCGGGTACGACACAGCCCGCAGCGGCCCGCAGGGCCCGTCCCGTACCGGGCGAACGGGTCAGGGACCGCAGCGCCGCGGCCGTCAGGCTCTCGCAGGCGGTCAGGTCGGCGAAGCTGCGGGCGAGCGAGGCGCGCCAGCGGGAAAGGCCGGGTGCCTTCCGCTCCCCCTCGGAGACGGCCCGCACCGCGGCGCGCAGCGCGGTTCCGGCCGCCGCGCTCAGTGCGGCGGGCCCCAGCAGCCGGGCCAGTTCCACGGTCCGGTCCGGCAGCGGCCCGTCCGGTCCGTCAGCCGCGAACAGGGACCCGGTGACGGTGGCGTGGCCCAGGGCCAGATCCCGGCGGAAGAGCGGGCGCAGGGCGGCGACCAGTGCGTCGGCACCGCCGAAGTACCCGCTCTCAGCGGCCGACCGGATCTCGGACGCGGCGATGCCGCTGAGCGCGGGCAGCCCGCCGGGGAGTGTCAGTGCGTAGTGGCCGTACGGGTTGGCCCGGTCACGCGGGTCGCCCAGCAGCCCCTCAAGACGCCGGGCGCGCCTCGTGGCGGCGGAGGGCAGCGGTCCCGCCGCGTGAAAGGGCGGCGCGACGGCCGGTGCGGCCGCCCGCTCGTCCCGCAGGAGCGATCCCTGCCCGCTAACGCCCATCGGCGTGTCCTCCTCGTCGTCCGTGCCGTGCGGTCTGCGTGGTCACCCCACGTGGCGTAGGGCGCTCTCCGCATGCCACTTGGCCAGCCCGAGGATCTCGGCACTGGCCTGCCCCAGCCCCGTACGCACCTCGTGACGGGCGTCGGTGAGGGTGGCTCCGGCGCCGAGGAAGGAAGCGAGAGCCTCTTCCCTGAGCATCACGGAGTGCGTACAGACCGCGGTGAGTCCCGAACTGTCCGGCAGCAAGGACCACTGGACGGTGTGCCCCGCGAGGATCTCGGGCGGCACCACGTCCTTGTGGACGATGTATCCGGCAGCCGGGAAGCAGAGCCGGACGGCGCCCGAGGTGACGGTGTCGCCGCCGTCCCAGGCGGTGCTGTCGATATCGACGATCTGTACGCCCGGAGCGTCCGTGCTGACCTCGATCCACTCGATGTGCGGAACCAGGTCGGGCCAGTCCTCGACGCGCTGGAGGAATTCGTAGACCAGTTCGGGCGGCCCGTTGGTGTGGACGCTGTCCGAGAAGGCGAGCAGCAGTTCGTCCAGCCGTTCCCAGCGCTCGGCCACCGCCCTGACCTCGTCGAGCCGGGCCCTGACCTCCGTGTCGAGCGCCTGTGCCGGCGTCCCGGCCCCGGCAGAGGGCATCAGGAAGGGGGACGTTCCGAGTTCCCGGCGCAGCGTCAGCACGCTGCCGCCGCTGTCGCCGGGCGTCACGCGCCAGACACCGCGCCCGGTGACCTGCTGTGTCAGGGGCTCGATCCGCTCGGTCTCCACGGTCCTGGTGTGCGGGTGCAGGTGACGGCGTACGTGCAGGGCACGCAGTCCGTCGCTCGACATGACCCACAGGTGCAGCAGTTCACGGAAGCCGTCACCGTCGATGCGCTCGACATGGACGTACGAAGGGAACAGCACGGGCCAGCGGAGCGGATCCGCGAGGAGGCCGTAGACCACGCCGACGGGAGCCGCCACCGAGATCGCGTGTTCGGCCACGTGCACTTGCGACGACATGCGTGCTGGCCCCCTCTTCAACGGCCCGAATCACCGGACCAAGGGTGCGGTGTCCTGCTGGAGTACAACTTGAGCTGGGCAGGACCCGGCCCCCTTCGACCGGACCCGGCGCCCTTCAACCGGACTCGACCACCTCGGCCTGCCCGCCGACCTGCCGAGGCCGTTCCTGCCACAACGACGTGGCCGGCCAGGACAGGAAGAACTCCCGGAACTGGACCACGTACGCGTGAGGCAGCTGCGGCGGAGCGCAGATGCCGCCGAACAACGCGACCCCGGCGACGGCCGCGGCGATGGCGACGGCCGCGTACTCCGGGGAGATCTCCTCCGACAGCTCGCCCCCTTCCCTGGCCCGCACGAGCACATCGCGGACCCACTCGTGCCAGCAGGCGATGACACCGCCGCCACGTTTGCGCGACGGATCGCCGCCCAGCCGCAGGCCCCCCCGGACCACGACGTCCGAACCGACCGCGTCGAGCAGCAGCGTGATGGCGCGCGTCAGGCACTGCGGCGTCGTGGCCGACGAGTCGCTGCACTGTTCGAGCATCGTGCGTACGGCGAGCTCCGCGTCGCTCTCGACCGCGAGCGCCAGGGCGTCCTTGCTCGGAAAGTGGAAGTGCAGGGCGCCGGTGCTCACCCCGGCCCGTTTACTGATCGCAGGAAGAGAGGCCAGTGCGTATCCGTCGTCCGCGAAGATCTCCGCGGCCGAGTTGATGAGAGCACGACGAGTACGGGCCGCTCGCTCCTGCTTGACCATGAGTTCCTCCTCATTCCGCCCTGAGCGGCACGCCGGGTCCCCAACTCCGGTCGCCGCGGACAGCGGTGCCTCGCTCAGGACACACTAGCAAACCGCATATCTGGTTGGTTTCCACAGGTTCCCGCTACTGTCGGCCACCCCGGGACGGCCAAGCACCTTCAGCGGGAGAAGGAGTGACTGCACGTGAACGCGGTCGGGCCGCGACTTCCGGCCGCTGTGCCGCCGCACCCGTCCACCCCGTCGTCGACAGCTTCACGATGCGGACGACAGCAAGAATCCAGCACGGCTCTAGCGCGGGGGCGAAAGACGGCGGCGGTCCGTGCTTCTGCCTCGGACATCAACCGGCCGGACGCACCACGGACCACGGAGATACCCTGCGGAAATACCCTGCTGTGCCGCTATGAATCGGAGGACATGAGCGGTGCGCCGTCCTGCGAGTCCTGGATCTCCGCGAGGACCCGGGCGCCTCGATCCGGCGCGGTATCCAGCCTCATCAGCGCCGCAGGAGTGGCGATGGCGGGCAGTACGAGGTTGTACAGCACGGAGATCCGTTGGCTGAGGTCCCCCCACTCGGCCTCGGCCTCGGACACGAGCTGGATACCGACCCACGCACCGACGAAAGCCTGTGCGATCTCCTCCGGGGCGACGTGCGGGAGCACTTCGCCCTGTTCCTTCGCCTCGGCGAGCAGTTTGGCAACCAGACCGATCCAGGTGGGCCACGCGCTGCCGAACCGGGTCCGGCCCTGCATGTCGGCCGAGAGCCGGATGCCCGCGAGCAGGACCACATCGCTGGGGATCCGCTCGGCCAGCGTCATCCCGATGTCGATCCACTCCTGCAGCTTCAACTCGCGCGGAGCCCACTCCGCGGGGCTGACCTGCGCATCTATGACTCCGCGCGCCAGCATTTCCTTGGAGTCGAAGTGGAAGTACAGGGCGCCCTTGGTCATTCCGGCCCGCTGGAGGATCTCGGCCATGGTGGCCGCCGCGTAGCCCCGTTCGGCGAAGACCGCGGAGGCTGCCTCGATAACAGCGCGGCGGGTCCGTATCGCACGCTCCTGCTGTGCCATGGCACCCGCTCCGATCAGTAACAAACCGACGCGACTACCTTACCCGGTCCCCTCTCCGGTACGAAGAGCCCGTCAGCAGTTGTGGGACGGATCCGCCGATCTGTCCCGAATCACCAGGCGGTACGCCCTCCGTCCACCGGCAACGTGGCCCCCGTGACAAAACTTGCCAGGTCGCTGCAGAGCCAGGCCGCCGTCTCCGCAACCTCCTGCGGGTCGGCTGCCCGCGCCTGCGGAGCGGACCGGGAGGCCCGTTCCTCCACTTCGGGAGAGCTCGCGAACCATTCGTCCATCATCTCGGAACGGGTCAGCCCCGGAGCGATCGCGTTGACGCGGATGCCGTGCGGGGCGTACTCGACCGCGGCCGCCTTGGTCAGCCCGAGCACCGCGTGCTTCGACGCGATGTAGGGCGCCCCGGTGGAGGAGGCCACCAGCCCGCCGACACTGCTCGTGTTGACGATCGCCCCGCCCCCGCCCTCCAGCATGGCCGCGATCTCGTGGCGCATGCAGTTCCACACGCCCGTCACGTTCGTCGCCAGGACGCGTTCGTACACGTCGTCCTCGATGAGGTGCATCGGGGTCTTCGGCAGGCCGACGCCCGCGTTGTTGAAGGCGGCGTCCAGCCGCCCGTAGCGTTGGACAGTGCTGTCCACCGCACGCCGCACGGCCTCCCCGTCCCGCACGTCCACCACGTGGTGGCTCGCCTCCGCACCCGTGGCGCGCAGCCCGCCCACGAGCTCGCGCAGCCGGTCCTCACGGCGGGCGGTCAGCACCACGACAGCGCCGTAACGGGCGAACACCCGCCCGGCGGCGGCCCCGATGCCGCTGCTGGCACCGTGGACCATCACGACCTTTCCCTCAAGGGCCGGGGCCGCAGCGCTGTTCACCTGCCCATCCCCAGGGCGACGAGGGGCTCCGCGTTCTGCCATACCGTTCCGTCCCCGGCCTCCTGGTCGATCCTGCGCACCAGGGCCTCGTCGATCTCGTCCAGCGAACCGGCCACGTGCCGGGCGCCGGCCGCGCGCATCAGTTCCGGCTGGAAGCTGTGCTCGTAGTGGCTGGGGTGTCCGATGAAGGGCACGTCCAGCTCGCGGGCCCGGACCGCGAACGAAGCGGCGTCGTCGATGAAGAGCACCTGGTCGTGGCGGAGACCGAAGGAGTCCTCCACGATCTCCCGGATCCCGGGCCGGCATTCGTTGGTGCAGACGTAGCCGGGGGCGGTGAACCGTGCGGTCTCCGGGCCGAGATGGCGATAGAAGTGGTCCGCTTCGAGGCCGCCGTAGCACACGAGGTCGAGGCCCAGGGCCGCCAGCCGTTCGAGCAACGGCACGGCGCCGTGGAGGAGTCGCACCGGATGATCACGCATATAGCGCTCACGGAGCGCGAAGTAGGCCTGGGTCACCTCCTGCACGGTCGCGTTCACACCGGTGGACTCGGCGAGCAGGCGCGCGACCGCACTCCGCGGCTGCGACAGCATTCGCCGTTCGAGATCGGCCGTATAGGTGCCGCCCCACTCGACCACGAGACGGTGCAGGACGGGGCTGAACGTGTCATTGAGGAGAACCCCGTCGATATTGACCGCGGCGAGGCGGAGTGTGCGCAGTGGTGCGTTCATCAAATCGATCTCCCTGTCACTTCCGGCGACCCGAGTATCCCCACAAGAAGAAAAGACCCCATATGAGATTTCCCGCGTTTTCTTACTTCCCCGACCCGAGACAAACGATTGCCGCTTAAGTCCGATTCTCCCTTTATTTCGTTAACGTTTACAGTAAAAGATATGGAGTGATTGCGCAAACCGGAATGTTGTATTCAGCAAACAGAGTGCACTTGACCAAGTCTTTACTTTGCGATTCTCGTTAAGAAAACCGGTAGGTCAGTATCTTATAGGGGTCATCGCTGACCGCGCATTCAAAACGGGGTGTCTTCCATGGTTCTGTCCACCACAAGCGGTCATACCGAACTGCCTCAAATGTCCCAGCTGACCACGACGGTTCCCAAGGAATACGTCCATCGGGCATCCCTCGCAGAGGTGTTCCTGACCGGCTGCACCGCTCAGGGGGGACTGCGCTTCGCCCTCACCGGACAGTGGCCGCGCGCACATACGCTCTTCAACAGCGCGGACGGTCTCAGCCACGATCCGCTGCAGACGGCCGAGACATTCCGGCAGGCCGGAATGTTCCTGGCCCACGCCGAGCTGGGTGTCCCGCTCGGTCATCACTTCGTGATGTGGGACCTCAATTACACGACATACCTGGAAAACCTGAACATAGGCTCCCGCCCGACGGACTTCGCCCTGGACGTGAGATGCACGGATATCACCTACAGCGGGCGAAGAACCAGTCATCTGCGTATGGAGTTCGTCATCCGGCGGGGTGACGACATCGTTGCTAACGCAACGTCACGCTTTTCCGCCATCACCCCGCCCGTCTACGCGCGTCTGCGCGCGAACCGTCCGGAGGGTGACGATCCGGCGATGCCTTCGGTCGAGCCGGGCCGTGCGCCCATGGACCCGGCCTCCGTCGGCCGCCACTCCGCCGCCGACGTGGTCCTGACCCCGACCGACGTCCCGTCCGTCTGGCTGCTCACCCCGGACCTGGATCACCCGATCTTCTTCGATCACGCCGGGGACCATCTGCCCGGCATGGTCCTGCTCGAAGCGGCGCGCCAGGCTGCGTGCACGCTGACCGCGCCCCTGGTGATGCCGCCCGCGAGCGCGGCCACCGTCTTCCACCGCTTCGCCGAGCTCGACCGCCCCTGCTGGGTCGAGCTGGCCGGGCACTCGGCGGACAACAGTGAACTGATGACGGTGGAGATCGTGGGCCGGCAAGGGGGCGACACCGTCTTCACATCGACCATGACGGGCCCCGTGCGGCCTCTGTGACAACGCCGCCGTGCTCCCCGCAGCACATCGCGAGAGTGCCGGACCCACTGCCCGGCAACGCTGTTCCCGGAATGTCCCCGTGCCCCGCCGTACCGGTAGCGGGGACGTTCCGTGCGTATGCGACGGCTCAGGAACCGGCCGGGACTATCTCCGCGGTGCCCTGTGAGCGGCTGGTCTTCTCCCCCACCTCGCCCGGCGCGACCGTCCGCGGGTCGACCGCCTCAAGGGGCGATCCGACCTTGTAGGGGCACTCGGGGTCGTCGGGCCGGTTGGGCCGATCGTGCGGCAGCAGGTAGAACGTACGGCGGGCGAACAGGCCGCTGTCGGCGCTGCGGGGCGCCTTCGGGGCGAGGTTCGTGTAGCCGATGAGACGGCCGTCACGCTCGTACCGTGGCTTGCCCTTGCGCGTGTTGACCTTGTCCAGGGCCTGGCGGACGTAGTCGAGGCCCCTCGGGTCCTCAAGCCACACGATCTCGACCTCCTGGGCAACATCGCCTTCCTGGGGCAGCGCGCTCATCGGCCCTCCTGCGTGTGGGTGGCCGCGGGTCGGCCTAGCGGTGTGTCGTTTAAAGAGCTCGTGCCCGGACCGGCGGTGCGGAACCATCCGGGACAACTACCCCTATCGTACGGTCGCCCGGCAAAAGCAGGCAGGGCGCATGGCGTTGCTGTCATCGAGCGACCCCTCCGGAAGCGGCGTCGTGGAGCAGCGCGAGGCCCGGATAGAGCTTGGTCGCGTTGTTCTTGATCATTTCGGCGGGTGAGGCCAGACCCAGTTCCTGACGGATCCGGCCGGCGAAGGCGCGCGGCGTGGAGGAGCGGATGCCCTCGTCCGAACACCATCGGCCGTAGGCCTCGTACAGCAGCTTCTGCTCGACGCGCAGATCGGGGTTGGCACGGTCTCCCTCGCCCTTGGTACAGCGTTCGGTGAGGAACCGCCCGATGTGGTCCTCCGTGGTTTCGTACGCGGCTGTAGCGACCCGTACGGATGCGGGACCGGTGAGCGGGTCCCGGGCGGCCAGGTAGAGCTGGGCGCCCTCGATGAGCCACTGCAGAATGCCGGGGCCCTCGTCGGCGACGAGCTCGGCGGCGAGGTTGTCGATCTTCCGCTCGTCGGGAACGCGCCGTTCGAAGGGGATGATGCGCATGCGGCGCCAGAACGCGTGTCCGCCCGTGCCGACCTCCGGGCGGTGGTTGCCGAGCAGCCAGAGCTTGTGGGTGGGCGTGAAGGTGAAGAAGTTCTGCCGCATGCGCCGGGCGGTGATGGTGTCGCCACCGGTGAGGAGTTTGACCCGGGCCTCGTTGAACTTGTCGTTGGGCTTGAGCTCGCTGCACACCACGATGCGCCGGCCGTGCAGTTCGGTCAGCTCCGTGGAGTGTTCGGTGAACTTGCCCTTCTCCATGAGGAATCCGGGCGGGGCGGCGTTCGCGTAGTCACCCAGGATCTGGGTCATGACCTCAAGGAGCACGGACTTGCCGTTGGCTCCGGAGCCGTACAGGAACGGCAGAACCTGGGCGCCGACGTCGCCGGTGATGGAGTAGCCGAGCAGCAGGTGCAGGAAGCGCGTGGTCTCCAGGCCCTGGTCGTCGTCGCCGAAGGTGTCGCGCAGAAAGCTGTCCCACCTCGGGACCGGCGTCTTGAGCGGAGCGACGGTGGTGGCGCGCGAGTGCATGTCGGTGAGCGGGTTGGGCTTGCGCAGCAGACCGGTACGCAGGTCCACCACGCCGGAGGGGGTGCACAGGGCGTACATGTCGCCGTCGAGGACGTCGGGGTACAGGCGCAGGCTCGGTGCTGCCTGCGCCTGGAACAGGAGGGCCTTGACTCCGGCGGTCGACTCCGAGTGGCGGCGGTGCCCGGCCAGTTGCCGGTCCATGAAACGGCCGGTCGGGTCGTGGTCGGCGTACTGCTCGGCCATCTCCCCCGCGGCCCAGACAGCGGCCTCCTCGCCGCCCGTGAGTTTCCACCGGTACCTGTCCCAGGAGTGCCAGCCCATCCCGATGACGTACCGGAACCGGTCCCGGTACAGGCGCGCGAACAGCTTCGCGTTGCCGCGGTCGGTGAGGGCGGTCGGCAACAGCCCGGCGGGCTCGGCGGGGTGCTGGGCGGGCGCCTCGTTCTGCTGGGCGGGGAGGCTGGGCTGCTGCAGGTCCAGATCGAGGCTCTGCTGATGAATCTGCCTGGCTGCGCCTTCGGCATCGAAGCGTACGGGCTCGACGCTCATGAGCTTCCTCGCGGGTGGAGCGGGCGCTGGGCGCCGGCGGACAGAGCGGATTCGATGACCATGAGATTGCGACGTTCCTGCTGCGGTCGGGCTGTACGGGCAGTCTCCGCAAGCAGGCTGCGCGCATCGGCCCCGGACAGGTGGCCGCCTTCGACAAGGCCACCCGCGGTGTAGGCGGCACGGTTGAGTTTCTCGGTGAAGCTCGCTCCTTCGCTGACGGTTCGACAGGCGGTGACCTCCGCGAGCAACGGCTCCAGGAGCCGTTCTGCGGCCTTTGTGGCGGGCCGTGAGCGGCGTATGGGGGCCGGGACAGCGGTTGACGCGTGGGAGGGCCTCCCGGCGTCCGGGACGTGCGCTGTGCGCTTCAGCTCCGCTGCCAGCCAGGCGGGCAGCGGAGCCGGCTCACGGGCAGCGCTCACGGGGACGTAGTCACCTGCCGCGGTCCGGACGCCGGGGGCCACGATGTAGCCGTTGTCGGACCGGACGTCGACCTGCCAGGCCAGGGCCGTCCGCGGGCTCGATCCGGTGGACGAGCGGTAGCGGGTCGCCGGGTGCGGGTTGCGGTACCAGATGTGCAGCCCGCCGGACGGGGTCCGGACGCGCAGGGTCGTCTCGTCGGCCGACGGGTCCTGCTCACCTCGCAGGGCCGCGAGCAGCGCCAGCGTGTCGAAGCCCGTGGCCAGGCCCGCCAGGTCCACCTGCGGCCCGATCGGGATGCCGGGCAGCAGCCGGGCCCTCTCCGGCACTTGGGCCGCGTGGGCGTCGACGTCGAGGATCACCAGGTCGGCTGGGCCGCATGAAACGCCCACCCCGAACCGTGGCTGCGCGCTCCACCACGCGTTGATGAGCCCGGGGTCCGTGGTCGCCGCGTGGAAGCCGTGGCACCAGCGGCCCGCGTTTCTGCACGGGCAGGTGGCCGGGGCGTGGTGACCCTTGCAGTCGGCGCAGTTGGCGGGCGGCGTCTTCTGTGCCGGTGCGAGTGGGTGCACCGGCCAGCCGCCACGGGCGCACCAGCGCGCGATCGTGTGCCCGTCCGCCGGCCGCGAGGCAGCCGGCGGGGTGGCCGAGGCGTGGTCGGGCAACTTTTGGTCCTTGTCGGGCTCTTCGCGTGCGGGTTTGTCCCTTGCCTCCACAAACGCCGCACCGACGGGGCTACGGGACTGAAGGGACTGAGCTTTCGAGTCAGCCGGACAGAGCGTAGCCCACCCCGAAGGGGTGCAGGGGAGGGGGAACCGCGTGTCGCGGAAAATGAGTCCCGTCAGTCCCGT
>CBRG010000134.1 GCA_000470535.1 Streptomyces sp. AW19M42
GCTCCCGCGTTCCCGGCCGGGCCGCCCGGCTGCCCGAGGAGGGCCTTGGTTCCCTGCCCGGCCCCGGTGGTGGCGGTGCGGCTGTCGGTCCCGGCCGCGCAGCCGGAGCCGACCGCGGCGACCAGGAGCGCGGCCAGGACCGCGTAACCGGGCCGGCGCCGCAGGTGTCGCCGCCCGCGTCGGGTGCCGTCCCGCCCCTGTTCGTCCTGTCCGGTTTCGCACCTCTTCATGATGAATTCTTCCTTTTGTCGTACAAGCTGCATGGCGCCGCATCCTGCCAGTCCAAGATCGGGCTCCCGGGCCGACACCGCCGCGCGACCCGCACGGTCCCCCGGCTGGCTCACAATGGGGCAGGTGAACGCTCTCGCCCCGACCGGCCCGCCCGACGCCCCCGACCCCCTCGCCGGCTTCCTGGCCCTGCGCACCCCGGAGGGTGCCGAGCTGCTGGCCGGGCTGCGCTCGTACGACCCCGGCACCGAACTCGCCACCGCCACCCGGCTGCGCCGCACCCACCCGGCCGGCCTGGTCTCCGCGGCGCTGGGGCAGGCCCGGCTGCGGCAGCGGGCGGTGGCGAAGTTCGGCGCCCAGGACGCGCACCGGATGTTCTTCACGCCGAACGGGGTGGAGCAGGCGACCCGCACCTCGGTGGCGGCCCACCGCGCCGGACGGTTCGCGGGCGCCGGGGTGCGCGGTGTCGCCGACCTCTGCTGCGGGATCGGCGGCGACGCCATCGCGCTGGCCCGCGCCGGGATCTCCGTCCTCGCCGTGGACCGCGACCCACTGACGGCGGAGGTGGCGCGGGCCAACGCCGCCGCGCTCGGCCTGGACGCGCTGATCGAGGTGCGGTGCGCCGATGTCACGGAGATCGACACCTCGCCCTACGACGCGGTGTTCGTCGACCCGGCCCGCCGTGGCGGCCGCGGCCGGATCTTCGACCCGGAGGCCTACTCCCCGCCGCTGTCCTGGGCGACCGCCGCCGCGCTGAAGGCCCCGAGGGCGGCGCTGAAGATCGCCCCCGGCGTCCCGCACGAGGCGATCGGCCCGCAGGCGGAGGCCGAGTGGATCTCGGACGGCGGCGACGTGAAGGAGGCGGTGCTGTGGTTCGGCGAGGGCTTCGAGGCGGGCGCCTACCGCGCCACCCTGCTCCCGTCGGGGGCCACCCTGTCGGCCCCGGCCGCACTGCCCGCCCCGCCGGTCGGGCCGGTCGGCCGGTATCTGTACGAGCCGGACGGCGCGGTGATCCGGGCCCACCTGGTCGCGGACATCGTGGACCGGTGCGGCGGCCGGCTGATCGACGAGATGATCGCGTACGTCACGAGCGACGAACTGTACGACTCCCCGTACACGGCCGGGTACGAGATCACCGATCAGCTGCCGTTCAACATGAAGCGGCTGAAGGCGCTGCTGCGGGAGAGAAAGGTCGGCGTCCTGACGGTCAAGAAGCGCGGCTCGCCGGTCGAACCGGAGGAACTGCGCCGGAAGATGAAGCTCCAGGGCCCGAACCGGGCCACAGTCTTCCTGACCCGGGTCGCGGACGCCCCGACGATGCTGATCGGCCACCCGGTGACCGGCCCGGAGGCCGGCCGGGGCTGACGGCGGCCGCCCGCGCGGGGACCGCTACCCGAGGTCGGTCAGCTCGTCGGCGTACACCTGCGAGAGCGGCTGCGGACCCACGTACTGCTGGCAGTTGCACCCGCCCGGCTCGAAGCGGACCGGCTTCTTCTGCTCGTCCCAGGCGGTCGGCACCTCGACCAGCTCATGGCACTTGCCCTGCTTGTCGTGCTTGGCGAGGTGGTGCGTGCAGCCGCAGACCGGCTCCGGCGGCTTGTTCGCCGCCTCGACGGCCAGCCGTTCCCGCTTGCCCGCCTCCAGCAGTTCCAGTCTGCGCTCGTGCCGGTTGCGCAGCGCCGTACGGCCGTTGTCGACCAGCCAGCCGAATCCGCCGGTCCAGAAGATGATCAGCAACCACCAGTACCACTCCATGACACGCCCTCCCCCAGAGTCCTTCGTGTACGCGCCAAGGATAGGACCGGGGTCAGCGGTGCGCCCCACCCCCGGCGGAGATCAGCGCGCCGGGCGCGGGTGCCCCGATCAGCACCCGGATCACCCAACGCCGGTGCAGGAGAGCCTTGGTGACGCCGATCACCCCGACGAGCCAGCCGATCAGGCCGAGGCCCATCCCGAGGGCGACCAGGCCGTAGGTCTCGTCCCCACGGGTGGCACCGGCCGGAACGGCGACGCAGGCGAACAGCCCGCCCGCGCACAGCAGGAAGGACAGCAGCAGCCAGACCAGGCTCGTACGCGGCAGCCGGAGCGTACGGTCGCCCACCGGGTCGCGGCCCAACTCGCCCCACATCACGAGCAGTCGGCGGACCTGGACGTCGCGGCGCAGCCCGACGACGACCAGGATGACGGCCGGCACCAGGGCGCCCGCGCCCAGGGCGAGGAGGACCACACCGTAGATGGCGGCGAAGACGTCGTAGGACTCCTCGAAGGAGAGGAACGCCGTGCCGATCAGCGACCAGCCGAGCGCGCCGAGCGCACCCCGGAGCCACAGCAGCCCGAGCCGTCCAAGCCCCAGGTGCGTCTTCACCAACTCACCGAGGACCAGGGACCGGTCGGCGAGCAGCGCGCCCCGGTCGGGCCAGGTGCGCATCTCCACGGGCGGCGGGGGCGGGGGCAGCGCTGAACGGCGGGACATGGCCGAGACCCTACCGAGTGCGCCCGCCCCGGACGGCCCTCGGGACCGGGGTTCAGGCGTTGCGCAGGGCCTCGATGTCGAGCCGCTTCATGCCGAGCATCGCCTTCATGGCGCGGGCCGCCTTCTCCGGGTCCGGGTCGGTCAGGGCGTCACCGAGGCCGGGCGGGACGATCTGCCAGGAGACGCCGAACCTGTCCTTGAGCCAGCCGCACTGGCTCTCCTGTCCGCCGTCCGCGGTGAGCTCGTCCCACAGCCGGTCCGCCTCCTCCTGGGAGGCGCATTCGACGGAGAGGGACACGGCCTCGCTGAAGGGGAACTCGGGCCCGCCGTTGAACGCGATGTACTCCGTGCCCTCCAGCTGGAAACGCACGGTCATCACGGCGCCCGCCTCGCCGGGTGACGAGGGGGTCCAACGGGTCACGTCCAGGACGCGGGAGTCGCCGCCGACGACCGAGACGTAGTGGTCCGCGGCCTCCTCCGCCTGGTTGTGGTCGAACCACAGGAACGTGGTGACTTTCTGCATGGTCTTCTCCTCGCACGGTGGTGCGGACGGTCGTGCAGGGTAGACCGGTCCGGGGCCAGGAACTCATCGGCCGGCCCGGTCCAGCAGCATCGCCCTTTCCCGTTCGTTGCGGGTCAGCTCCGCCGCCCGTACGAACTCGGCGCGCGCCTCGTCCGTACGCCCCATCCTGACCAGCAGATCCCCGCGGACGCTCGGCAGCAAGTGGTACGCCTTGAGGGCGGGGTCCGCGGCCAGGGCGTCGACCAGCACCAGACCGGCCGCCGGCCCCTCGGCCATGGAGACGGCGACGGCCCGGTTGAGCTCGACGACCGGCGACGGGGTCAGGGCGGCGAGGCGGTCGTAGAGCGCCGTGATGGCCGCCCAGTCGGTGTCCTCGTACCGGGCCGCGCGGGCGTGGCAGGCGGCGATCGCGGCCTGAAGGGCGTACGGGCCCAGGGCCTGCCCCAGCGTGGCCGCCTCGCCGCCCGCCGTCCGGTTCGCGGTGTCACTCGCCCGGAGCAGCGCGGCGAGGCCGCGGCGGATCAGCAGCCGGTCCCAGCGGGCCCGGTTCTGGTCCGCGAGCAGCACCGGTGCGCCGTCCGGGGCGGTCCTGGCGGCGGTGCGCGAGGCCTGGAGCTCCAGCAAGGCGGCCAACCCGTGTACCTCCGGTTCCGCCGGCATCAGCCCGGCCAGTACCCGGGCCAGGCGCAGCGCGTCCTCGCAGAGTGCCGGGCGCAGCCAGTCGTCTCCGGCGGTGGCGGCGTAGCCCTCGTTGAAGACGAGGTAGATGACTTCCAGCACCGATCCGAGCCGGGCCGCGCGCTCGGGGCCGTACGGCACCTCGAAGGGCACGGCTGCCCGGCCGAGCGTCCGTTTGGCCCGGACGATCCTCTGGGCCACGGTCGGCTCCGAGGTGAGAGAGGCGCGGGCGATCTCCTCGGTGGTGAGGCCGCCCAGCAGCCTCAGGGTGAGGGCGATCCGGGCCTCGGTGGAGAGCACCGGATGGCAGGAGGTGAAGATCAGCCGGAGCAGGCCGTCATCGATGTCGTCCGGGTCCGCGGCGACGGGTTCCGGTTCGCCGGAGACCCCGTCCAGGTCGCGGCCCATCTCGGCCAGCTTGCGGGCGTACGTCTCGCGGCGGCGCACGAGGTCGATGGCACGGTGCCTGGCGGTGGCCATGAGCCAGGCTCCCGGGTTGTCCGGGATGCCCGACTCCGGCCACTGCTCCAGCGCGGCGACCAACGCGTCCTGCGCGAGCTCCTCCGCGATGCCCACGTCCCGCACGATCCGGGCGACACCCGCGATGATCCGCGCGGACTCAATCCTGAACACCGTCTCAACCGCGTTCGCTGCCGTCACGGCCACCCATCAGAGCAGCCGCACCGCGCCCCGGCAAACGCGGCCGGGCCGGTGGGCGGGCCGATCAGGGTTCGTCGATGGCGCGGACCTCCGACGTGACGGTCCAGCTCTCCGGGTGGGTCAGCAGGAACCGCTTGGTCCACTCCACCGCCTCCTCCTGGTCCTTGCACTGGAGGATGGCGTATCCGCCGACGACCTCCTTGGTCTCGGTGAAGGGCCCGTCGGTGTAGCTGAGCTTTCCGCCGGACCACGTGACCCGGGTGCCCTGGGCGGTCGGGGTGAGGCCGGCCGTCTCCAGCATCACGCCGGCCTTGGTGATCTCCTCGAACAGGGCGCCCATGCGCTTCTCGAAGCCGGGGTCGGGCTCGAATCCGGCGGCGGCCTGTTCGTCGATGCGGATGAGTGACATGAAACGCGGCATGGTGACTCCTCGGTCGGGAGGGCGGGGACTCCTGCCCCGCCTCTCACCCCTGCGTCGAACGGGACATGGCCGGATCGACAGCTCCCCCGGAATTCTTCTGAGAATCTTCCGGACCGGCCACCGGGGGCGCCCGCCGGGCCGCTTCCGGGGGCGGTCGCCGACCCGGCTCCCCGGTCGCGCGGGAGCAGGACCAGCGCCGCCGGAGCCCCCGCCGCGAGCAGCCCGGCGGCGGCGCAGGAAGCCGTCGCGTATCCGGAGACCAGGTCGGCCCGCCGGTTCGAGCCCCCGCTGACCTGCGCGGCGACCGTCACCAGGACCGCGAGCCCCAGCGAGCCGCCCACCTGCCGGGTGCTGTTCAGCAGCCCGGAGGCCCCGAGCTGACCGACCGCGACGCCCTCTGGATGGTCGAGGAGATCATCGACTGCGCGCTTGCCTGGGGCCTCTCCCCCGGCCTGGCGGTACGCGCCTACCGGACGATCCGGAGCTACGTCTACGGCGACCTGATCTTCCGCCGGGCCGCCGCCAGACGGGCCGAACACCCGCCGTCCAAGCGGTACTTCCCCGACATGGTCACCGAGGCGGACGCGGCGCAGCCGCCCCGGCTCGACGCGATCATCACCGGTCTGCCGGCCCGAGGGACTCGAAGCGCCAGCGGTGCACCGGCCGGGTGACGGCCCCCGCGTCCGGCTCGGGCAGCTCCGGCAGCTCGTCGCCGTACGCGCCGTCCCACCAGGTGATGACCAGGACCCGGTCCTGCGGGGCGCGCAGCAGTTCGCTGCGCAGCGGCGGCCGCGCCAGCTCGCCCGCGCGGGCGCGCGCCCACTCCAGCAGCTCCGCGCCCCGGCCCTCCGTGGCGCGGGCCTCCCACATCAGGGCGACCGTCGTACCGCTCATGAGTAGAGGTTGTCCTTGCTGATCTCGTGCACGTGGTCGTGATCATGCGCGTGCGCGTGCGCGTGCGCATGGCCGTGGGCGCCGGGTACGTGGGTCTCGGTCACCGGCAGCGAGGAGTCGGCCGACAGCTCCAGGTCGGAGGACGGCCGGTTGCGGGCCACCATCTCCGCGCCCAGGGCGGCGACCATCGCGCCGTTGTCGGTGCACAGACCGGGCCTCGGCACCCGGAGCCGGATGCCGGCGCGCTCGCAGCGCTCCTGGGCGAGTGCCCGCAGCCGCGAGTTGGCCGCGACCCCGCCGCCGATCATCAGGTGGTCGACGCCCTCGTCCTTACAGGCCCGGACGGCCTTGCGGGTGAGCACGTCCACCACGGCCTCCTGGAACGACGCCGCCACGTCCCGTACCGGCACCTCCTCGCCGGCCGCGCGCTTCGCCTCGATCCAGCGGGCGACGGAGGTCTTCAGCCCGGAGAAGGAGAAGTCGTACGCGGGGTCGCGCGAGCCCGTCAGACCGCGCGGGAACGCGATGGCCTTCGGATCGCCCTCCTTCGCGAGCCGGTCGATGACCGGGCCGCCGGGGAAGCCGAGGTGCAGCACCCGGGCGATCTTGTCGAAGGCCTCGCCAGCCGCGTCGTCTATGGTCGCGCCGAGCGGCCGTACGTCGTTGGTGATGTCGGGCGCCAGCAGCAGCGAGGAGTGCCCGCCGCTGACCAGCAGCGCCATCGTCGGCTCCGGCAGCGGGCCGTGCTCCAGCTGGTCGACGCAGATGTGCGAGGCCAGGTGGTTCACCCCGTACAGCGGCTTGTTCAGCGCGTACGCGTACGCCTTCGCCGCCGAGACACCGACGAGCAGCGCGCCCGCCAGTCCCGGACCGGCGGTGACGGAGATGCCGTCGAGGTCGCGGCAGCTGACCCCGGCCTCCTTCAGCGCGCGCTCGATGGTCGGGACCATCGCCTCCAGGTGTGCGCGGGAGGCGATCTCCGGGACGACGCCGCCGAAGCGGGCGTGCGTGTCGACGCTGGAGGCGACGGCGTCGGCGAGCAGCGTCGTCCCCCGGACGATGCCGACGCCGGTTTCGTCGCAGGAGGTCTCGATGCCGAGTACGAGCGGTTCGTCAGCCATCAGTCAGTCTCTGTTTCTTGTACGTGGAGGCGCATGACGAGCGCGTCGATGTTGCCGGGCTGGTAGTAGCCGCGCCGGAAGCCGATCGGTTCGAAGCCGAAGCGTTCGTACAGCTTCTGCGCCCGGGTGTTGTCGACCCTGACTTCGAGGAGCACCTCGACGCACTCGAAGGCCGTGGCGT
Organism: Streptomyces sp. AW19M42; assembly: GCA_000470535.1. Classification (GTDB taxonomy): domain Bacteria; phylum Actinomycetota; class Actinomycetes; order Streptomycetales; family Streptomycetaceae; genus Streptomyces. Next base: position 7,180 of record CBRG010000134.1, read on the forward strand.
GCTTCAGCAGGTCGGTCAGCAGCTCGGAGCCGAGGCCGCCGCCCCAGTGGTCGCGGGAGACGGCGATCGTCTGTACGTCGGCGAGGTCACCGGCCGCCGCGAGTCCCGCGTAGCCGACGATCCGGCCGGTGGCCGGGTCCTCCGCGACCACGTAGCGGCGGGTCGCCCGCGGGCCTCGGGCGTGGGCCAGCTCGGACCAGAACATGCCGGGTGACCAGGCGTCGTCCGGGAACAGCTCGTGTTCCAGGCCGAGCACCGGCTCGATGTCCCACCAGCGCATCTCGCGCAGGGCGGCGGTCGCGGTGGTCACTTCGGCGTGACCACCTTGTAGTTCTTCGGGACCTGCGCGTCGGGCCTGCGGAGGTAGAGCGGCTGCGGCGGCAGCATCTCGGCGCCGGAGGCGAGGCGCTCCGCGGCGAGGGCGGCCAGCGCACCGGCCGCGACGTGCTGGGGACCGCGCGCGTCCGCGAACGCCTCGGGGTAGAGCACCGCGCCCGCGCCGACCACGGGGAGACCGGCGAGCCGCTCCGCGATGTCGGCGGGCCGGTCGACGGCGGGTTCACCGGTCCGGGTGCGGGGGTCCTCGTACCGCGCCCAGTAGACCTCCTTGCGGCGGGCGTCCGTCGCGACGGCGAACGGGCCCTCGGCGCCGTCCTGCCCGGCGGCGTACGCGAGGCCGTCCAGGGTGCACAGTCCGTGCACGGGCACGGAGAGCACGGAGCCGAACGTCGCGGCCGTCACCAGGCCGACCCGCAGCCCGGTGTACGGGCCGGGGCCGACGCCCACGACCACGTCCGTCACGGCGTCGAGTTTCACCCCGGCGGCGGCGAGGACCCGGTCGACGGCGGGCAGCAGCAGCTCCCCGTGCCTCCGGGCGTCGACCTGACCGGACTCGGCGACGACACGGGTCCCGTCGTACAGGGCGACGGTGACGGCAGGGGTGGCGGTATCCATAGCGAGCAAGAGCACGCAAACAGCCTACGGCTCCCGCGCGGGGCGGCCGCGCCCCGTACGGCGTCCCGGCCCCCGGGGTCACGGCTGCTACCGTCACCGGGTGTACGCGGAGTACGTGTAAACGCTTGTACGACAACCAACGGCGAAAGAGGCGCGCACGGTGTCTAGGGGCAGCTCGGGAATCGTGGTCACGCTCACCGTGGCGGCCGTGGCCGCGGTGAGCTTCCTGGCCTACCAGGCGTCGGCGAACGCCCCCGACACGCTCGCCCCGAAGCCGAAGGCGTCGAGCAGCTCGCCGGCCACGGGACACGCCAAGCCGAAGCCCACGAAGGACCCGCTCGCGGTCCCGGGCTCCTCCGGCACGGGGATGCGGGTCGTCTACGCGCTGGGTGACCGGCGGGTGTGGCTGGTGAACGCGAAGGGCAAGTCGACCCGGACCTTCAAGGTCATGCCGAGCGCGGTCAGCGCGCTTCCGGGGACGTACCAGGTCACCTCGCGCTCCGGCAGCGTCACCGGCTCCGACGGGGTGCCGATCGAACACGTGGTGCGGTTCGCGACGACCAACGACGTGGCCATCGGCTTCAGCGCCGCGCAGGACGGCTCGATGGAAAGCCCGGACCCGACGCTGAAGGCGGGCGGCGTACGGATGTCCCGTGCGGACGGCAACGCGGTGTGGACGTTCGCCACGGTCGGCGCGAAGGTCGTCGTGGTCCCGTAACCACTTCAGCCCGCCACCTCAAGCCCGTCCGGCCACCTCAAGCCCGTCCGGTCACTCCAGGCCCATCCCGCCACCTCAAGCCCGTCCGGCGATTGAGGACATCCGTAAGCTCGGCCGACCCCGGCGCCCCGCTTCCGTCCTCAATCGCCGGACGGGCTTGAGTGGCCGGACACGGGCGGGGGGCCGGAAGGGCCCGGGGCGCACCCGTCCGCACCCAAAGACACCTCATCCGGCGGCGTCGACACCGCGCTCGCCGCCGCCCCCGCTGCCAGCAGCTCGGTCATCGTTACCGCCCGCGGCGGCCGCACTTCACTCTCGGATGTCGGCATGGACGCCTCCTGGGGCTCCGGTGGAAGGCACAGTTAGGCAGACCTAACCTGCTCTCGCCCTCCATGTCACCACGCCCGCCCCGCCCCGCGCAACAATTTGCCGACACCATGTCGGAAAGCGGGCGCCGCTCAGGCCCCGTCCACCACCCACGGCTCCCAGGACTCTCGGTGCAGTCCGGCCCAGCGCGCCCCGACGCCCACCAGCGTCACCACGCGCCGCTCGTCGTCCGTGTCACCGACCGCCCGGTCGATCAGCACCTGGAGCCGGTCGTCCGCCAGCTCCTCGACCTTGCCGTCGCCCCACTCGACGACCACCACCGATTCCGGCAGCGACACATCGAGGTCCAGGTCCTCCATCTCATCGAGCCCGCCGCCCAGCCGGTAGGCGTCGACATGGACCAGGGCCGGGCCGTCCCCGAGCGCCGGGTGGACGCGGGCGATCACGAACGTGGGGGACGTGACGGCGCCGCGCACCCCCAGCCCCTCACCGAGGCCCCGGGTCAGGGTGGTCTTCCCGGCCCCCAGCTCGCCGGTGAGCATCACCAGGTCGCCGGGGCGCAGCACCCCGGAGATCCGGCGGCCCAGGGCCTGCATCTGTTCGGGGGACTCGACGGCCAGCCTCACGCTGACGGTTCCGGGCGCGTTCGCGGCGGTCTCAGCGGCCGCCGGGCTGTGGTGCGGTGCTTCCATGCCCGCCAACGTTAGAGGATTCCGGTACGGCTCCCGCCCTCACCAGCAGGTCCGCGAGCCGGTCGGTCACCGTCTCCGGGTGCTCCAGCATCACCAGGTGCCCGGCGTCCGGGACGATGACCAGTTCCGCGTCGGGCAGCCGGTCCGCGATCGCCTCGCTGTGCGAGCTGGGCGTCACCAGGTCCTTGTCCCCCGCCAGGATCAGCACCGGGACGTCGAGGAACAGGGGCAGCGCGGCGCTCTTGTCGTGCTCGGTGAAGGCCGGGTAGAACTCCGCGACCACATCGATCGGCGTGGACTCGATGAGGCGTTCCGCGAACCGTTCGACCGCCGGGTCCACATCCCGCGAACCGAACGAGTACCGCTTGATGAGCCCCGCGAACAGGTCAGCGGTCGCCCGCCTGCCCCGCTCCACCAGCTCCGCCTGCGAGCCGAGCGCCCTCAGCACTCCGGGCAGCACCCGCCGTACCGCGTTCACGCCCGCCACCGGCAGCCCGAAGTTGACCTCACCGAGCTTCCCGCTCGACGTACCGACGAAGGCGACGGCGGCGACCCGGTCGCGCATCAGGGCCGGGTACTGGTCGGCGAGCGCCATCATCGTCATGCCGCCCATGGAGTGCCCGACCAGCACCAGCGGCCCCTCGGGCGCGGCCGCGTCGATCACGGCCTTGAGGTCGCGGCCGAGCTGGTCGATGCCGACGTGAACGCCCTGCGCCTGCGCCCGGCCGCGCTCGGAGCGGCCGTGGCTGCGCTGGTCCCAGTGGACCGTGCGCACGAGTCCGCGCAGGGCCGCGCGCTGGAAGTGCCAGGAGTCCTGGCTGAGGCAGTAGCCGTGGCTGAAGACGACCGTGACGGGGGCGGGGGCCTTGCGCCCGAAGAGCCGACGCCTGCGCGGACCGGCGGCGGTGCCGGGGGGCGTACCGCCGGTGCCGGTGCCGCCGGGTTCGACCTCGTCGATCTCGTAGTACAGCTCGGTGCCGTCGTCGGCGGTGGCCCGGCCCGGCAGCCCGCGCAGCGAGCCGTACGGCCCGGTGGCGTCCAGCGCCAGCCTGGCCCGCTTCCGCATCCCCCGGCCGACCGTCAGACGCTCGACCGCGACACCGGCGGCGGCGCCCGCCGCGATCACGCCTATGGCGGCCCCGGCGACCCCCGCCCGGCGCCAGCCGACCGTCGAAGCGGCCGTCGCCATCGCGTCCCCCGCGCTGATCTCGCTCACCGTGCCGCGCTCCTCGTGGGTCGTGTCCTTCGGGTCAGGGCTGGTCCGATCACATCAGATCCGGTCGGATCAGTCCCGGTCTGATCGGACCGGATCTGATCGTGCCTGGTCAGGAATGCTTCCTCGGTCAGGACCCGGCCGACTTGCCGTCCGCCGTGCCGTCCCGGTAGACGCGCGGCACCCGGCCGCCGATCCGGGTGACGATCTCGTACGCGATCGTGTCCGCCGCCCGCGCCCAGTCCTGCGCGCTCGGCTCGCCCCGGTCACCGGGACCGAACAGCACCGCGTCGCTGCCCTCCGCGACCACGTCGCCGTCCAGGTCGACGACGAACTGGTCCATCGCCACCCGGCCCGCGACCGTCCGCCGGACCCCGCCGACCAGAACCGGGCCCCGGCCGGAGGCGTGGCGCGGGATGCCGTCCGCGTACCCCACCGGCACCAGGCCGAGTGTGGTCTCGCCGCTCGTCGTGTAGTGGTGCCCGTAGCTGATGCCGTGTCCGGCGGGCACCTGCTTGACCAGCGCGACGGAGGCAACGAGCGTCATCACCGGGCGGAGTCCGAAATCTGCCGGGGTGCCCAGCTCGGGGCTGGGCGAGATGCCGTACATGGCGATGCCGGTCCGCACCAGGTCGAAGTGCGACTCGGGGATGGTCAGCGTCGCCGGGGAGTTGGCGATGTGCCGGACCTCGGGCTCGACACCGGCCTTCTCCGCGTACGCCACCATGTCGCGGAACACGGTCAGCTGGGCGGCGATGGAGGGGTGTCCTGGCTCGTCCGCGCAGGCGAAGTGGGACCAGAGGCCGGTGATCCGGACGGTCCCGGCCCGCTCGGCGGTGCGGGCGGCGGCGACCAGCTCTGGCCAGTCGGCGGGCTGGCAGCCGTTGCGCCCGAGGCCGGTGTCGGCCTTGAGCTGGATCCTGGCGGGGCGGCCGGCCTCCGTGGCCGCCGCGGTGACCTCGCGCAGCGCCCACATCCCGCTGACCGAGACATCGACATCGGCCTCGATCGCCTCGCGCCAGGGCCCGCCCGGCGTCCACAGCCAGCACATCACCCGGCCGCCGAGCCCCGCCGCGCGCAGCGCCAGCGACTCCTGCGGGGTGGCGGTGCCCAGCCAGGTCGCACCGGCTTCGAGCGCGGCACGGGCGCAGGGCACCGCGCCGTGTCCGTACGCGTCGGACTTGACGACGGCCATGAGCTGCGCGCCGGACGCACGAGCGCGCAGAACGCGCACGTTGGCGCGGAGTGCGGCGAGGTCGATCTCGGCACGGGCTCTCAAGGACGCTGTCTCGTTCATCACGCCCAGTGTCTCAGAGCCGCGCGGTGGGGCCCTCGGGCGTCGCTCGCGGCAGGGCGCGCCGGAGGCCGGGTCAGCGGTGGTGCAGCTCGTGTTCCAGGTGGTCGACGAGGACGGGTACGTGGCTGTGCGGGACGTCCTTGACCGCCGTCACCAGCGTCACCGGGCCGCCGTCGCGGACCAGCGCGACGAGTTCACCGACGGCGGCCGTGTGCACGGGGTCGGCCAGTTCGGCGCGGTAGCGGTCGACGAAGTCGTCGTAGCGGGTGCCGGAGCGGTCCTCGTGGTACCAGGAGCGCAGTTCCTTCGACGGGGTGAGGTCCTTGAGCCACTTGTCGATCGCGGCGCGTTCCTTGGCGACCCCGCGCGGCCAGAGCCGGTCGACCAGCACGCGGGTGCCGTCGCCGTCCTCCTGCGGGTCGTACACGCGGCGTACGCGCACGTCACTGCTGCTGTTGCTCACGGCCTGGCCCCTCTCGCCGCATCCAGGATCGCTCAGGCCCGTACGTCCCGCCAGGCCGACCGGATCGCCTCCGCGACGTCCTGGGCGGCGACCGGGGAGCCGTCGGAGGCGTGGCGGGCCGCGAGGCCGTGGAGGTGCGCGCCGACGGACGCGGCGTCGTGCGGGGCGAGACCGGCGGCGAGCAGCGAGCCGGTCAGGCCGGACAGCACGTCGCCGCTGCCCGCCGTAGCGAGCCAGGAGGTGCCGGTCGGGTTGACCCGCACGGGGGCGCCCGGCTCCTCGGTGGCGATCAGCGTCGTCGAGCCCTTGAGCAGGACCGTGGCCCGGAACCGGGAGGCGAGTTCGCGTACGGCGGCGAGCCGCCCCTGCTCGACCTCCTCGCGCGGGACGCCGAGCAGGGCCGCGGCCTCCCCGGCGTGCGGGGTCAGGACGGTGGGGGCGGTGCGCGCCCGTACGACGGCGGCGTCCAGCAGCCGCAGCCCGTCCGCGTCGACCAGCACCGGGACGTCGGCGGCCAGCACGTCGGAGACGGCCTCCACGGCGTCCGTCCCGTCACCGAGCCCCGGGCCGACGACCCAGGCCTGTACCCGCCCCGCCTTCGACGGCGGGCCCGCGTGGACCAGGGTCTCCGGATGCCGCGCGATGACCGCGTCCGCTCCAGGGCCGACGTAGCGCACCGCCCCGGCCCCGCCGCGCAGCGCCCCGGAGACGGCCAGCACCGCCGCGCCCGGGTAGCGCACGGATCCGGCGGCGATGCCGACGACGCCGCGCCGGTACTTGTCGCTCTCGGCGCCCGGTACGGGCAGCAGCGCGGCCACGTCCGCGTACTGGAGCGCCTCCAGCTCTGGCACGGTGGGCAGTTCGGCGCCTAGCCCGATGTCGACGAGGTGCAGCGCCCCGGCCCGTTCGGCGGCCGGGTCGATGAGGAGCCCCGGCTTGTACGCCCCGAAGGTGACGGTCGCGTCGGCGCGGACCGCGTCCCCCCGCACCTCACCGGTGTCGGCCTCGACGCCGCTGGGCAGGTCGACGGCGACGACGGGTGCGTCGTGTGCCGTGTACCGGGCCACGAGTGCGGCGGCCTCCGGGCGCAGCCCGCCGCGCCCGCCGA
>CBRG010000135.1 GCA_000470535.1 Streptomyces sp. AW19M42
CCGCGGGCCGGGGCGTGCGCGGGGTCCCGGCGGCGGAGGCGCACGCGGCGGGCGGCGCCCTCCCGCCGCTGCCCCCTCCCCCGGAGCTTCCCGCCGAGGCCGGGTTGTCGCCCTCGCTGGACACGGAGACCGACCCGGAGCCCGGCGTGGACCCGACGGCGCTGGAGATGCTGGCGACGGACAGCGCCGTACGCGCTCACCGGATGCTCGCGGACGCGCTGGCGCCGGGCCACGGACTGCAGCCCGTTCCGGCCGCGCTGACGCCGGAACAGGACGCGGTACGGCTGGCCGCCACCGCGCGTCCCGAGCCGTGGATCGCGACCCGGCTGGCGACCGGGTCTGGGCGCGGACCGGCCGGACTACGGGTCGCGGTCCATGCCTGGCGGTACGGCGGCGCCGCGGCGCTCTCCGTCCTCGACGAGCAGTGGACACCGGACGCGGCATCACTTGCCCACGCCAGGACCCAGCTCGCCGCCGCCTGGGACGAGGACGAGGCGCCCCGGCTGCGGGCCGAGCACAACCGCTGGACGTCGGCGGACGGCGCAATCCAGCTCCGCTACGGACGGGACGGGCGCTGGTATCCGTACCGCAAGGAGAACGGACGGTGGACCCCGGCCGGTCCTGCCGACGACGATCCGGCGGCGGCACTGGCAGGCGCGGGCCAGGGCGACGCGGGCCAGAGCGAGATCTGACGGGACCTCACCGGCGGTCGTGGGAGGGCTAATCGCCCCGGCCGCCGCGACGAATCCCCCGGCCCCTCACCGACCGAGCGTGAATCGGGCTGCCGACTTCCGCCGCTCGCGCGGTCCCCGTACCGTGGTGCCCGCGAGCCGCTCGGCCATACGTCGGACAACGCATTCCGGCCATCGGACAGGCGAAACCGACCCGATGCTGGGGAAACCGGCGGAAGGCAGCCTCCCCCATGGTGATCTGCCGCGCAGAACACACGGCGTCCTGCCACCACTGAGACCCGGCCCCCTCTCCCCGGACCCTCCGAACCGGCCCTCCTCTCCCTCTGCCCGCTCCCCCACACAGCTGGAGTACACATGCACAGGAGAAGGATTTTTCAGGGCGCGGCGGCCACGGCCGCGGCCACGCTGCTTCCCACCTCCGCACGGGCCGCCGCCGGCGGCCGCCGGCGACACTGACTATCCGTCGGCGCACTGGGCGCCCGCTTCTACGTCCAACTACACGGTCTCGCAACGGCCTTCGGCGTACACCGTGCAGTACGTGATCATCCATTTCACTCAGGAGACGTTCTCGGACGCGGTCGCGATCTTCCAGAACCCGGCGAAGGAGGTCTCCGCGCACTACGTGATCCGCTCGGTGGACGACTCCATCGACCAGTGCGTCAGGGAACAGAACATCGCCTGGCACGCGGGCAACTGGGACTACAACACCCGGAGCATCGGCATCGAGCACGAGAGCTATGTGGACCAGCCCAAGTACTTCACCGACGCCATGTACGAGAAGTCGGCGCTGCTGACCGCCTCGGTCTGCGACCGCTACAGCATCCCCAAGGACCGCGCCCACATCCTCGGCCATGTACAGGTCCCGGGCGCCGACCACACCGATCCGGGGCCGAACTGGGACTGGGTCCGGTACATCCGCCTCGTCAACCTGCTCGGAACCGGCTGACCGGCGGCCGGGGTCCGGCCCTTCCGATTGCTCTCCGCACCACGGTTGTCGCAGGCCTCCGCTGCGACGACGATGGGGGGGGTACGGCGCCCCTGGACGGGAGGGTGAGTTGACGGACCCCTGGTTGGCCCTGGCAGCCGACGCGGACCCCGGTGAACGGCTCGGCGAACTGCGCCACGCGCACGAGGTGTTCACCGCGGCCGGCCGCCTTGAGCGACCGGTCCGCCCGGTGGTGGGCGAATCCTGGCGCCGCTCGGCGCGGGCCCGCGTCTGCCCGGACGGCGCCGCGCTGGTCGATCTGGACGCCGACGACGTCGGCCCGTACCGGGAGTCCCATCCGCTCGCCCGTGCCATGCCGGTGATCCGGGAACTGATGAGCGCCTACGCGACGGACGGGGAGCATCTCCTGGCGGTGTGCGACGCGCACGGCAGGCTGCTGTGGGTCGAGGGGCATCCGGTGACCCGACGGCGGGCCGGCCGGATGAACTTCGTGGAGGGTGCCCGCTGGGCGGAGTCCGTCGCCGGGACCAACGCGCCGGGGACGGCCATCGCCGTGGACCGCCCGGTCCAGGTGTTCGCGGCGGAGCACTTCCTGCGTCCGGTGCAGCAGTGGACGTGCGCGGCCGCGCCGCTGCACGACCCGCACACCGGGCGGGTACTGGGTGCGGTCGACATCACCGGCGGGAACGGTCTCGCGCATCCGCACAGTCTGGCGTTCGTGCAGGCCGTCGCCCGCGCCGCCGAGTCCCAACTCGCCCTGCTCGCACCGCCCCCGGCTGCCGGGACCGTACGGCTGAGCGCGCTCGGCAGGAACGAGGCGGTGCTGACCGTGGCCGGCCGGGCGCTCCGCCTCAGCCCGCGGCACAGCGAGATCCTGGTAGCGCTGGCCAGGCGCCCCGAGGGCATCGGCGGCGAGGAACTCCTGGTCGAGCTGTACGAGGACGAGTCGGTCACCCCGGTGACGCTGCGGGCCGAACTCTCCCGGCTGCGCCGTCTGCTCGGCCCCGACCTGCTGCTCTCCCGCCCCTACCGTCTCGCCTCCCGCGTCGACGCGGACTTCGACACGGTCGCGCGCCGGCTGGCCTCTGGCGCGGTCGCCTCGGCCATGAGCGCCTACGCGGGCCCGCTGCTGCCCGGTTCGCAGGCCCCGTCGGTCGTGCGGCTGCGGCGCCGGCTCGACGACTCGCTGCGGGCCGCGCTGATCGCACGCGGGGACCCTGGGCTGCTGGCCGACTGGGCGTCGAGCCCGTGGGGCGAGGACGACCTCCCCGCGTGGCGGGCGCTGGCCGCGGCCGCGCCCGCGGCTCAGCGGCCGGCGCTGCTGGCCAGGGCCAGGTCGCTGGACGCGGAACTGCGCTAGGTGACCCCCGAGCGTCGTGCTCGCGGTACGCAACGGGGTTGCAACGTCGCGCTGCTTAGCCTCGCGCCGAGGGCCGCCCAACGGCGGGCGGCACCGGATCCGGGAGGCCACAGAGATGACCCGTTACGCTGCGCCGGGCACCGAGGGCGCGATCGTCTCGTACGAGTCGCGCTACGACCACTGGATCGGTGGCGGGTACGTGCCGCCCGCCCGCGGCCAGTACTTCGAGAACCCCAGCCCCGTCAACGGCCGCCCGTTCACCGAGATCGCCCGGGGCACCGCCGAGGACGTCGAGCACGCCCTGGACGCGGCGCATGCCGCGGCACCGGCCTGGGGTGCCACGTCGGCGGGCGACCGGGCCTCGGTCCTGAACCGGATCGCGGACCGGATGGAGGCTCATCTGGAGGAGCTCGCGGTCGCGGAGAGCTGGGAGAACGGCAAGCCGGTACGGGAGACCCTGGCGGCCGACATTCCGCTGGCCATCGACCACTTCCGCTACTTCGCGGGCGCGCTGCGGGCTCAGGAGGGCTCGCTCAGCCAGCTCGACGAGGACACCGTCGCGTACCACTTCCACGAACCGCTCGGCGTGGTCGCGCAGATCATTCCCTGGAACTTCCCCATTCTGATGGCCACCTGGAAACTGGCCCCGGCCCTCGCGGCGGGCAACGCGGTGGTCCTCAAGCCGGCCGAGCAGACCCCGGCGTCCATCCACGTGTGGCTGAGCCTGGTGGCCGACCTGCTGCCGCCGGGTGTCGTCAACATCGTCAACGGCTTCGGTGCGGAGGCCGGCAAGCCGCTGGCCTCCAGCCCGCGCGTCTCGAAGATCGCGTTCACCGGGGAGACCACGACGGGGCGGCTGATCATGCAGTACGCCTCCGAGAACATCAAGCCGGTGACCCTGGAGCTGGGCGGCAAGTCCCCGAACATCTTCTTCGACGACGTCTGGTCGGCCGACGACGACTTCCGCGACAAGGCCCTTGAGGGCTTCACCATGTTCGCCCTCAACCAGGGCGAGGTCTGCACGTGTCCGTCCCGGGCGCTGATCCAGCGCGGCCACTACGGCGAGTTCCTGGAGGCCGGCATCGCCCGCACCGAACAGATCGTGCCGGGCCATCCGCTGGACACGGACACGATGGTCGGCGCCCAGGCCTCCAACGACCAGCTCCAGAAGATCCTCTCGTACCTGGACATCGGCCGGCAGGAGGGCGCGAAGGTCCTTACGGGCGGCGAGCGGATCGAGTACGACGGGGAGTTGGCGGGCGGCTACTACGTACAGCCGACGATCTTCGAGGGCGACAACCGGATGCGGGTCTTCCAGGAGGAGATCTTCGGCCCGGTCGTCGCCGTCACGTCCTTCTCGGACTTCGACGACGCGATCCGCACGGCGAACGACACCCTGTACGGGCTAGGGGCGGGTGTGTGGACCCGCGACACGAACACCGCGTACCGGGCGGGCCGCGCCATCCAGGCGGGCCGGGTCTGGACGAACTGCTATCACGCGTACCCGGCGCACGCGGCGTTCGGCGGGTACAAGCAGTCCGGTATCGGCCGGGAGAACCACCGGATGATGCTGGAGCACTACCAGCAGACGAAGAACCTGCTGGTCTCGTACTCCCCGAAGAAGCTCGGCTTCTTCTAGGCACGGCAAAAGGGCGCCTGACCAGGGGGTTTCCCTGACAGGCGCCCTTCGTTGCGTGCATTGGACCCGTGGGTCAAATGACGAGCCCCCTATGTGCCGTATCCCCCGCCGCTGGCCCAGGAGGAGCCCGGGCCCTTGTTCTCGTGGGTGCACAACAACATCTGGGACACCAACTTCCCCTCGGAGCAGGTATTCGACCATGTCTTCCGCTACAGCGTCGGATGGCAGGGCACACTGGCCCTCGGCGGCGCGGTGCTTGGGATGCACACAGCCGCTGCCGGCAGCCGCCCCCTGGTGGCGGTACGAGCGAACGGCGCGGCCGAATCGGCCCCCGGCAGCTCCTACGCCCCGCTGGCCCTCGACGACCCGCGCGTCCGCGTCGTCGGTCTGACCGTCCCGGAACCGGGGCGTCTGCTCGTACGGTTGCAGTCCTTCGCCGAGGAACCCGTCACCTGCCGGATGACTCCGGGTCTTCCCCGTCACCGGAGCGATGTCCGCCGACTACCTCGGCGCCGTGGGTGCCCCACCGCGCACCGGGACGGACGGCTCCCTGCCGGTACCGGTGCCCCGGCTCGGCACCACGGCGGTGGCGCTGACGATGCGGGACGGGCCGGAGACGGACTGACGGAACGCGCCCCGGACCATCGGCCGTCCTCGCGGTACGGCGTGAGGCCGGCCGATAGTCCGGGGCACCATGAGCGCGAGTGTGGACGGGTCCGCCGGAGGTCCACTCCCTCACTCGTCACTCGCCACGGGAACCCCTTTCCGTGCAAGGGCGTTGACAGGGGTTGCGGGGAGGGGCGAGGGAAGTGGGACTGTGGTGCAGAGACACTCGCGGCATCCTTGGCGGCTGCTACTGGTCGAGGACGACCGGGAGCTGGTCGACATGCTCTCCGGCATTCTGCGGGACGAAGGGTACGCGGTCGACGCCGCGACCGACGGCCAGCGAGGTCTGCATCTCGGCCTCTCCCGCACGTACGACGTGCTCGTCGTCGACCGGCGCCTGCCTGCGCTCGACGGCCTCGGCCTCGTGAGCCGGTTACGGTCCCGCGCCGTCCGGACCCCGGTACTGCTGCTGACCGCGATGGGTACGGTGCACGACCGGGTCGACGGCCTGGATGCCGGTGCCGACGACTACCTCGTCAAACCGTTCGATCTCGACGAACTGAGCGCCCGGTTGAGGGCGTTGTGTCGCCGGGCGCTCGAGTCCACCGACGTGCTCAGGATCGGGTCGGGGCACCTGCACGTGGGACGCCGGGAAGTCGAGCTGGCCAGCGGCGAACAGGTCGCCCTCGCGGCACGGGAGTTCGCCTTGCTGTGGGCCCTCGCCTCGCGTCCGGAGGCCGTGCACTCGCGGGCGGACCTGCGGAGGCTGGTGTTCCAGGAAGCTCCCGCGTCGTCCATTGTCGACACGTACGTCTACTACCTGCGCCGCAAGCTCGGCCGGCAAATCGTGCGCACCGTCCGCGGTCTCGGGTACCGCCTGGGGGCGCTGTGAGGCCGTCGGCGTCTACCGAGTGGGCGGCGGTGCACCGGGCGCGGTTACGGATCGCCGTGATCACAGCGGCGACCGTCACTCTGCTGATCACGGTCGTCGGCGGCGTCGCCCATACAGTGATGGTGCACGCGCAGAACGACCAGGTGTGGCGGGAGCTGCGCTACGGCGCGGGCTACGGCGACCTGAGGAGCCCTCCGGTCTGCACCTGGTTGTACGCCCCCGGTGTGGAGCCCCTGCCCAACGCACCGGGCGGATTCCCGTTGCGCGCGGACCTGGAACAGGTGCGTGGCACCCGTGAGGCCGTGGAGCGCACCGTGGAACGCGCCCACACGGTCTACCTGGTGCGCACACAGGTCCGGGCGGACGGGAAAGTGGTGCAGGCGGTGTTCGACATGCGCTTCCAGCTGGCCGACCGTAACCATCTGTGGTTCGCGCTGGGTGTGGCCGAACTGGTGGGGCTGATCGCCGCAGCCGCCACCGGGGCATTCCTCGGACGACGGGCCGTGGCGCCTCTGGCGGAGGCGCTCGTCCGCCAGCACCGGTTCGTCACGGACGCGAGTCACGAGCTGCGCACGCCGATCACCCAGGTGCACACGCGGGCGCAGGTGCTGGCACGGCAGGCGGCCGACCAGGAGCTGCCGGTCCCGCATCGCGACGGGCTGGCCCGGCTCGTCGCGTCGGCCGGCCGGCTCGGCGAGGTGCTCGACGACCTGCTGCTGTCCGCGAGCCTCGCGGCAGGTCCGGCACGACCGTCGGAACGCCGGCCGGTCGATCTGGTCGAGCTGGCCCGGACGGTGGTGGCCGAGGAATCGGACCGGGCGCGGGCCCTTCGTCTGACCGTCGTCGTGGACGCCCCGCCGCATCCCCTCTTCGTCGACGGCGTCCAGTCCGCGCTGCGTCGCGCCGTCGGGGAGCTGTTGTCCAACGCGATCAGCCACACCCCGGCCGAGGGGCGGATCGAGGTGGCCCTGTCGCGCTCCGCCGGCATGGTCGGGCTGGCCGTCACGGACACCGGGTCCGGCTTCGACCCGTCCGCGGTGGAGCAGATGTTCCAGAGGTTTCACCGGGGCAGCGGCGACGGCGGACGGTACGGGCTGGGACTCGCGCTGCTGCGGGAGGTCGTCACCCGGCATCGGGGTACGGTCGCCGCCACCGGCCGTCCGGGCCACGGCGCCCGGTTCACCATCCGGCTGCCGGAGTACGAGACGCTGCCTGTCGTCCCCACGCCGGTCCGTCCGGTCACGGCAGCTCGCGCGTGGCGAGCAGGCGGGCCGCGGCGCGAACGTCCGCGTCCAGGGGACGATCCGGTTCGACCGGGGGGATCACCTCCATGAGAGCGTCGAGGAGTTCCGCGCACCGGGGCGCGGTGGGACGGCGGGCACCGACGTGGACCGCCTGGCGCAGGCCGAGCGCGAGCGAGCCTGACAACAGGCCGAGCAGCTCCGCCATGTCGTAGGAGCGCAGGGCAGCCTGGGTGCCGAACGGTACGACGTCCTGGTTGTGCAGGTTCGTCGGCAGGCTCTGCATCCCTGCCGGTGTCGCGCTGCGGCGGATCTCCGCGACGAAGGCGGTGCTGGCCAGCTGTACGCCCTGGAGCCCGTGCTGCAGGCCCGGAGCGGTGGCCAGCATCGGCGGCAACCCCCCGTTCCGTGCCGGATCCGTCAGCAGGTCGAGCTGGCGTTCGGCGAGATTGCCCAGCTGGGCGGTGACGGAGGCGAGCAGGTCGGCCGCGAATGCGGCGGGCTGCCCGAAGAAGTTCCCGCCGTGCACCACTTTCCCCTTCTCCGCATCGTCGTCGGGGAGAACGGGGAAGAACAGCGGGTTGTCGCTCACGCCGCGGAGGTCGGCGGTGACCACTGCGTCGACGTAGCACAGCGCGTCCTCGGCGGCGCCGAGCAGCTGCGGGGCGCAACGGATGCTGTACGGCTCCTGGAGCGGCCGGGTCCCCGAGGGTCTGATGCCGGTGAGCGTCCGCCGCATACGCGCGCCGACGTCGGCCGCTCCGGGGTGGCCGTAGACCCGCAACAAGTCCTTGTCCAGGAAGCCGGGGTCGCAGCCCAGCAGGTCGGCCAGGAGACACGTGAGGGCCATGAGCGAGCGGTGGGCGCCACGGACGCTGTCGCGGGCCAGTGCCAACGCCGCGGTGGTGACGGAGGTGCCGTTGACGAGGGCGAGCGCGTCACGGCCGTCCAGGGTGAGCGGGCGCAGACCGGCGGCGGTCAGTGCCTCGTCGGCCGGCATGCGGCGGCCGTCCACGTACGCGTGTCCCCGGCCGCGCAGCGCCTGAGTGGCGTAGGCGAGCGGGATGAGGTCGCCGCTCGCGCCTACGGATCCGTACCGGGGGATGGCGGGCGAGAACGTCGTGGCGAACATCGCGGCGAGCCGGTCCACGACCTCGGCGGACACCCCGGAGACTCCCTGGGCGAGTGACCAGGTGCGCAGCAGGAGGGCCGCACGGCTGATCTCGTGCGGCAGGTCCGGTCCCTGGCCGGCCCCGAGGTGGGCCAGGGTGTTGTCGCACTGATCCGCCTCGCCGGGACGGCCGGCGTATCCCACCAGCGCGCCGAATCCGGTGGTGGCGCCGTAGATCGGCGAGGCGTCGCCGCCGCTGTCGCCGTGCAGCAGGCCGTGGAAGAACCGGCGGCCGCGGTCCAGACGCGCCCGGGCCTCGGGGTCCACGGTGACGATGAGCGGCGTCGCCACGCGGCGCAGGACGGCGGAGTCAAGGGGGCCGGTGAGTGGGACGGCATCCATGGTGGTGAGCACGTCCGGAAACGTAGGCGGGTAATCTCAGAGCGCTCTGAAATCCGGTGACTAGCTTCCGGGGAATGACCCATGACTACCTGATCATCGGTGCGGGGCCCGCCGGACTGCAGCTTGCCGCCTTCCTGCAGCGGGACGGCGCGGACTACGTCGTTCTTGAGCGCGGCAGTGGTCCGGGCACGTTCTTCACGCGGTTCCCGCGGCACCGCTATCTGATCTCGAACAACAAAGTGCACACGGGTTATGACGATCCGGAGCTGCGGCTGCGCATGGACTGGAACTCGCTGCTGAGCGACGACCCGGAGCTGCTGTTCACCCGGTACAGTCCCCGCTACTTCCCGCCGGCCGACGACCTCGTGCGCTACCTGTCGGACTTCGCCTCCCGGACCGGGGTGCGCGTGCGGTACGAGACCGCAGTCGAGAAGGTCTCCCGCGACGGCGAGGGCTTCACCGTCACCGACCACACCGGAAAGGTGTGGCGAGCACGGCATCTGGTGGTCGCCACCGGAGTGCCCGTGCCGAACCTGCCGTCGATCCCGGGTGCCGAACTCGCCGAACGCTACGACACGTTCGACACGGATCCCACGTCGTTCACCGATCAGCGGGTTCTTATCATCGGCCGGGGGAATTCGGCTTTCGAGACGGCCGAGAACCTGATGGAGACCGCCGCGGTCATTCACGTCGTCGGCTCGGGCTCGCTGCAGATGGCCTGGCGGACGCACT
Organism: Streptomyces sp. AW19M42; assembly: GCA_000470535.1. Lineage (GTDB taxonomy): Bacteria > Actinomycetota > Actinomycetes > Streptomycetales > Streptomycetaceae > Streptomyces. Next base: position 9,622 of record CBRG010000135.1, read on the forward strand.
ATGTGGGGCACCTGCGCGCGGTCTACAACAACTTCCTGGACAGTTACCAGCTGAAGTCTCAGAACGCCCTCCTCGACGGCCGGGTGCTCGCGATCAGGCGTGAGCCGGACGGCTTCCACGTACCGGTCAGCTTCGAGCGGGTCGACGAAGTGGTCAAGGAGATCCGCTACGACCGGGTCATCGTCGCGACCGGTTTCCGGTTCGACGCCTCGATCTTCGACGACACCTGTGCACCGGATCTGATCATCGACGGCCGTTTCCCGGCGTTGACGCCTCTCGGTGAGTCGGTCAACGTGCCCGGCCTGTACTTCGCGGGGACGCTGATGCAGGGCCGTGGCTTCAAGAAGGCCACGACCGGCTTCATCCACGGCTTCCGCTATGCGGTGCGCGCGCTGCACCGCGGGCTGCGGCAGCGCCACGACGGCGTGCCCTGGCCGACGACGGTGCTCGGGGACACCACGGAGCGGGCCGTCGACGCGGTGATCAGCCGTGTCAACCGGTCCTCCGCGCTGTGGCAGCAGTTCGCCGTGATGGGTGACCTGCTGCTGCTCGCCCCGGACGGCACGCTGCGCTACGCCGAGGAGGTTCCCGTCGAGCACGTACCGGGCGCCGTGCGGGCAGGGGACTTCGGTGAGGTGGACGCATACGCGGTGATCACTCTGGAGTACGGGGAGGGCCACGACGTGGTGGACCCCTTCGACGTCTCGGCGGGCCGCAAGTCGCAGCAGGACGCGTCGGGCCTGGACGGCCGCTATCTGCATCCGGTCGTCCGCTGGTACCGGGACGGCGAGTTCGTCGCGGAGCACCATCTCACCGAGAGCCTGGAGAACGAGTGGGACAGCGAGGAGTTCCACCGCTCCCCGCTGCTCGCCTTCCTCAGCGCGCACCGCAGCCCGGCCACCCCGGTGGCGCCGTGACGCTCCGCGAAACGCACGACCGCGCGCGGAAGATCTTGGATCCGGTCATCTACGACTACGTGGCGGGAGGCGCGGGCGACGAACGTGCCCTCGCCGGGAACGAGCGGGCCTTCGACCGGTACGCCCTGCTGCCGAGGGTGCTGAACGGCAGCGAGACCCGGGACACCGCCGTCGATCTGCCGGGCGCCCGGCAGGCGGCGCCGGTGATCGTTGCACCGACCGCCTTCCACCGGCTGGTGCACCAGGGCGGCGAGCGCGCCGCGGCCCGTGCCGCCGCGGCCGAGGGCGCCGTCCTGGTGACGGGAACGGCGGCGACCACCACGGTCATGGACGTCGTCACCGCGGCACGAGAAGCGGCCCCTGACCCGGCCGTGTGGTTCCAGCTGTACCTGCACCCCCGCAGGGAGGTCACCGCGGCCCTCGTCCGGCGCGCCGAGGACGCGGGCTGCACGGCACTGGTGGTCACGGTCGACTCGCCGGTGTTCGGCCGGCACACCAGGGACCTGCGCAACGGATTCACCGACCTGCCGCCCGGATACGCCGCGGAGAACATGCGCGACCTGCCCGGGGCCGAACCGGGCGCACTGACCTCCATCCCCATGTCCCCCACGGTCCGCTGGCCGGACTTCACCGAGACCTCGCGCGGCACCTCGCTTCCCGTGCTGGTCAAAGGGGTCCTGCATCCGGAGGACGCACGGCTGGCCGTCGAGCACGGTGCGGCCGGGGTGATCGTCTCCAACCACGGGGGCCGCCAGTGCGACGCGGTCCCGGCGGCCGTGCACTGCCTGTCCGCGGTCACCGACGCGGTCGCGGGCCGGGTGCCGGTCCTGCTCGACGGCGGGATCCGCCGGGGCAGCGACATCGCTGTGGCGCTCGCGCTGGGCGCCGGCGCCGTCGGCGTCGGGCGCCCCGTCCTGTGGGGTCTGGCCGTCGACGGGGAGGCGGGAGCTCGGCGGGTCCTCGCGACACTTCGCGACGAGTACGACCACACGCTCGCCCTGTGCGGTGGGCGCCGGAACGCCGATCTGACGGCCGACATGGTCGTACGGAACGGGGGGACGTGGTGAGCGGCAGGAAGGGGACGGAGGCATGGTGGCTGCCGCGCGCCGTGGTGACGCTGCGCGTACGCATCTTCGAGAAGGTCAACGGTGACCGGGTGGTGACCCTGCCCAACTCGACCCATGGACCGGATGTGTTCGAGCGGGTCTACGCCCACCCTGCCGCGAACGGACGGAGCAGGGGGGCGGGCCTGTCCGACCTGTTCTGGTACTGGCTGGCGCCGGGGCCCGAGGTGCACCAGGAACACCTGGAGCTCGGTGAGCGCTACGAGGACGTGGCCGCGACGACGCGGCGCATCCTCGCCGGGAACTCGGCCGATCTCACAGCGGCAGCCACCCGTGCCGTCGCCGGTGCGCTGGACGCGCTGCCGGACAGGCGGATCAGCCTCGTCAGGCTGCGGGACCTGGTGATGCCCGCGTGGGCCGCGTTCTGCTACGAGCTGGTCTTCCGGGAGCCGTGCCCGCCGCAGGCCCGGAATCTGATCACCGCACACGCCGACGACGTGATCACCGCGCTGAAGTGCACCGGTCTGCGCCACCCGCGGCGTCGGGCCCGGCTGACCGCCTATCTGCGGGACCGGGTCGTGGCCGGCCACGTACCGCACCGGCTGCCGGCCTCGCTGTCGCTGCCGGAGCAGGTGCACTACCTGCAAGGAACCTTCTTCAACACGGCCGTGGTGCAGCTCTCCGAGGCGACCGCACACGTCCTGCTCGCCCTCGCCCGCCACCCGGACGTGCAGCAGCGTCTCTTCGAGAAGCCGGAGGACGACCGGTACCTCGCGCAGGTGCTCGACGAGACGATGCGTCTGTATCCGCTCTTCGGCATCGCCCATCGCATCACCACGGACGAGATACCGCTGGACGGGACGACGGTGCTGCCCGCCGGTTCCGTGGTGTGCTTCAGCTATCCCGACTACCACGCCACCGGATACGAACGCCCCGACGAGTTCGACCCGGACCGCTGGGCGAACCTGGTCGCCAAGGATGTCCATCACATCCCGTACGGCGTGGCGGCCAACCGCCCCTGCCCGGCCTGGCGGCTGTCGCCGCTCGTGCTGCGCGCCGCGGTCCGGGAGGTGCTGGGCCGGTTCCGGCTGGACTCGACGGCTTCGCACACCCGCCCCATACCGCACCGGGCGCCCTGCCTGCTCATTCCGCGCGGCCCACTGCCCGGACCTCGCCGCCTGGGCGCCCTGCGGAGCTTCGTCCGACTGCGGGACGGGGTGGAGGACGTCACCCGGGGCGTACGTCAGTTGGTCCTCGGCACGCTCATGGTTCTGCATGCCCGCAGCCTGCGTCCGGCCGCACGGCACTTCGACGATCAGCGGAGCGGACGCTGTCCGGTCCCTCACCGGGAAGGAGGGAACGGATGACTCCCGCGGAGCCCGGCCCCCGCGGCCTTTCCGGCGGTCAGCGGGGTGAGGAGACGGCTCCTCCCATGCGAGCGGCGTCGCTGATACCCCGGCCGGCGCTGTTCTGGGCCGGTGTCGCCCTCACGTGTGCCGGCGTCGGCCAGCACGTGTGGATGTTCATCGACTCCGCGTCCATGGGGTTCCACATGGCGATGATGGGCACGCCGGGAACGATGTGGGCCGCCATGGTCGCCATCGTCGTGGGCGTGGCGGTCTCCGGGTTCGCGGTCGTGCAGCCTCGCGGGGTGGAGCCGGCGGCGGAACCGGCGGAGGCCGGGACACCCCTGGCGAGCCGGCACCGTCTCATCGGCGTCCTGAGCTTCGCGCTGATGGTGGACCAGATGAAACCCGCCACTCTGGCGTTCATCCAGCCCGGCATGCGTGCCGAGTTCCACCTCAGCGCCTCTGAGATCTCCTGGCTGCCCACCGTGGCGCTGAGCGGCACGGTGCTCGGTTCACTCGTGGGGGGCCGCGCCGCGGACCGTATCGGGCGCAGGGCCACGATCCTCATCGCGTCCCTTCTCTTCCTCGGCACGACGGTGTGCGGCGCCATGCCTACCTTCAGCGGCATCCTGGTCATGTGCGCCCTGATGGGCATGGCAGCCGGGGGCATGCTGCCCGTCGTCTACGCCCTGATGACCGAGAGCCTGCCCCCCGGCCGACGCGCGGCCATCATGGTGCTTCAGGCCGGCCTCACCACCACCGGCGGCTACATGGCAGCCGCCGGACTGGCCGCAGTGCTCATCCCGCTGACCGGGTGGCGCGTTCTGTGGTTCGCCCAGCTCCCGCTGGTCCTGATCCTCATCGCGCTGAACCGGTGGATCCCGGAATCAGCCGCCTTCACCGCCCAGCGGTCACAGCCCGGCCGCGTCCCCGCCTCCACCCTGTTCAAACGCCCTCAGACGGCCAGGACGCTGGTCGTCAGCGGCTACGCACTCGCCTGGGGCCTCGTCTACTGGGGCTTCATCACCTTCCTGCCCAGTCAGCTGGAGGCCTCGGAGGAAAAGGGCATGTCCGCCGCCACGCTGCTGTTCATCTCCTCGCTGTTGTCGATCCCCACCTGCGTGGTGGCCGCATGGCTCTACATGCGCTGGTCGGCGAAGGGCACCATGGTCGTCTATGCGGTTCTCACCGTCGCGGCGCTGCTCGTTCTGGCCTCCGTCGGGATGGACGGCAGCCGGCCGGTACTCCTGACCGCGGTGATACTGCTGTTCGCCGGAACCGCCGGTGTCATCGCACTGATCGGCCCCTACACGGCCGAGATCTACCCCATGGCCATCCGGGGGACCGCCGGCGGCTGGGCCGCGGCGGTCGGCAAGTCAGGCGGAGCCTTCGGGCCCCCTCTCATCGCGCTGGTCCTCTCCGCTCCGGGAGGCATGCGCACCGCCGCCGTGCTCGTCGCAATTCCGATGGCCATCGCCGGGGGCGCCGTCGCCCTCCGTGGGAGCGATCCGCAGGCGGCTGCCCGGCTTCCCGAGGACGCCGCCCGGCTCAACGCCGAACTCGACCATCTCGTGCGCGGCGAAGCCGTACCCGCCGAGAGGAGCACGACGGCGACACCTGCGCCGGGCAAGGACGGCGCGCCATGAGCAGCGGCGTCCACGATGTGGCACTCGTCGCGCGCCTGCTTCCCCGCCGCACGGTACCGCCCGGTCGGCATCCCTGAACACACGTGCCCCGCCCTCGCGTCGCGCGCGAGGGCGGGGCACGGTCCGGGGAGCGGCCCGGCCGGCTAATTCCCTTCCCCGAGGCGTCGTTTGTCAGGTTTCCCGGCGGCTGTGAGCGGTACCTCGTCGATGAGGACGAGCCGGGTGGGAGCACATGCCTCGCCCAGGCCCGCTGTGACCAGCGCGCGCAGTGAGCCGAGGTCCGGGGTGCGGCCGGCCGCGGGCACGACGAAGGCATGGACGGCCTCGCCCGTGCTGTCGTCGGGCACAGCGACGACGTACGCCTCGGCCACCGAGGGATGCGTGGCGAGCAGCCGCTCGACAGGCCCGGCGTAGTACACGTTGGCGTTGACGATGATCACGTCACGGACCCGTCCCGTGAGCCACAGCCGCCCCGCCGCATCGAGACGGCCGAGGTCACGGGTGCGCACCCACCCGTCGGAGAACACCTCGGCCGTGAGAGCGGGTTCCTGCCAGTAGCCGGAGCTCTGGGCCGGGGTACGGGCGAAGATCTCGCCGTCCGTACCGTGCCGGACCGGGCGGCCGGAGGCATCACGGATCTCCAGGTCCACGGGCGGCACTCCGAGGGAGCCGGCCGGCTCTGTCGGGGTGGCCATGGAGATCATGCCGGTCTCCGTCTGTCCGTAGCCGTGGAAGACGACCGGGCCGAGCACCTCAGCGGCCTCCCGCAGCCGTCCCGGCTCCAGCGGTGATCCCGACACCATCAGCGCACGCAGACTGCCGAGGTCCACCGGCGACTCGCGCTGGGCGGCCACGAGTTTCGTCAGCCGGGCGACCGTGACGACGCTCGCGGTCGCGCGGTACCGCACCAGGGCATCGGGAAATTCCGGTGGGTCGGCGGTGACGAGGGTGCCGCCGGCGGCGAGTGCCAGCAACCCGTACTCCATCATGACCTGGCTGGCCAGGGTGCCGAACACCAGGAACCGGTCCAGGAGCCCGGCGAGTTCACGAACGGCGGGTGGCCAGGCGTCCGGCCGGTGTGCCCAGCCCGCGGTCATCGCCGCGTAGGTCTGGGAGCACGCCTTGGGAAAGCCGGTGCTGCCACTGGTGTGCAGGAGCCGGGCGACGTCGCCGGGCCGCGCCAGGACGCGTGGCCGGACGCCGTCGTCCGCCGACGCCAGCAGGTCGTCGAAGGTGAGGACGACCCCGGGCTCCGGGGTGCCGGGGCCGTCGGTCCGGTCGGTGACTCTCACTCCGACGCCCCGCAGGAGGTGCTCCCGCTGGGGTTCGGTCAGTCCCGGCCGCACGCCGACGACGCGGGCTCCGACGACGTGGGCGGCGATGATCGCGGCGAAAGCGCCGGGGCCGGCCCCCAGCAGCATGGCGACGCCGTCCCCGGGCCCGATACCGTGCTGCGTCAGACCGTTCACCGCGCGCCGCACCATGCCGAGGAGACAAGCTCCCGAGACCTCCCGGCCGGCGTGCTCGAACACGGTACGGTCGCCCGCACCGTCGAGGATGTCCAGTACGGCGCCGGGGAACTGCTCAGTCAAGGCACTCCTTCACGAAAGCGGTGAGCGGCTTCCGGTGGACCGCCGCGAGGTTCCATTCGTTCTCCAGGTTCTCAGCCAGGTGATGGGTCCCGGCGAGCACGCCGTCCCGGTAGTGGCGGACGACGGGATGGAGGTACGTGGAGTCCATGGCATGGTCGACGTCGTTCTCGAGAACGCGCGGGACACCGATGTCGAAGGGGTCTGCCTGGTCGTGTGCGGGTCCGTACTCCAGGTCCACGACGAACCGGTGCTGGGCGGGCCCCAGACCGCCGTCGGTGACGTGGTCGAGCGGGACCTCCTCCTGGTAGACGGCCCGGTCACCGTCCACGGCTACCACATCACCGAGGAAGGAGAACTGCTGCCACAGGCCCGAGGACCTGTTCACGCGGCCGATGACGGCGTCGGCGATCGCCTCCGGCGTCGCGGTGAAGTGCCGGGCGGGCCAGGGGGTGTCGAGATGGCGAGCGCCGAGAATGCGGTGCAGGGCTCGTGTCGCGTAGCGGAAACCGTGGATGAAACCGTTGGTGGACTTCTTGAAGTCCCGCTGCTGCATCAGGGTGCCGGCGAAGTAGAGGTCCGGTACGTTGACCGACTCGAAGGACGAGGTCTGCTCGGGGAAGCGGTCGTTGATGACGAGCGCGGGACGGCAGGACTCGTCGAAGACGGACGCGTCGAATCGGAAGCCTGTGCAGAGGATGATCCGGTCGTAGTGCAGTTCGCGCAGCGGTTCCGTGGTCCGCGCGTAGCGGAGCATCACCCTGAAGCCGCCGTCCTCGGACTTCTCGATGCTCTCCACGGTGCCGTCGAGGACCGCGTTCTGCGACTTGAGCTGATAGGTGTCCAAAAAGTTGTTGTTCACCGCGCGCAGATGTCCGAGGTAGTGGGTCTTCCAGGCGAGTTTGACCGAGTGCGGGCCGGCGACGTGGATCACCGCGGCCTTCTCCATGAGACCGTCGGCGGTTTCGAAGGCGGAATTGCCCTTGCCGATGATCAGCACCCGTTGGTCGGTGAAGGACGCCGGGTCGGGGTCGAAGGTGTCGTAGCGTTCGGCGAGTTCGGCGCCCGGGACGGGTGGCTCGTAGAGCCGGGAGATGCCCGTCGCCATCACGAGCCGCTTGCCCTGCCAGGAGCGGCCCTCGCCGTCGAGGACGGTGAACACGCCGCCCGCACGGGAGACCCGCACGACTTCTGTCCCGTACTCGACGCGCACACCGGTGCGGGCCGCGAAGTCGGCCAGGTAGCGCACCAGGTCGTCCGCCGGGGGGAAGTAGCGCTCGCTGTACCGGGTGAAGAGCAACTCCGGGTCGTCGCTGAGAAGCGAATTCCAGTCCATGCGCAGGTTGAGTTCCGGGTCCGTGAAACCCGTGTGTACCTTGTTCGTCGATATCAGCTGCCGATGGCGGGGATACCGGGTGAAGAACGTGCCCGGCCCACTCCCCCGCTCCAGGACGACATAGTCGCGCCCGTCGCGTTCCAGTAGGGCGGCAAGTTGAAGTCCGGCCGGCCCGGCCCCGATGATGAGATAGTCGCGCACCATGGGGCGGACGCTAGTGACACGAAATCAGAGTGCTCTGAGATTCGCTGGCCTCATGCATGACCACCCGGCTGATCGACGACGTCTTCGGTGCGCTCGACGAACAGACCGCCGTGGTGCCGGGCGGCACCTGGCACCCTCGGCGTGGTCGTTCCGCCCCTGACTCGATCCGGGAGCACCTGTGCCTGCGAGAAGGTGGGGCACTCCACCTCTCGGCGGGTACCCGCGCCCCCAGGCACGTCGGTCGCGGCTCGCCGAGGGCGCCGGCCCTTCGACGCGGTGGGAGAGGGTATGAGGCTTCGCGACTTCGTTGGCAGTAGATGACGGTCGCCCAGGCGGCACAAGCCGTCCAGAAATTGGGGTTCCCTGACGCGTACGCGCAGTGGGAGGACCTGTCCACCGCACTGCAGAAGGCCACGCCGCGACTCTCCCCAGCGCCGGTAGGCACGAGGACGACAAGGGCCAGGAAGTGGCGACGAGCTCCGCCGGGTGCGCTCCGCCAGAGGACGGATCCGGCTTCGGCCGGATTCCCGAGGGAAGTGTCCCGAAGGGATACCAGATCCCCAAGGATGCCGACCCGAAGGCCCGCACAGCCCTGGTCTGGGCGATGCGCCAGCTCGGGACGCTGTACCAGTGGGGCGGCACCTGCACCGGCTCGCACGGCCCCGACTCGATGGGCCGCTGCGACTGCAGCTCGCTGATGCAGCAGGCGTACGCACAGGGACGATTCAGTAGAACCGGCGGCGTCGGCGGCCCGACGGAGCCGTCCTCCAAGGCCTGACGAGCGACACCGGAACCTGCCACGTCGCAACCGGAGGCACCAAACTACACACACTTGTGTGCATCAACTCCTATGCACAGACTTCTCTGTGGTCTAGCTTGAACCTCATGGAACCACCGCAGCAGCCCTCACAGGTACATCTGACCGCCCGTAACCTGCGCGGCATCGCCCATCCACTGCGGGTCCAGATCCTCACCAGCCTGCGGACGGAGGGCCCGGCTACGGCTACCACCGTGGCTCGGCGGCTCAATCTGAACACCGGGGCGACCAGCTACCACCTGCGCCAACTAGCGGAGTACGGCTTCATCAGCGAGGCGCCCTCGCGGGGCGGGCGGCGTGAGCGGTGGTGGCAAGCGGCGCATGCCAATACCGTCGCGCCCGACAACGAGGTGCTGAACGGCAGCGAGGAGCTCGGCATCGCCTACCTCCAGGCCCTCGGCCGGGTCTGGTCCGGAGCCATGACGGCTGCGATCGAGGCAACCCCCGCACTCACTCCCCAGTGGCGCGACGCCCAGGACTTCGGTGACTACGCGCTCACCCTCACCCCGGCCGACGCCAAGGAGCTGACGGCGGAGATCCACGCCCTGCTCCGTCGGCGCACGTCCGCCGCAGCAGGTGCCGACGCGCAGTCGCCGCAGGACGCCGCACGCGTCTCCTTCCAGTTCCAGTTGTTCCCGACCAGCGAGGACCGGCAAGTCATCCAGCCCAGCGACATGGAGTAGAACGATGGCCACTCAGCACAGAGCCGCCAGCACGGCGGCGGACAACGGCGCACGGGCAACGGCGCCGGAGGCGGGCCCCAGGGTCCTGCGCGGTCTGGTCGGCATGCTGTCGGCCAACGCGGCGGCGCTCTCCGCCAACAGGGTGTTGTCCATCGCCCTGCCCTGGTTCGTCCTGACAACCACGGGCAGTGTCGGCAAGACCGGTCTGGTGGCCTTCTGCCAGATAGTGCCGTACGTGATCTCGCAGGCACTGGCCGGCCCGATCATCGACCGTATCGGCCCCAAGCGGATCAGTGTGGTGGGCGACCTCCTGTCCACCGCCGCGATGGCCACCGCCCCGCTGCTCTACCTGACAGGCAACCTGCCCTTCGGAGTGCTCCTGGCCCTGCTCGCGGTCGTCGGCGTGGCCGACGGGCCGGCCAACGGCGCCAAGGGGCTATTCGTGCCGTCGGCCACCCGCGCGGCTCGTGTTCCCATCGAGCGGGGCACCGGTCTTTCGGCCGCTGTCGAGCGGACCGCGACCACCGTCGGGCCGGCCCTCGCGGGCGTGGTCGTCACCGCCTTCGGCAGCCTGTACGCGCTGTGGGTCACCGCCGCGCTGTTCGCGGTGTCGGCGCTGATCGTCTCGACCACGCTCACCGACCCGGTGCCCGAGCCGCACGAAACCCCGGTCGAGGAGAGCGGCGGCTACCTCTCTCAACTGCGCCAGGGTGCCGCCTTCCTGCGAGACGCGAAGCTGTTGCGGTCGATCGTGCTCATGCTGGCGGTGACGAACCTCCTGGACCAGGCGTTCATGTCGGTACTGCTGCCGGTGTGGGCGAAGGAGTCGGGCAACGGTGCGGCAGCCATCGGCCTGGTGGTGAGTGTCTTCGCAGCGACGTCGATCATCGCCGCGCTGGTGGCCGCCGGGGTGGCCGAGCGACTGCCGCGGCGCACCGTCTACCTGATCGGCTTCGCCCTCGGCGGCCTGCCCCGGTTCGCCGCGATGGCGCTGGGTGCGCCGCTGTGGCTGGTGCTGACGGTGCTCGCAGTGGGCGGCCTCGGCTCCGGCTTCGTCAACCCGATCGTGGGCGCGGTGACGTACGAGCTGATCCCGACACCGCTGCTGGGCCGGGTCAAGACACTTGCCCAGGCCGTCACCTGGGCGGGAATCCCGTTCGGCGGGCTGCTGGGAGCGGGGCTGGTGACCCTGACCGGCACGTCGACAGCGCTGTGGATCGTGGGCGGGCTGTATCTGGTCGCCATCGCTCTTCCCGGCATGAGCCGTGAATGGTCCGGGATGCGCAAGCAGACGGCGTCCGAACCCTCCACCATCGACGCCGCGGACGACATGGCCGGGGCCGGTCCGGCGAGGGCCTTGCCGCACGAGGAGCCCTCGGTCCACGCCGCGGCCTGAAACCAGCGTGGTCACCGTGCAGCTCCGGGACGCCCGGAGCTGCGTCGTACGGGCAGAAGTGCCCATGTCCTCCGGGCAGAAGTAACCAGTTATCTCGTCAAGATCGCTCTGCGAGCATCGAACTCGGCTGAGCATCCGAGGGCCTTCCGTTACGGGTCGACGACGAGGAACTGGTGGACGCATGACTACGAATCCGATGGTGCCCCCGGCGCCGGCACCCGGCCGGGCAGCGGGGCGTGAGCCGTTCTCGCCGGCCGAGGCCCGGATAGCCGAAGTGTGGCGGTCCGTCCTCGGCACCGAGGTGGTGACGGCGGAGTCCGACTTCTTCCTACTGGGCGGCACCGGAGAGCGGTCGGCGGAGATGTCCCGCCGGGTGGCGGAGGAGTTCGGCTCCGACTTCCAGGCACCTTTGGTATCGGGGCCCTTGACCGTAAGGGCCGTGGCTTCGTTCCTCGCCGAAGAGGCCATGCAACGGACCCGCCGACTGTTCGAGTCTCTGGACGGGGGCGACGAGGGCCTGGCCGATGGCACGGATGCCCTGGCTTCATCGTCCGCCTCCGACGACACCGCCGTGATCCCTTCGGCCGCCCGGGATGGGCGGCCTCTGCCCCTGTCGTTTGCGCAGCGCCGCCTCTGGTTCCTGGATCAACTGGAGCCGGGCCGTGCCGAGTACCTCATTCCCATGGGGCTGCGCATCAGCGGTCCGCTGGACGTGCCGGCGCTGGAGTCGTCGCTGTCCGAGCTGGTCGCGCGGCACGAGGTGCTCCGGACCCGTTTCGTCACCGACGAGGACGGTACCCCCGGGCAGATCGTCGACGAGCCCCGCACCCTGCCGATGGCAGTACACGACCTGCGGTCCGTCACGGACGGCAATGCCCGGGAAGAGGCCGCCCTCGCGCTCGTGGGCACCGAGGGCTTCCGACCGATGGACCTCGCCACCGGGCCGATGATCCGCGCCTTGCTGATCCGGCTGAACGAAGAGGATCACCTGCTGTCCCTGACGATTCATCATGTCGCTTTCGACGGATGGTCAGTGGGGGTACTTTCGCGGGAGCTCACCACGCTGTACACCGCGCGGGTCACGGGCATACCCGCAGGTTTGCCCGAACCGCCGCTTCAGTACGCGGACTTCGCGGTCTGGCAGCGTGCATGGCTCACCGGTGAGGTGCTGTCCGATCAGTTGGACTACTGGCGTGCGCAGTTGGCGGGCGTCGAACCGCTGGAGCTCCCCACCGACCGCAGACGCCCGGCGCTGCGCAGCGGCAACGGGGCGATGCTCACCTTCAGCATCCCCGCCGCGACCGCCGACGGGGCCCGCAGGCTGGCGCACGACACGCGTGCGAGCCTGTTCATGACGCTGCTCGCCGTGTTCCAGGTCGTGCTGTCGCGCTACAGCGGCCAGGAGGACATCGCGGTGGGCACCCCGATCGCGGGCCGCAACCGCGCCGAGATCGAGGACATGGTCGGCTTCTTCCTCAATACACTGGTCATGCGGGCCGACCTGTCCGGCGACCCGACGTTCACCGAGCTCATCGAACGCGTCAAGGAGACCGCACTCGGCGCCTACGACCACCAGGACCTGCCCTTCGAGCGGTTGGTGGAGGAACTGGCGCCGCAGCGGGACCTGTCGCGGAACCCATTGTTCCAGACCATGTTCGTCCTCCAGAACACACCCGACAGCCGCTCCTGGGAGTTGCCCGGCCTCAGCATCCGCCAACTGGACCTGGCCGCACAGGAATCCAAGTTCGACTTCTCCTTCTACGCGACGGAGGCTGCCGACGGCGGCCTGGACGGCACCATCGTCTACTCCACCGACCTCTTCGACGAAGCCACGATGGCCCGGCTCGCCGGACACTTCGAAACCCTGCTCGGTGCGGCTGCTCACTCTCCCAATGCCCGGCTGTCCGACCTGGAGATGCTGACGCCTGCGGAGCGGCGGGAAATCCTCACCACCTGGAACGGAGCGGACACCGACGCCCCCGACGCCGTCACCGTGCATCGTCTGTTCGAGGACCGGGCAGCTGAGCGCCCGAACTCCCGCGCCCTCAGCTGCGGCTCGGATCACCTGACCTATCGGGAGCTGGACGAGCGGGCCGAGTGGATCGCCACCCTGTTGCGTGAGCGCGGGGCGGGTCCCGGGACCCTGGTCGCCCTCTGCGTGGACCGGGGCACCGACATGGTGAGCGCACTGCTCGGCATCCTCAAGTCAGGTGCCGCGTACGTGCCGTTGGACCCGACGTATCCGACCGAGCGGCTCGCCTACATGGTCGGGGACAGCGGTGCCCCGCTGATCGTCACCCAGTCCTCGCACGCCGGGCGGCTGCCCGCGGATACGCCGCTCCTGCTGCTGGAGGACACCTGGCCGTCGGATCTTCCCACCCGCCCCCGTGACGGCTCCGCGCCGGAGCCGGGGCCGGATGACCTGGCGTACGTGATCTACACGAGCGGTTCGACGGGCCGGCCGAAGGGCGTCCAGATCACCCACGGCGCCCTGCGGGCGCGTATGCGGGAGACCCGGCGGCAGCTGGACCTCACCTGCGAGGACAGGGTCCTGCAATTCGCGTCGATCTCCTTCGACTCCTCGGTGGGGCAGTTGTTCGCGCCGCTCGTCTCGGGCGCCTCCCTGGTGCTGCGCGACGACGCGTGGGACCCGGGGATGCTGGGGCAGGCGCTGCGCACCAACGAGGTGACGGTGGCCTGGCTGACCCCGTCGGCGTTCGGCGCGCTGGCCGCCCAGCTCGACGGGCCGGACGCCGTCGGCCCGCACCTGCGGCTGGTGCGGCTCGGCGGTGAGGCGCTCCCGCGCGAGCAGGTACGCCAGTGGTTCCGTCACACCTCGGTCCCGCTCGTGAACGGTTACGGACCGACCGAGGCGGCGCAGGAGGCGGCGACGGCACGGATCACCGGGCCGGGCGACCACGTGCCGATCGGGCGTCCGGTCGCCAACGCGAAGGTGTTCGTGGTGGACCGCCACGGCAGGCCCGTCCCGGTGGGCGTCCCTGGCGAGATGTGGATCAGTTGCCCCGGCCTGGCCCGGGGGTATCTGGGCAGGCCGGAACTGACCGCCGAGAAATTCACGGTGGTCGATCTGGACGGCACGCCACGGCGCGTGTACCGCACCGGCGACCTTGCGAAGTGGCATCCGGACGGGCATCTGGAGTTCGTCGGCAGAGGCGACAACCAGGTCAAGCTGCGCGGCTACCGCATCGAGCCCGGCGAGATCGAGGCAGCGCTGCTCACCCACCCATCGGTCACCCTCGCCACCGTCCTGCTGCGCGAGGACGTGCCGGGCGACCCGAGGCTGGTCGCGTACGTCGTCGCGAACCCGTCCGTCGAGGCAGGCACGCTGCGCGCCCACCTCCAGCGCGACCTGCCGGACTACATGGTGCCCGCGGCGTTCGTCCCCCTGGACCGGATCCCGCTCACGCCGAACGGCAAGACGGACCGCCGCGCGCTGCCCGCACCCGCCTCCGACCGGCCCGAGCTGGGCGCCGCGTACACGGCTCCGCGCACCGCAACCGAGCGGACGGTCACCGAGGTCTGGGCACAGGTTCTCGGCATTGACACCGTCGGCGTCGACGACGACTTCTTCGCGCTGGGCGGCCACTCGTTGCTGGCGACGCAGGTCGTGTCGCGGCTGCGCCGGCAGCTGGGCGTCGATGTCCCTGTGAGGACTCTGTTCAGCGCATCCACCCCGGCGCTGCTGGCTGCGGCAGTCGCGGACCTCGACGATGTCGGGATCTCCCGCATCAGCGCCGTGCGGCGCGACGGTGGCCCGATTCCACTGAGCTTCGCCCAGCAACGCCTGTGGTTCCTCGACCAGTTGGAGCCGGGCAGGGCCGAGTACCTGCTTCCCTTCGCCTACCGCGTCCACGGCCTGCTCGACGTGGACGCACTCAACGCCGCTTTCACCGCGCTGGTCGCCCGCCACGAGATCCTGCGCACCCGGTTCGGCACGGACGAGTCAGGTTCCCCGGTCCAGTCGATCTCCCCGGAGCTGTCGGTGACGGTCCTGGTGCGGGATCTGCGTGCCGTCACCGACGCCCAGGCCCGGGAAGATGCCTGTGCGGCGGTCCTTGCCGAGGACGCGTTGCGCCCGGTGGACCTCACCGCCGGCCCCCTGCTGCGCGCGGAACTGGTGCGCCTCTGCGACGAGGAATCGGTACTGGCGATCACCGTGCACCACATCGCCTTCGACGGCTGGTCCGTGGGCGTGCTGGTACGTGAGCTGTCCGCACTTTACGCGGCGGCCCTGCAGAAGGGGCCGGTGCCCGCACCGCTGCCGGTGCAGTACGCCGACTACGCGCTGTGGCAGCGAGCCTGGCTGACCGGCGCACCGCTGGAACAGCAACTCGACTACTGGCGGGACCGTTTGGCGGGCCTTGAGCCGCTGGAGCTGCCGACGGACCACGCACGGCCGGCGCAGCGCACCGGCAAGGGCGAAGTCGTCCGGTTCTCGGTTCCCGCCGACGTCGCCGCACGTGCCAGGGCGGTGGCCGCCGAAGGCGGCGCGAGCATGTTCATGACCCTGTTGTCGGTGTTCCAACTCCTGCTGGCGCGTTACAGCGGACAGCGGGACGTCGCGGTGGGTACCCCCATCGCCGGCCGGAACCGGACCGAGACCGAAGACCTGATCGGCTTCTTCGTCAACACGCTCGTCCTGCGCACCGACCTCTCCGGCGATCCGGCGTTCACCGATCTGCTGGCGCGCGTCAAGGACACGGCACTGGGCGCGTACGACCACCAGGACCTGCCCTTCGAGCGCCTCGTCGAAGAGCTGGCACCCGACCGTGACCTGTCCCGGAATCCGCTGTTCCAGACTCTCTTCGCGCTCCAGAACACGCCCGGGGCGGACGCCTGGCGTCTGCCCGGCCTGACGGCGGAACCCATCGAGTCCCCGGTCCGTGAAGCGAAGTTCGACCTGTCGATGTACCTCGCCGAGGCAGCCGACGGCACACTGAACGGCGCCGTCGTCTACGCCGGCGACCTGTTCACCGAGGCCACCGCACGACGGCTCGTGAACCACTTCACCAACCTGCTGGACGCGGCCACGGCGCGCCCGCACACCGTGCTGTCCGAACTGGAGATGCTGGGCACCGACGAGCGCCACCGGATCCTCACCGAGTGGAACACCACTGAGGCTCCGGTCCCGGCTGCGGCCACCCTGCACGAGCTGTTCGAGGCACGCGCGGCGCTCGCCCCGGACGCCGTCGCCGTAGTGTGCGGCAGCGACCACCTGACGTACCGCGAACTCGACGAGCACGCGAACCGGTTGGCGCACCGGCTGCGCGCCGAGCCGGGGATCGGGCCGGACGTGCCGGTGGGCGTCTGCTTGGAGCGCTCCCCCGCCCTGGTGTGGACGCTGCTCGGCATCCTCAAGGCGGGCGCGGCGTACGTTCCGCTCGACCCGGAGCATCCGGCGGAGCGGCTGGCGTACCTGGTGAAGGATTCCGGCGCACCACTGGTCATCACCGACAGCGCACACGCCGGCCTGCTGCCCGAGGGTCTGGGCCTGCTGGCCGTCGACAGCGCTGCCGACCTGCCTGACTCCCTTCCGGTCACCGCTCCGGAGCCCGTCGCCGGCCCCGGCGACCTGTCCTACCTGATCTACACCAGCGGCTCGACAGGCCGCCCGAAGGGTGTCCGCATCGAGCACGGCGGCGTGGTGAACTACCTGGCCGGCATGCAGCAGGCCTTCCCGCTCGCCCCCGGCGAGGGTTTCCTCCAGGCGACCCCGCTGTCCTTCGACGTGTCGGCGTACGAGATCTTCTGGCCGCTGTGGCAGGGCGCGACGGTCGTGCTGGTTCCCGGCTCCGATCGGCTGGACATGACCGAGGTGTCGCGGCTGATGCGGGCGCATCGCGTGGTCGGCCTGCACTTCGTCCCGAGCCTGCTGGACCTGTTCGTGTCGCAGGCACTGCCCGATGACTGCGCGCACCTGCGCTACGCCTTCGCGAGCGGTGAGCCCCTCCAGCCGACGCTGGTCTCCCGCTTCCTCGAACGGTTCCCCGGTGACCTGGTCAACCTGTACGGCGCGACGGAGGTCTCCGTCGACACCACGTACTGGCGGGCCTCGCGCACCGACCCCGGGGGCCCGGTCCTCGCGGGACGGCCCATGGTGAACCAGACGGTGTACGTCCTCGACCCGGACCGCCGCCCCGTGCCGGTGGGGGTGCTGGGCGAGGTGTATCTCGGCGGTGACAGCGTGGGGCGCGGCTACCACGAGCGGCCCGAGCTCACCGCGGAACGCTTCGTACCCGACCCGTTCAACGGCGGCCGCATGTACCGCACCGGAGATGTCGGCCGCTTCACCGTTCACGGCGAACTCGACCTGCTGGGCCGCATCGACCGGCAGGTGAAGCTGCGCGGTGTACGTGTCGAACTCGGTGAGATCGAGGCGGTGTTGCTGACCCACGACACAGTCGGGGTGTGTGCGGTGACCGTCCGCGAGGACGCCCCCGGCGACAAGCGGCTCGTGGCGTATTTCGTCCCCGTGCCGGGCGGTACGGCGGACGCCGGAACGCTGCGGGGGTGGGCTGCCGAGCGGCTGCCCCGGGCCATGATGCCGTCCTCGTTCGTGATCCTTGCGGAACTCCCGCTCAACCGGAACGGCAAGGTCGATCACGCGGCGCTGCCGGCCCCCGACGAAAGTGACATCGCGGCGGGGTTCGTGGAACCCCGGGACGAGATCGAGGCGGAGATCGCCGAAATCATGGCCGCGGTACTCGGACTCGAGAAGGTCGGAATCCACGACGGCTTCTTTGACATCGGCGGGCATTCCCTCCTCGCCATACAGCTCGTCAACCGCGTCGAAGCGGTGACCGGCGTCCGTATCGGCCTTCGCCAGCTCTTCCAGGCGCCGACGGTCACCGGTGTCAAGCAACAGCTCATCGAATTGTTCGACGCGCAGGAAAACGAACAGGAACAGGCCTCCTGAACCCAGCGGCCCGCTGCCCACACGCAGAGACCCGTTGCCCACACAAAAGGAAGAGGACGGACATCATCATGGGCGAGAACTCGATCGAGGCGCGGCTGCTGTCCCGTATGCGACGGCGAGCGGACGCGGACCGGATCGTACGCGGTGCCGGTGAGGCCGACGGACCGCTACCGCTGTCCTTCGCACAGCAGCGGCTGTGGTTCCTGGACCGCCTGACCCCCGGAAGCGCCGACTACCTGGTGCCGATGGCACTGCGTGTCCGGGGTGCGCTGAACGTCACCGCACTCGAGACGGCACTGTCCGGCCTGGTGGCCCGGCACGAGGTGCTGCGGACGGCTTTCCCGGCGGACGACGACGGCACACCGCGGCAGGTGATCACCGCACCCTGGCCGGTCGAGGTCTCGGTGCACGACCTGCTGGGCGAAGCCCACGCCGAGGAACGCGGGCAGGAGGTGCTGCGTGCCCGGGCGACGCGCCCCTTCGACCTCACGACGGGCAGGCCCCTGCGGGCGGACGCCGTGCGCCTCGCGGAGGACGACCACTACCTGTTGCTGACGGTGCACCACATCGTGTCGGACGGCTGGTCCTCCGGCATCCTGGCGCGCGAAGTGCGTGAGCTGTACGCCGCGGCCCTGGCCGAGCGCGAGCCCACGCTCCCGGAACTGCCCATCCGTTACGCGGACTTCGCCTCCTGGCAGCGTGACCAGCTCACCGGACCGGCCCTGGAGCGGCAGCTCGGTTACTGGCGCGAGCGTCTCGCCCACTCCACGCCCTTGGAGCTGCCGACCGATCACCCGCGTCCAGCACACATGAGCGGCACCGGCGACGTGGTGACCTTCACCGTGCCGAACGAGGTCGCGGAGGGGCTGCGGAAGGCTGCGGGGCGACAGGGCGCGAGCATGTTCATGGCGCTGCTGTCGTTGTTCCAGATCGTGCTGGCCCGCTACTGCCGCCAGGACGACATCGCCGTGGGCACCCCGATCGCGGGCCGCAACCGGGCCGAGATCGAGGACGTCGTCGGG
>CBRG010000136.1 GCA_000470535.1 Streptomyces sp. AW19M42
CTGCACACGGGGGCGCGGAGGCCGGCCGCGCGGCGCCCCCGCCCCCTCGACGGGCCCGGTGCCCCAACCACCACCGGGTTCACGCTGTTCCGGGTGGCCGCCGCGCACCTGGGGTGCGCCCTGGAACGGAGTGGGGCCGCCGGTGGCCGGTGGCGCCTCACCCGGCCGCCTGCGCCGGCCGTTGCCGGGTGCCGGCCTGGTGCCCTCGCGCTCGGCACCCGATTCCGCCGGGGCGGCCCCGGCCTCGGGGGCCTTGGGCCCAGCACCCTTTCGACTGTGTCGTCCCACGCCCCGGATCAGCTCCCGCCGTCTTCGTCGAGCAGGTCCCGGAACGCCTGGGCGACCGCCTCCGGGTACTCCATCATCGCCACGTGCCCCGCGTCGGGCAGTGTCAGCAGCCGCGAATCGCGGAAGGCCGCGGACGCTCTGCGTGCCATCCGGTACGAGACGAGCCGGTCCCGTCCGCCGTACACGAGCTGGGTCGGCGCGAGCACCCGCTCGGCCTGACGCCACAGCCCGTGCTGACCGCCCAGCGTGTACGCATCGACGATGCCACGTGCCGAGCGCGCCGTGGCGTCCCAGAAGTACGGCATTTCCAGCCGTTGCTCCATTTCGGCCACCGCCGCACGGAAACCCTCGTCGGAGACGCGTGCCGGATCGCCGTAACAGAGTGCCACGAGTCCGCGGGTGCGTTCTTCCGCGGTCCAGTCCCGGGTCATCCGGGAGTACAGGGACACGAGCCCCGGAACCGCGAGCAGCGCGGTCGGCGCGGCCGACAACTGCACCCGGATCTCGGGGAGTGCGGGCGAGATCAGGGTCAGCGTGCGCACCAGGTCGGGGCGGACCGCCGCGACCCTGGTGACCACCGCGCCGCCGAGGGAGTTGCCGAACAGGTGGACGGGTCCGCGCTGCTCCGCGTCCAGGAAACGGATCACCGCGCGGGCGTGACCGGTGACCGAGTAGTTGCCGTCGTCCGGGGGCGGGGAGTCCCCGAATCCCGGCAGGTCCAGTGCCTCACCGTCCACCACGTCCTGGAGCAGCGGCATCAGCGCCGACCAGTTCCGCGAGGAGCCGCCGAGACCGTGGACGTAGAGGGCGGGCACCAGGCCCGTCCGCTCCGGCGGCCGCGATCGGACGTTCAGCGTGAGCCCGGCCAGCGTGACGGAGCGGAGTCTCTCGCCCTCCGCGACCCTGACGGCGCTCACCGTGGGGGCCGCCGCTGCGGCGGCGGCCCGGACTCCCGGCAGCTCGGTCGAAGACATGTGGCAATGTTACGAGACGATCACACCGCGATTCGTGTGTTCGCCGTCACACACCACATAGCGGCATCGGGGCCCTGCTCCTAGGCTCGAAGCGAGGAAGGGAGCCACCATGACGGTCGACCCCAGTGACCCGGAGTCCTTCGAGGACGTCCAGCCCGACGGCCCCGGCCAGGAGACACCCGACGCGGACGCCGCCGAGCAGCGGGCGGAGCTGCGTCCCGAGAGCGACGAACCGCTGACGGAACTCGACCGGGACCGTGCGAACGAGGCGGACGCGGCGGAACAGGCCCGAGCGGTCTCGCACGACGAGCACGATGAGGACGATTACCGCTGATACGTCCTGCTATACGGCAGAGGTCACCAGGAACTGTGGCTACCGCGCGCGTCCGGTCCGTGAAATTCTGCGTCCGCGCCGCGCATACCCGGGTTACCCGAAAGTACGATGGCGGTACGGCGCAGCGAGTACGGAACGGCTGTGTCGGAACACGAATTTGGGAGGCGGCGTGACAGCCATCGAGCAGACCGAGGCGGCGCGCCCACGGGGCACTCGCCTGCCGCGTCGCGCCCGACGCAATCAGCTCCTGGGCGCCGCCCAGGAGGTCTTCGTCGCACAGGGCTACCACTCCGCCGCGATGGACGACATCGCGGAGCGGGCCGGGGTCAGCAAGCCGGTGCTCTACCAGCACTTCCCGGGCAAGCTGGAGCTCTACCTGGCCCTGCTCGACCAGCACTGCGAGTCGCTGCTCCATGCGGTCCGCACGGCGCTCGCGTCGACGACGGACAACAAGCTGCGCGTGGCCGCGACGATGGACGCCTACTTCGCGTACGTCGAGGACGAGGGCGGCGCCTTCCGGCTGGTCTTCGAGTCCGACCTCACCAACGAGCCCGCCGTGCGCGAGCGGGTGGACCGGGTCTCGCTGCAGTGCGCCGAGGCGATCTCCGGTGTGATCGCCGGTGACACGGGCCTATCGAAGGACGAGTCCATGCTGCTCGCGGTCGGCCTGGGCGGGGTGTCCCAGGTGGTCGCCCGCTACTGGCTCTCCAGCCGGTCCGCCATCCCGCGCGACACGGCGGTGCAGCTCCTCACCTCGCTGGCCTGGCGGGGCATCGCGGGCTTCCCGCTGCACGGCATCGATCAGCACTGAGATCAGCACCGAGATCAGCACTGAGCGGCGCGGCCTGCGCCCGTGTTCGCTGCGGGCGTTGCCCGTGGACTCCTGGTCACCGTCCGCAGCGGGCTAATGTGTGCTGCGTACGGCGCGGTTCACCGCGCAGGGACTGACCGTCGGAGGGACATAGCCGTGGAGGTCAAGATCGGGGTGCAGCACACGCCCCGGGAGATCGTTCTGGAGAGCGGGCTTTCCGCCGAAGAGGTCGAGAGCGCGGTTTCCGAGGCTCTCGCCGGCAAGGCGCAGCTGCTCAGCCTCACGGACGAGAAGGGCCGCAAGGTCCTGGTGCCGGCCGACCGGATCGCCTACGTGGAGATCGGCGAGCCCAGCACGCGACGGGTGGGGTTCGGCGCGCTTTAGTGCCTACCGGCACTGGACGCGTGCGCGGACACAGCGAACGTGGAAGCGGCCCGGCGGGGAGTCCCCCGCCGGGCCGCTTTTTGTTGTGCGTCCGGTGGCCGTTCCATGTACGACAGCCGAACTCCTGTGCGTTCCTGTGCGACGGCTGGGCGAAGGCTGTCCGCAGGATGATTGTGTTGCGCGGCCCGGGGGTAGTACCGCGTAGACCGAATTGCCCGCCCCGTACCTGCGAGGTGATCGTCTGTGATCTTGGAAACCCTGGGCTCCGTCGTGCTCGGACTGGCCCTCTCCTGGGCGGCGCTGCGCTCGCTGTCGCCCCGTCTCCCGTCCCGTCGGACCGTCTTCGGTACTGGGGCGCTGGGAGCGCTGTTCGGCCTGTATCTGATGCACTCGGTGCTGGGCCCCGGCCACGCGGCGGCGACCCTGATCGGCGCGGCGCTCATCTCCGCGGTGACGGTGTCCCTGCTGATCCGGCCGCGCAGCCGCCGGATCAGCCGGTCGGCGGCTGCCTGACGCCGGGGGGCGGCCCTGGGGCCTCTCGTTTGGATCAGGCGAAAGACCCTAGGCCGCGAGCCCCAGGGTGGCCATCCGCTTGGTGTGCGCCTCGGTGATCCGCGAGAACATCCGGCCGACCTCGGCCAGATCGAATCCGTCGGCCACCCCGCCCACCAGCATGGTGGACAGTGCGTCGCGGTCCGCCACCACGCGCTGCGCCTGCGAGAGCGCCTCGCCCATCAGCCTGCGCGCCCACAGCGCGAGCCGGCCGCCGAGCCTCGGGTCCGCCTCGATCGCGGCGCGCACCTTCTCGACGGCGAAGTTGCCGTGGCCCGTGTCGTCGAGCACGGCAAGCACGAGGGAACGGGTGTCCGAGTCGAGCCGGGCCGCGACCTCACGGTAGAAGTCACTGGCGATCGAATCACCGACATAGGCCTTGACCAGGCCTTCCAGCCAGTCCGACGGCGCGGTCTGGCGGTGGAAGTCGTCGAGCGCCTTCGCGAACGGCTCCATCGCTCCGGTCGGCTCCACCTCGATCGCCGTCAGCCGGTCGGTCAGCCGCTCGAAGTGGTGGAATTCCGCGGACGCCATCTTCGCCAGCGCCGCCTTGTCACCCAGCGTCGGCGCGAGTTTCGCGTCCTCGGCGAGCCGCTCGAAGGCCGCCAGCTCCCCGTAGGCAAGTGCTCCCAGCAGGTCCACGACGGCGGCCCGGTACTGCGGCTCCGTGGACGAGGTGGCCCAGTCCTGGTCGGCGATTCTGGTGGATGCGGGGGTTTCAGTGGCGTTGTCAGGCGTCTCCATGGAGCGCAGAATAGCCCGCCCGCCGAGACGCGGAAGGGTCCGCCCGCAGACTGACGTCACACCGTTCCGATGAATTCGCCCAACACAGATGCGCGAATCCGGGGTACAGTGGTATTGCGTCTACTGAGCATTTTGCAACTGCTCGTGGCGCGAAATTGAATGAGGATGCCCGGTCGGTGGCCCGATCGGCTCCGACCCGACAGCCCTCCACGCGAGGCGTACGCCACGTACGACCGCAGATGAGGGGCCCCCTCAGCGGCACGAGCGCTCGAGCGACGGCAGTGGTCCCGCGCCACCCGGCCCATCCACGGCCGGATGACCAACCCCGGCACGGTACGACCCTCTTCGTTCGCCTCGGACCGCGTTTCACAGAAGAGGCAATACCCTGACTACGTTCCGAGACCTCGGGATTCTTCCCGAGACGGCCGAGGCACTTGAGTCCGTCGGCATCATGTCCCCCTTCCCCATCCAGGAGATGACGCTCCCCGTCGCGCTCTCCGGCTCCGATGTCATCGGACAGGCCAAGACCGGCACCGGCAAGACGCTCGGTTTCGGGCTGCCGCTGCTTGAGCGCGTCACCGTCCTCGCGGACGTCGAGGCGGGCCGGGCGGCGCCCGAGAAGCTGACCGACGCCCCGCAGGCGCTGATCGTCGTCCCCACCCGCGAGCTGTGCCAGCAGGTCACCAACGACCTCCTGACCGCCGGCAAGGTCCGTAACGTCCGCGTTCTCGCGATCTACGGCGGCCGGGCGTACGAGCCCCAGGTGGAGGCCCTCAAGAAGGGCGTCGACGTCATCGTCGGCACCCCGGGCCGGCTGCTCGACCTGGCGGGCCAGCGCAAGCTCGACCTCTCACACATCCGCGTCCTCGTCCTCGACGAGGCCGACGAGATGCTGGACCTGGGCTTCCTGCCCGACGTCGAGCGCATCATCACGATGCTGCCGGCCAAGCGGCAGACCATGCTGTTCTCCGCGACCATGCCGGGCGCGGTCATCAGCCTCGCGCGCCGCTACATGTCGCAGCCGACGCACATCAACGCCACCTCGCCCGACGACGAGGGCACGACCGTCAAGAACACCGCGCAGTACGTCTACCGCGCGCACAACATGGACAAGCCCGAGATGGTCTCGCGCATCCTCCAGGCCAACGGCCGTGGACTCGCGATGATCTTCTGCCGTACGAAGCGCACCGCCGCCGACATCGCCGAGCAGCTGGAGAAGCGCGGTTTCGCCTCCGGCGCCGTCCACGGCGACCTCGGCCAGGGCGCCCGCGAGCAGGCGCTGCGCGCCTTCCGCAACGGCAAGGTCGACGTGCTCGTCTGCACCGACGTCGCGGCTCGCGGTATCGATGTCGAGGGTGTCACCCACGTCATCAACTACCAGTCGCCCGAGGACGAGAAGACGTACCTGCACCGGATCGGCCGGACCGGCCGCGCGGGTGCCAAGGGCATCGCGATCACGCTGGTCGACTGGGACGACATCCCGCGCTGGCAGCTGATCAACAAGGCCCTGGACCTGAAGTTCCCGGACCCGCCGGAGACGTACTCCACCTCCCCGCACCTGTACGAGGAGCTGGACATCCCGGCCGGCACCAAGGGTGTCCTGCCGCGTACCGAGCGCACCCGCGCCGGTCTGCGGGCCGAGGAGATCGAGGACCTCGGTGAGACGGGCGGTCGCGGCCGCAAGTCCGCCGCCGCCTCCGCACCCGCCGTGCGCGAGGAGCGCCCCCCGCGCACGCCGCGTCAGCGCCGTCGCACCCGGGGTGGTTCCGCCGCGGAGGAGAACGCCGCCACGGTGCCCGCACCGGCCGTGGAAGCCGTCGAGACCCCCGCCGTCGACGCCCCCGTCGTCGAGATGCCCGCCGCCGAAGGCCCCGCGGAGCCGCGTACGCCGCGTCGGCGTCGGCGCGGCCGCGTCGGTGCCCCGGAGATCGCGGCCGAGGCCGCGGTCGAGGTGGCGCAGGCCCCGGTCGTCGTCATCGACACCGAGCCCGCGGTGAAGACCAGGACCAGGGCGCCGAGGGCCAAGGCAGACGTCACGGTGGAGGTGGCGGCCGAGGCCGTGACCGCCGCGAAGCCGCGTCGCAGCCGCGCCCGGGTCGTGAAGCCGGTGGCGGAGGAGGTCGACTTCCAGACCGCCCCCGTGGCCGAGCCCGTGGCCGAGGCGAAGACGGTGACCAAGCCCCGCCGTCGCACCCGGGTGATCAAGCCGGCCGAGGACGAGGTCGACTTCCAGATCGCGCCGATCGCCGAGCCCGAGAACGACACCAGGCCGCGTCGTCGCACCCGTCCGGCCGCGAAGCCGAAGACGGAGGCCGTGGCAAACGTCTCGGTCACCGAGGGCGAGGCCAAGCCGCGCAGGCGTCGGGCACCGCGAGCGGCCGCCGCGAAGACCGAGAGCTGAGACCGACAGCTGAGACCGGCGCCCGACGGCGCCGGAGTGCCCGAGGGGCCCGGGGGATCCCCCGGGCCCCTCGGGCGTTCACGGCATAACCTCGTCCCATGAGTCGGCCACCCACCTTCGTCCCGCCTCCCGGCACCCGTGCCCGTGCGCTGCACACCGCGCGCGGTGACTTCGCCGTCCTGGACGCGTCCCCGCGGACCGCACCACGCGGCACCGCACTCCTGCTGCCCGGCTTCACCGGCAGCAAGGAGGACTTCATCGCACTGCTGGAACCGCTCGCGCAGGCTGGCTACCGCGTGGTCGCGGTGGACGGGCGCGGGCAGTACGAGAGCGACGGGACGGACCGCCAGGAGTCCTACGCACAGGACGAGTTGGCGCGTGACACACTCGCGCAGACGGCCGCGCTGGGCCTCGGCGGCAGCGCGGTCCACCTCCTCGGGCACTCGCTCGGCGGGCTGATCGCACGCGCCGCGGCCATCCTGGATCCGGCACCGTTCCGGTCGCTGACCCTGATGTCCTCCGGTCCCGGCGTGGTCGTCGAGCCCCAGCGGGTCAAGCTGAAGATCCTGGGCGACGCGCTGACGACCATGGCCATGGACCAGGTCTGGGAGGCCATGCGCGTCTTCGACCCGCCCGCGGAGGCCGAGACGGACGGCGAGGACCTGCGACGGCGCTGGATGCGTCACCGGCCCGCCCAGCTGATCGCCACCGGCCGCCAGCTGGCCACCGAGCCCGACCGGGTGGCCGAGGTCGCCGCCACCGGGCTGCCGGTCCACGTGGTCTCCGGCGAGCGCGACGACGTCTGGCCGGTGTCCCAGCTCGACGCGATGGCCCAGCGGCTGGGCGCCCGGCGGACCCGGATCGAGGGCGCGGAGCACTCCCCCAACGCGGACCGGCCGGGGCCGACGGCTGCCGCGCTGGTCTCCTTCTGGGACAGCCTGTAGGCAGCGCGGGGCTCCGCGACGGCTGCG
Organism: Streptomyces sp. AW19M42; assembly: GCA_000470535.1. GTDB lineage: Bacteria > Actinomycetota > Actinomycetes > Streptomycetales > Streptomycetaceae > Streptomyces. The sequence continues at coordinate 7,460 of CBRG010000136.1, forward strand.
GTTCAGTACTGCGTTCAGTACTGCGACTGGAGGTGCTGCCAGAAGCCGTCGCGCAGCGCCCGCCGCAGGTGGGCGTGGCCGCGCAGCGAGTGCTGGAGCAGGCGCTCGGCCTCGACCAGCAGGTCCTGGTCGACGGAGCCGGGCAGGTACGGGTGCCCGGGGAGCAGGTCGGCCAGGGAGTCGCGGCCGCGGGCGGAGAGCCAGGTCGCGGCGATCTGCGCGCCGACGAAGCGGACGTCGTCGCGCGAGGGCGCCGGGGAATCGTCCTCGTAGGTGGTGACGGGCCGCCTGGTCACGTAGGGGCGGCAGAAGTCGAGGTCGAAGGTGCGCTGACTGTCGACCTCCCAGAGCAGCGGCTCGGCCTGGTTGCGGCCTTCGCCGGCCTCGATGCCCCACAGGTGGACGCGGGCCCCGTACCCCTGCGCGGCCTCGACGGCGGAGACCAGGTCCTCGTCGCCGCCGACGAGTGCGGCGTCGCTGATCGCGCGGTGGCGGGCGAGCGATTCGAGGTCGGTGCGGATGAGTGAGTCGACGCCCTTCTGCTGGTTGTTGGCGTTGAGGTTGCCGAGTCTGACCTTGACGTCGGGGAGTTCCGCGATGGACTGCTGTTCGACGGTATGGATCCGGCGCCTGGCCCCGTCGTACCAGTAGACGCGCAGGAGCCGGCTGTCCGCGAAGATCGTGCGGGCCTTGTCGATGAACGCCTCGATCAGCCCCTCCGAGTCGAGGTCGAAGGAGCGCCGGTCCTCCGTGCCGGTGACGAGCAGCCCGGCCGCGGCGTACACGTAGCCCGCGTCGACGAAGATCGCGTGGGTCGAGGGGGTCTTCGACACCTCGGCGAGCACCCGCTGGAGCAGCTCGTTGGTGCGGTCCAGGCGCTCACCGATCTCTGCCTCGTTCATACGGGCCTCGTCGCGGATGTCGTCGTCCGCGCATGCTCGGTTACCTGCTGGTACTTAGACATCCAAAAAATTTCCTTAGCGTAGGGAATGATTGCAGGGGGCAAGCCGTTGTACACCTCGTGGGGCGCGAGACGTACCAGGCTGGCGCTCCTCATCCTTGCGGACGGGTCACCCGTCCTCCCAGTAGTTCTCCAGCAGGAGGATCAGACGAAGGGAAGCCATATGCGCTTCGAGATCATGCGACTCGACGATGTCGACGGTACCGCCGTGGACAGCACCGTCGTGGACGCCGCCTCCGTCAACCGGATCGTGCAGCAGGCCGCAGCATTGGGCCAGCGCATCTATATCCGCCCGGCCGACACCTCGGCTTCGTAACACCTCGCCGGTACAAAGACGAAGCGCCCCCGCACGGATCGGTCGTGCGGGGGCGCTGTGCTGCGCGGGGCCGGGTCAGGCGTTCTGGACGACCTGGGTGACGCCGTTGATGATCTGCTGCACGGCGATGGCGGAGAGCATCATCCCGGCCAGCCTGGTGACCAGGACGACGCCGCCGTCCTTGATGACCCGGATGATCAGCAGCGAGTAGCGCATGGTCAGCCAGAGCACGACGTGCATGGCGACGATCGCCGTCCAGACCGAGAGCTGACTCCCGACGCTGTCGGCGTGCTGGACGGCGAGGATCACCGAGACGATCGCGCCGGGACCGGCGAGCAGCGGCATGCCCAGGGGGACGAGCGCCACGTTGACGTCCTTCGTCTGCGTCGGCTCGTCGGTCTTGCCGGTCAGCAGGTCCAGCGCGATCAGCAGCAGGAGCAGCCCGCCCGCGATCATCAGCGCGGGCACGGAGACGTGCAGGTAGTCCAGGATCTGCTGGCCGAGCACTCCGAAGACGGCGATCACGCCGAAGGCGACGGAGACCGCCTGGAGCGCCATCTTGCGCTGCGTCTTGGCGGGGCGGCCAGCGGTGAGGGCCAGGAAGATGGGGGTGATTCCGGGCGGATCCATAATCACAAAAAGCGTGAGAAAAAGGGATCCGAAGACAGCGACGTCGAACACAGTGAGCCTTGCGGGGAGAGAGCGGGAATTCGGCGGGGGACTGCGCACCGGACAGGTGCCGGACCGGTGTCCGCCGGGGGGTTCCGGTGGACACCGCGGCAGGCCGGTGTGCGGGGTGGGACGAGCGGCGGTGCGATGCCGGGCGGAGCGCGGCTGGAGGAGTTACGCGTGGGCCGTTACGGGACGAGCGGTCCGCCGGCGCCCGGCACCGGGAAGGCCCCGGTGGCGCGCCGGGTGATCTCGCCGTAGATCTCGGGGTCGGTGACGTTCTCGCCGAGCCGTACGGTCTTGCGGCTGCCGTGGTAGTCGCTCGACCCGGTGGTCAGCAGTCCCAGTTCGCGGGCGAGTCCGCGCAGCCTGGCCCTGGTCGCTTCGTCGTGGTCCATGTGGTCGACCTCGACACCGTCGAGACCGGCCGCGGCCAGCTCCGCGATGGCGGATTCGGGGACCACGTGGCCGCGTTTGACGGCGGCCGGGTGAGCGAGGACGGTGACGCCGCCGGCGGCCTTGACCAGCCGGACCGCGTCGAAGGGATCGTGTTCGTGCTTCTCTGCGTGGGCGCGCCCGCCGTCGGCCAGCCACTGTGGGGTGAAGGCGTCGGAGACGCTCGGCACGACGCCCAGCTCGACCATCGCGGTGGCGATGTGCGGCCGCCCGACCGATCCGTCGCCGGCGATCCGCGCGACCCGCTCCCACTCGACCGGCACGCCCAGCTCCTGGAGCTTGCGCACCATGGTCCTGGCGCGCGGCACCCGGTCGTCGCGCACCAGCTCGCGCTCGCGGGCCAGCTCGGGCTCGTCGGGGTCGAAGAGGTACGCCAGCATGTGCAGGCCGCCCACGCCGTCGAGTCGGCAGGACAGCTCGGCACCGGTGACCAGGGTGAGCCCCTCGGGCAGCACCGCGCGCGCCTCCGCGTGTCCGCGGACCGTGTCGTGGTCGGTGAGGGCGACGACGTCCAGCCCTGCGGCGGCGGCGTTGCGGACCAGCTCGGCGGGGGTGTCGGTACCGTCCGACGCGGTGGAGTGGGTGTGCAGGTCGATGCGCACGACGCGGACTCCAGTGCTCGCGGCCGGATGGGGGACGCCCAAGGATAACCGGCGGACGGGTGGTTTCCGGACCCGGCCGGCGGCGCCCGGCAGCCGCTCAGGGCCCGCCGAGCAGCCGGGGGGTGAGCGCGCCGCAGGGCACCAGGTCGACTTCTCCCCCGGCGTCACGCAGATCGGTGAGCACCAGTTCGTCGTACATCAGGAGGCCGGACTGCTCGGGCCAGACGATCGCCCAGAGCCACAGGCCGAGCGCCTCGCCGGCGAAGACCGCCCGGTCGTCGGGGGCGTCCTTCACGTGCCAGAGCGGGGTCGGGCGTCCGGCGGCGAGCACCTTGACGTCCGGCGGGCCGTCCACCCGCAGATACGGGCCCGGGTCGGGGCCGTCGATCCCGGCGTACCGCGCACCGAGTCCGACGCCCAGCTCCTCCGCGACGAGCAGCAGCTCACCGATGCCGCCCAGCGGCCCCGGTCCTGAGCAGGCGACGGCGGTCGCCCGGCCGCCGCCCCGGTCGTCGCCCGCGCACGCCACCCCGGTGAAGAGCCAGCCCACCGGCAGCGGCCAGGGCATCCACACCGGCACCTGTGCGCGGTGGACCACCACTCCGAGCGCCTCGACGCTGGGCGGGATGACCGGCTGCATCGGCTGCACGCCGCCGTGCACGTCGCACTGCCAGGTGTCGTCGAAGAAACCGGGTGCCTTGACCCGGCCTCCGCACTTCGGGCAACTGGGTTCGCCCCTCATAACCACCAACCGTCCTCCCCGGCCGTCGCCGCGTCAAGGACGATCACCCTTCCGCCGTGAGGCTCCTATCAGGGCATTTAGATGTAACTTGCATTCATTAGCCCCTCTAACTTATTCTGTGCCTAACACAACGATCTAGTGGAGAGCGAGTAGTCCCATGCAGGGAGAGGATCCGTTCGACCAAGGAGCGGTCAGCATCCTGCGCCAGCCGAAGGCCGTCTGGGCCACAGCGGGCGCCTCTGTTGTCGCGTTCATGGGAATCGGCCTGGTGGACCCGATTCTGCCGTCCATCGCCAAGGGCCTTGAGGCAACGCCGAGTCAGGTGTCCCTGCTCTTCACCTCGTACTTCCTGATCACCGCCGTCGCGATGCTGGTCACCGGGTTCGTCTCCAGCCGCATCGGCGGGCGCAAGACGCTGCTGGCCGGACTGGCGCTCGTCGTGGTCTTCGCCGCGCTGTCCGGCACCTCGTCCTCCGTCGCGGAACTCGTCGGCTTCCGGGCCGGCTGGGGCCTGGGCAACGCCCTCTTCGTGTCGACCGCGCTCGCCGTGATCGTCGGCGCGGCGGCGGGCGGCAGCTCCGCGGCGATCCTGCTGTACGAGTCGGCACTCGGCCTCGGCATGGCCTGCGGGCCGCTGCTCGGCGCGCTGCTCGGTGACGCCAGCTGGCGCTACCCGTTCTTCGGCACGGCCGCGCTGATGGCGATCGGCTTCGTCTGCATCACGGCGTTCCTCAAGGAACAGCCCAAACCGGCCGGCAAGACCTCACTGCTCGACCCGATCAAGGCGCTCGGCCACGGCGGGCTCGCCTCCGTCGCCACCTCCGCGTTCTTCTACAACTACGCGTTCTTCACGATCCTGGCGTTCACGCCGTTCGTACTGAACATGTCGCCGTACAAGTCCGGCGCCGTCTTCTTCGCCTGGGGCCTGCTGCTCGCCGTCTTCTCGGTACTCGTCGCACCGAGGCTGCAGAAGCGCTTCGGCTCGCTCAAGGTGGTCGGCGCCTCACTGGTGCTGCTCGCCGCCGACCTGGTGGTCCTCGGCTACGGAAACCACACCACGGCCATCGTCTGCACCATCGTCTCCGGCGCCTTCATCGGCATGAACAACACCGTCTACACGGAACTGGCACTCGGGGTGTCCGACGCGCCGCGTCCGGTGGCCAGCGCCGGTTACAACTTCGTCCGCTGGTTCGCCGCGGCCGCCGCGCCCTTCCTGGCCCCGAAGATCGAGGAGTGGAGCAACATCCACATCCCGTTCGTGATCGCCGCCGTCGCCGCCGTCATCGGCGCGCTCGTCATCTGGGTGCGGCGCTCGGCCCTGACCCACGAGGCCGAGGAGCTGGAACCGAAGCACGCCACGGAGGACGGCGTCACGGTCTTCGCCGACTGAGCGGCCGCGCCCTCCCTACCGAAGCCCCGCCATGCGGAAGCCCCGCCGCGGCGGGGCTTCCGGTTGTTCCGTGCCCCTCACCGCTCGTCCGGTGTCAGTCCAGGGCCACCGAGGCGCGCAGCGGATCGCGCAGGTCGGTCCCCCTGGACAGCCACCGCTCCTGGAGCTCCTGAGCGCCCCTGACCCGCTTCCAGGCCGCCTCGTTGGGCGTCATCGGCAGCAGCGGCAGGAAGCGCACCGCCTCCATCGGGGCCTCCAGCTCCAGATCCTCGACCAGCCCCCCGGGCTCAGCGACGAGCACCGAACTGAAGGGTGCTCCCGGCCACAGCGGCTCACCGAGGTCCAGCGAGGCACCGGGGGCCACGATCACCCCCTCCACCTGCGGTGAGGCCGCCAGCACGGCGAGCTTGCGCAGCACCTGGTCGGTGTCCGCGAGGCCGGCCCGCACCGAGAGGACCAGCTCGGCCCGCGGCCCCTTCACCGGGTCGGCGAACGGGTCGGAGGGGTCGGCCATCGGCTGCGCGGACATGCCGAGCGTGGCGTACCTCACCACGTCGCCGTCGATGAAGCGGAGCACCTCGATCCGGTCGGTACCGAGGAACGTCACTGCCGCGCGTGCGTCCGGTTCGCCCAGGGCCGCGCGCAGACGGGCCTCGACCGGAGCAAGAATTTCTGCCATGTGGCGAGCATAGGACGCGTATGGAACGGGCAAAGTAAGAGATTGGCCCTGTGCCGGCTGATAGCCTGAGCCCGCCGGTCGGGACAGCACGCAGAAGCGTCGCTCTCAAGTCCCGACGCAACGTCGTCCCTCACGGGGGACCGACCGGAGGAGGTGGGGCTGCGGTGGATCCAAGTCGACCGTGCAGTACCACCCGCTCTTCCGCCCGACACTTTCTTCTGTGATCTGACGCCTTCCCGGCCACGGCCCATGGCGTTTCGCACGACGGAAGAGCACCCCCTTTTTGCCTGTCTGTAGCGAACGCCGTCATCGCGCCGCCGCGGTGCCGCCCGCTTTGCGGACGTGAGCCCACGTCCCCATTCCGGGCTGTTCCACGCCCTCGCAGACGGCCCTCCGTGAAGGAGCCAGCCATGTCGATGATCCGTGACCTGCGCGCTGTGGTGCGCCCGTCCCTGCGCAAGACCAACACCCTGCACAGCAGTTACGACGCCACGCGTGACCCGTCCGCCTCCAGCGCGGTCGTCGACTGCGCGGTCTACCGCGACGGACGCCGGGTCGCGGAGGTGGACGGCACCTGCCGTACGCCGCACGAGGCGATGCTCCGGGTACGGGAGAAGGGCGGCTTCGCCTGGATCGGCCTGCACGAGCCGACCGAGGAGGAGTTCGCCGGCATCGCCCGGGAGTTCGGGCTGCACCCGCTGGCCGTGGAGGACGCCGTCCACGCCCACCAGCGGCCGAAGCTGGAGCGGTACGACGACACCCTGTTCACCGTCTTCAAGACCATCCACTACGTCGAGCACGCCGAACTGACCGCGACCAGCGAGGTCGTCGAGACCGGTGAGGTGATGTGCTTCACCGGCCGGGACTTCGTCATCACCGTGCGGCACGGCGGCCACGGTTCGCTGCGCGCGCTGCGCCACCGCCTCCAGGACGACCCCGAACTGCTCGCCAAAGGGCCCTCGGCGGTCCTGCACTCCATCGCCGACCATGTCGTCGACGGATACATCGCGGTCGCGGGCGCGGTCCAGGACGACATCGACGAGGTGGAGATCGAGGTCTTCTCCACCCCGGACAAGGGCAGCCCGCGCGGTTCGGACGCGGGCCGGATCTACCAGCTGAAGCGTGAGGTGCTGGAGTTCAAGCGAGCCGTATCGCCGCTGCTGCGCCCGATGCAGCTGCTCAGCGAGCGGCCGATGCGGCTGATCGACCCGGACATCCAGAAGTACTTCCGGGATGTCGCGGACCACCTCGTACGGGTACAGGAAGAGGTCATCGGCTTCGACGAGCTGCTGAACTCCATCCTCCAGGCCAACCTGGCGCAGGCGACCGTCGCGCAGAACGAGGACATGCGCAAGATCACCTCCTGGGCGGCCATCATCGCCGTCCCGACGATGATCTGCGGGGTCTACGGGATGAACTTCAAGCACATGCCAGAACTGCGCTGGACGTACGGCTATCCGATGGTGCTGGGCTTCATCGGGGTGGTCTGTTTCTCCATCCACCGCATGCTCAAGCGCAACGGCTGGCTCTGAACTCCTCCTGCCCTTAGGGGCTGTCGGTCTAAGCTCTGCTGCATGACTGCTGCTGACACGTCGCTCGGACCGGCCCTCGTCGAGGAGGCCACCAAGAAGTCGGGGCTGGTCTGGGTGCGTGGCACCGGACCCGCGCGGGCGCTGTGGCACGTGTGGCACGAGGGCGCGGCGCTCTTCGTCGGGGACGGCCCCGGCGAGCAGCCGCTCCCGGCCGGCCTCACGGACGGCGGCAACGCGGAGGTGACCGTCCGCAGCAAGGACAAGGGCGGCCGGCTCGTCGCCTGGACCGCCTCGGTGGCCCAGCTCGCCCCGCACTCCGAGGAGTGGGAGGCCGCGGTGGCCGAGCTGAAGGGCAAGCGGCTGAACGCACCGGACGCCGAGCAGATGCCCGAGCGCTGGGCGCGCGAGTGCCGGATCGTACGGCTGACGCCGCTCGATTCCCGTACGGACCTGCCGAAGGGTTCGGGGGCGGCGGCGCCGCTGCCCACCACCGCCACCACCCGGCTGCCGGTACCGGCCGGGCTGCCGCGCCTGCTGAAGCGCTCGCTCAGGAAGCGGTAGCCGGTTCTCGCCGGAGAGCTAGGGCCTGTCGTCAAAGTGCCGTCGTCGCCCGAAGGGCGGCCGCGCGGCGTCAGGCGCGTGCTCTCGGCGTGCCGGCCCCAGCCCCCTGTACTGGACTGGGGTCTGGGGCCGGTGCGGTGAGAGTGCGTGCATGGCGTCGCGCGGCATACGGCAGTTTGACGACCGGCCCTAGGAGGACGACTTGGGCAGCTGCTGCCCGTAGTCGACCGTGTCGCCCTCGGCCGGGGCCTTCAGCGTGAAGTCCTTGCCCCAGTCCGCGAGCGTGATGACGCCCCCGCCGCCGCCGCGCGCGAAGCGCAGCGGATACGGCTTGCCCTCCAGGGACACGTCGAGCGCGCCGCCCTCGCCCTTGCCGCCGGTGATCAGGATGGTGCGCTCCCCGCCGACCTCGTCCCGGTCGCCCTTGCCGACCTCGCCGTGCAGCGTGAGCAGCCCGTCGAGCAGCACCTTCTTGTCGGTGAATCCGCGCAGCTGCTTGTACGTGGGGTCGTCCTCGGGGACCTTCACGTACTTGTCGTCCAGCTTGTCCGCCGCCGCCCCGTCTGTCTCGCCGGTCTTCCCGGCGTCCGCCGCGCCGTGGTTCCAGAAGCCGGCGTCCGCCTTGAGGTAGAGCACGTCCCCGATCCGGAGCAGCTCGAAGGTGCTGTTCTTCGACGTGACGGAGCCCGCCCCGCCCTTGTCCTTGAGCCGCATGTCGATCTTGTACGTGCCGCCCTTGCTGACCAGGGTGCCGGCCAGCCGGACCATGTCGGAGGAGTCCGCCGCGGCCCGCGCCTTCTTCTCGATCTCCGGCGCGTCCAGTCTGCCGACACCGTTGGTCCCCTTGTCCGGATCCTCGTCCGCGCACGCGGTCAGCGCGGCGGTCAGCCCGGCGCAGAGCACGACGGCGAGGGTGGCGGTCCGGCGGCGGGCCCGGACGGTCGGGACGAAAGAGGTCACAGGCGCACTGCCTCTCATCTGCGTGGCGGTGGGTGGCAGACGGCAGCGTACCTGTGCGGCCTACACCTTCCGGCAGAGAGTCGTGACGACCGCCCTCCAGGGCGACCTGCAAGAGTACGGGCTAGCCTGATCCCGTCATAACGGTGCAATAAATGTCACAACAGACCGGATGCGTAAGCCGGCGACGAAGGAGGAGGCGCAGGCATGGCAGCAGGAACGCCCCGGGTCTTCGTCTCGCACCTCTCCGGCGTCCCGGTCTTCGACCCGAACGGGGACCAGGTGGGGCGCGTCCGTGACCTGGTCGCGATGCTGCGGGTCGGCGGCCGGCCGCCCCGGCTGCTCGGCATCGTCGTCGAGGTGGTGACCCGGCGCCGGATCTTCCTCCCGATGACCCGGGTGACGGGCATCGAGTCGGGACAGGTCATCACCACGGGCGTGGTCAACATGCGGCGCTTCGAACAGCGGCCCACCGAACGTCTGGTGCTGGGCGAGTTCCTCGACCGGCGGGTCAGCCTGGTGGAGACCGGCGAGGAGGTCACCATCCTGGACGTCGCGATCCAGCAGCTGCCGGCCCGCCGCGACTGGGAGATCGACAAGTACTTCGTACGCAAGGGCAGGGGCGGAGCGCTGCGCCGCAAGGGCGAGACCCTGACGGTCGAGTGGTCGGCCGTCAGCGGCTTCTCGCTGGAGGAGCACGGGCAGGGCGCGGAGTCGCTGGTCGCCACGTTCGAGAAGCTGCGCCCCACCGACGTGGCCAACGCCCTGCACCACCTCTCTCCCAAGCGGCGTGCGGAGGTCGCCGCCGCGCTCGACGACGACCGGCTGGCCGACGTCCTGGAGGAGCTCCCGGAGGACGACCAGGTGGAGATCATCGGCAAGCTCCAGGAGGAGCGCGCCGCGGACGTCCTGGAGGCGATGGACCCCGACGACGCGGCCGACCTGCTGTCCGAGCTGCCGGAGGAGGACAAGGAGCGGCTGCTGACGCTGATGCGCCCGGACGACGCGGCGGATGTCCGGCGCCTCATGTCGTACGAGGAGCGGACGGCGGGCGGCCTGATGACCACCGAGCCGATCATCCTGCGCCCGGACGCGACGGTGGCCGACGCGCTCGCCAGGGTCCGCCAGCAGGACCTCTCCCCCGCGCTCGCCGCCCAGGTGTACGTGTGCCGGTCGCCCGACGAGACGCCCACGGGCAAGTACCTGGGCACGGTGCACTTCCAGCGGCTGCTGCGGGATCCGCCGTTCACCCTGGTCAGCTCGATCGTCGACAGCGATCTGGTGGCGCTGACGCCGGACACCCCGCTGTCGGTGGTGACGAGCTATCTGGCGGCGTACAACCTGGTCTCGGTACCGGTGGTGGACGAGAGCGGCTCGCTGCTGGGCGCGGTGACCGTCGACGACGTGCTCGACCACCTGCTGCCCGAGGACTGGCGGGAGACCGACTTCCACGGGCGCGAGGGGGTGCTCCGTGGCCGGTGAGGACCGCTCCAGGGCGTCGAACGGCTCGACGGCCCTGACCCGTACCCCCAGGACCCGGCTCGACCAGCCGAAGGACCCGCGGCGGCGGCTGCTGCCGGAGTACGACCCGGAGGCGTTCGGCCGGTTCTCGGAACGGATCGCGCGGTTCCTGGGCACCGGGCGGTTCATCGTCTGGATGACGCTGATCATCATCCTGTGGGTGGTGTGGAACATCTTCGCGCCGGAGAAGCTCCGGTTCGACGAGTACCCGTTCATCTTCCTGACCCTGATGCTCTCCCTCCAGGCCTCCTACGCCGCCCCGCTGATCCTGCTCGCGCAGAACCGGCAGGACGACCGCGACCGGGTCACCCACGAACAGGACCGGGCCCAGAACGAGCGCTCCATCGCCGACACCGAGTACCTGACCAGGGAGATCGCGGCGCTGCGGATGGGCCTCGGGGAGGTCGCCACCCGGGACTGGATCCGCTCCGAGCTGGAGGACCTGGTGAGGGATCTCGACGATCGCCGGACACCGGCCGGGGCCGAGAGTGACGAAGACCGCTGACGGGGCTACCCGCGCGTAGCGGACAGTGCCGTACCTCCCACCCGTCGCCCGCCACCACCCTTCCAAGGAGCGCTGCGCGCACCCGTACTATCGAGGTATGGCTACGGAAGACGCTGTGCTTGAGGCACTGGCGACAGTGAACGACCCGGAGATCCACCGCCCGATCACCGAGCTGGGCATGGTGAAATCGGTCGAGATCGATCCTGACGGTGTAGTCGCTGTCACGGTGTATCTCACCGTCTCCGGCTGTCCGATGCGCGAGACGATCACCAAGAACGTGACCGACGCGGTGGCCCGCGTCGAGGGAGTGTCACGGGTCGAGGTCATCCTCGACGTGATGAGCGACGAACAGCGCAAGGACCTGGCGTCCTCGCTGCGCGGCGGCACGGCCGAGCGCGAGGTGCCGTTCGCCCAGCCCGGCTCGCTGACCCGGGTGTACGCGGTCGCCTCCGGCAAGGGCGGCGTCGGCAAGTCCTCCGTGACCGTGAACCTGGCGGCCGCGATGGCCGCCGACGGGCTCAAGGTCGGCGTCGTGGACGCGGACATCTACGGGCACAGCGTGCCCCGGATGCTCGGCGCGGACGGCAAGCCGACCCAGGTCGAGAACATGATCATGCCGCCGTCCGCGCACGGCGTGAAGGTCATCTCCATCGGCATGTTCACCCCGGGCAACACCCCGGTGGTGTGGCGCGGCCCGATGCTCCACCGCGCGCTCCAGCAGTTCCTCGCCGATGTGTACTGGGGCGATCTGGACGTCCTGCTGCTCGACCTGCCGCCGGGCACCGGTGACATCGCGATCTCCGTGGCCCAGCTGGTGCCGAACGCGGAGATCCTGGTCGTCACGACCCCGCAGCAGGCCGCGGCCGAGGTCGCGGAGCGGGCCGGCTCGATCGCCGTCCAGACCCACCAGAAGATCGTGGGCGTCGTCGAGAACATGTCGGGCATGCCGTGCCCGCACTGCGACGAGATGGTCGACGTGTTCGGCTCCGGCGGCGGTGCCCGGGTCGCGGAGGGGCTGACGAAGACGGTCGGCGCCGAGGTGCCGGTGCTCGGCTCCATCCCGATCGACGTACGGCTGCGCGAGGGCGGCGACGAGGGCAAGCCCGTCGTCCTGTCCGACCCCGACTCCCCGGCGGGCAAGGCCCTGCGCTCCATCGCGGACAAGCTGAGCGGCCGTCAGCGCGGCCTGTCCGGCATGTCCCTGGGGCTCACCCCGCGCAACAAGTTCTGACCCGGGACGGGCCGGGGCGATGCTCCCCGGCCCGCCACCGGCCCGTCGGCGGCTACGCGTACGACGTGATGTCACCGACGACGGAGAAGCCCAGCCCGTACGCGCTCATCCCGCGCCCGTACGCCCCGATGTGCACTCCCCCGTGCGCGGAGCCGGCCAGCACCCAGCCGAACTCGGACTCGCGGTAGTGGAACGCCACCGGCACACCGTCGACCGGCAGCGAGAGCGCCGACCACGCGGGGCCGTCCAGATCGTCGGCCAGCTCGAAAGCCGTCTCCGTCTGCTGGTCCAGCCAGTCGTCCCGCAGGGTGTGGTCCATCTGCGCGGGCCAGGTGTAGGCCAGCAGGCCGGAGCCGGCCAGCCAGGCCGCGGAGGAGACCGTCGTCGCGTCCAGGACGCCCGTGCCGTCGCCGCTGCGCCGCACCGGGCTGCTGGCCACGGTCACGACGACCGCGAACCGCTGTCTGTCCTCGCCCGCGTCGCTCCGTACCGAGGGTTCGTCGCCATGACCGGTGGAGCCGTGCTGCACCGTGCCGTCCGCGGCGGTGCCCACCTGCATCAGCCAGCGCGGCCCGGTGAACGCCTCGTCAAGTCCGTACCAGGGGAACGGTGCCTGCAGATAGCCGTCGACCGTGAGCCGGGCCGCCGGCACCCCCTCTGCCGTGCCTGTGTCCGGCGCACCATCCGCGCCCACCCGACTCGTTGTCTCCATCTGTCCGGCCGCCTCCTCGATCCGTAGGGTCCGGAGCGGCCCGCCCCCC
>CBRG010000137.1 GCA_000470535.1 Streptomyces sp. AW19M42
GGGACGCCCTGCCCGCCACAGCCCGCGCGGGCGCTGTCTCCGGCCCGCTCGCGGGGCTGCGCACGGCGCTCTCGCTGCTCGGTGCGTCGGCGGGCTTCCGCCCGGTGTACGACATCGACGCGGACCGGCGCCGCGCCGACGCGCTGACCGCCTGCGCCGCGGTCCCCACCGTGCTCACCGCCCTGCACCGGCTCGGTCGGGGACTCGAACCGGTGGAACCCCGCGACGACCTGCCCTACGCGGCCAACTACCTCTACATGCTCACCGGTTCCGTGCCGGACGCCGCCCGCGCCAGGGCCGTCGAGCAGTATCTGATCTCCACCGTCGACCACGGCTTCAACGCCTCGACCTTCACCGGCCGGGTCGTCGCCTCGACCGGTGCGGACGTCGCCGCCTGCCTGGTGGCGGCCGTCGGCGCGCTCTCCGGCCCGCTGCACGGCGGTGCGCCCAGCCGCGCACTGGACACCCTGGACGCCATAGGTACCCCCGACCGCATCGACGGCTGGATCCGCGAGCGGGTGCTCGCCGGTGACCGGATCATGGGCTTCGGACACCCCGTCTACCGCACAGAGGACCCCCGCTCCCGCATGCTGCGTGGCATCGCCCAGGGCTTCGGCGGACCGCTCGTCGACTTCGCCGTAGAGGTGGAACGGCAGGTCGAGGCGATCCTCGCGGAGCTGAAGCCGGGCCGGGAACTGCACACCAACGTGGAGTTCTACGCCGGAGTGGTCATGGAGCTGTGCGGGCTGCCGCGCGAGATGTTCACGCCGACGTTCTGCGCGGCGCGGGTGGTCGGCTGGAGCGCCAATATCCTGGAGCAAGCGGAGGACTCCAAGATCATCCGCCCGGCGGCCCGCTACATCGGACCGCCTCCGCCGCAGCCGGTCCCGGCCGCCTGACGTCCCCCGGAAGGGCCCCGTTGAACCCGTCGTCACCGCCCCGCAGCCGGCAGATCCCGGTCATCGTCCTCGCCGGATTCCTGGGATCCGGCAAGACGACGCTGCTCAACCACCTGCTGCGCCACCGCGCCGGAAACCGGATCGGCGTGATCGTCAACGACTTCGGGTCCATCGAGATCGACGCCATGACCGTGTCCGGGCAGGTCGGCTCGACGGTCTCGCTCGGCGGCGGCTGTCTGTGCTGCGCGGTCGACGTGAGCGAGCTCGACACCTATCTGGAGACCCTGACCCGGCCCGCAGCCCGTCTCGACGTGATCGTCATCGAGGCGAGCGGGCTCGCCGAACCCCAGGAGCTCGTACGGATGCTGCTGGCCAGCGACAACCCGCACATCGTGTACGGGGGACTGGTCGAGGTGGTCGACGCCGCGGAGTTCGCCGCCACCCGGGAGCGCCACCCGGAGATCGACCGCCATCTCGCCGTCGCGGACCTCGTCGTACTGAACAAGACCGACCGGGCCGGGGAGGCCGACCGGCTGCGCGTCCGGGAGGCCGTCGCGGCCACCGGCAGCACGGCGGCCGTCGTCCCGGCCAGCTACGGACGCGTCGATCCCGAGTTGCTCTTCGATCCCGCGCTGCGGCCCGACAGCGAGGAGAAGGCACGTCAGCTCACCTTCGAGGACCTGTACCTGGAGGAGCGGGCCGCGGAGTCCGGCGAGGAGCACGGGGACCATCTGCACGCGGCGTACGAGAGTCTCGACTTCACCTCGGACGTGCCCATGAGCCCCCGTCGGCTGATGGCCTTCCTGGACTCCCGGCCGGAAGGCCTCTACCGGATCAAGGGGTACGTCGACTTCGGCGCGGGAGACCCCGACAACGCCTACGCGCTGCACGCCGTCGGCAGGTTCCTGCGGTTCGCCCCGCAGCCCTGGGCCCGGGGCGGGCCCCGGCTGACCCGGCTCGTGCTGATCGGCTCCGGCATCGACGCATCGGCCCTGCGCAAGGAACTGGAAGGCTGTCGCGGACCGGGCGAGCCGACGCCGGACACGGCGCAGGACGCCGCACACGAGCGATCCATGTGGGGCGTCCTGCGGTACGTGCGCGGACCCGGCGACGACACGTAGCGCCACGGGCCGGGCCTGCTACACCGGGCCGGCGATCACCGCGACCGGGGACTCCAGAGGGGTCCCCGAACCGTCGCGACGCGGGTCCGGCTCGGGCAGCGTGGCCGGTGTGCCGTTCTTCTGCGCGGCGCGGGCGGGTGTCGGGCCCGCCCAGGCGAACGTGAGCACGTCCTCGCCCTTGAGGAACCGCTGACAGCGCACCCCGCCGGTGGCCCGGCCCTTGCGTGGGTACTGGTCGAACGGGGTGAGCTTGCAGGTCAGCACGGAGTCGTCCAGCGTGCCGTGCGAACCGGCGACCGTGAACACCACGGCGTCCGAGGCCGGATCCACCGCGGCGAACGAGAGCACCTCCGTGCCCTCCGTGAGCTTCACGCCCGCCATGCCGCCGGCCGGACGCCCCTGCGGGCGCACCTGCGCCGCGGGGTAGCGCAGCAGCTGCGCGTCCGAGGTGATGAAGACCAGGTCCTCATCGCCGGTACGCAGTTCCACCGCGCCGACGATCCGGTCACCGTCCTTGAGGCCGATGACCTCCAACTCGTCCTTGTTGGCCGGATAGTCGGGAACCACACGCTTCACGACGCCCTGGAGGGTGCCGATCGCCAGCCCCGGCGAGGACTCGTCGAGCGTGGTGAGGCAGACGACCTCCTCGTCCGCCTCCAGGGTGAGGAACTCGGCGACCATCGCCCCGCCCGAGAGGTTGGGCGCCGCATGGGTGTCCGGCAGCTGCGGCAGATCGATCACCGCGAGCCGCATCAGCCGCCCCGTCGAGGTGACCACGCCGACGTCGCCGCGGGCCGTGGCCGGCACCGCCGACACGATCACATCGTGCTTGGCGCGCTTGGCGTCCGGTGCGACGACGATCGGGTCGCCGTTGGCCGTACGGGCCAGCAGACCGGTCGAGGACAGCAGCACCCGGCAGGGGTCGTCCGCGACCTCCAGCGGAACCGCCGCGATCTGCGAGCCGGCCGACTCCAGCAGCACCGTACGCCGGTCGGTGCCGAACTTCTTGGCGACCGCGGCCAGTTCCGTGGAGACGAGCTTGCGCAGCTCGGGGTCCGAATCGAGGATCGCGGTCAGCTCGTCGATCTCGGCGTTGAGCCGGTCCCGCTCGCTCTCCAGCTCGACCCGGTCGAACCGGGTGAGCCGGCGCAGCGGGGTGTCCAGGATGTACTGCGTCTGGACCTCGCTCAGCGAGAAGCGCTCGATGAGCCGGTCCTTGGCCTGCGCCGAGTTGTCACTGGACCGGATGAGCCGGATGACCTCGTCGATGTCGATCAGCGCCACGAGGAGGCCCTCGACCAGGTGCAGCCGGTTGCGGCGCTTGGTCCGGCGGAACTCGCTGCGCCGGCGCACCACGTCGAAGCGGTGGTCGAGGTAGACCTCCAGGAGCTCCTTGAGGCCCAGGGTGAGCGGCTGTCCGTCCACCAGCGCCACGTTGTTGATGCCGAAGGACTCCTCCATCGGCGTCAGCTTGTAGAGCTGCTCCAGCACGGCCTCCGGCACGAAGCCGTTCTTCACCTCGATGACCAGGCGCAGTCCGTGCGCGCGGTCGGTGAGGTCCTTGACGTCCGCGATGCCCTGGAGCTTCTTCGCCGAGACCAGGTCCTTGATCTTGGCGATCACCTTCTCCGGACCGACGCTGAAGGGCAGTTCGGTGACGACCAGGCCCTTGCGGCGTGCCGTGACGTTCTCCACCGCGACGGTGGCGCGGATCTTGAACGAGCCGCGCCCCTTCGCGTACGCGTCCTTGATGCCGCCGAGGCCCACGATCCGGCCACCGGTCGGCAGGTCGGGACCGGGGACGAACCGCATCAGGGTGTCCAGGTCCGCGCCCGGATGCTTGATCAGGTGGCGGGCGGCGGCGATGACCTCGCCCAGGTTGTGCGGGGGCATGTTGGTCGCCATGCCGACCGCGATCCCGGTCGTGCCGTTGACGAGGAGGTTGGGATAGGCGGCCGGCAGGACGACCGGCTCCTGCTCCTGGCCGTCGTAATTCGACTGGAAAGCGACGGTGTCCTCGTCGATCGACTCCGTCATCAACGACGTCGCGTCGGCCATCCGGCACTCGGTGTACCGCATGGCGGCCGGCGGGTCGTCGTTGCCGAGCGAGCCGAAGTTTCCGTGTCCGTCGACGAGGGGGAGCCGCATGGAGAACGGCTGTGCCATCCGCACCAACGCGTCGTAGATCGACGCGTCACCGTGCGGGTGCAACTTACCCATGACCTCGCCGACGACGCGGGCGCACTTGACGTAGCCGCGGTCCGGGCGCAGGCCCATCTCGTTCATCTGGTACACGATGCGGCGGTGCACCGGCTTCAAGCCGTCACGGGCGTCCGGCAGGGCCCGTGAGTAGATCACCGAATACGCGTACTCAAGGAAGGAGCCCTGCATTTCGTCGACGACGTCGATGTCGAGGATCTTCTCCTCGAAGTCGTCCGGCGGCGGGGTCTTCGTGCTGCGGCGGGCCATCGCGGCTGCGACTCCTTCACGGATTCTGTTCGGGCAACCTCAGGTTCTGACGCGGACCATTGTGGACCGCCGCACTGACAACTCCGACCTCGACCCGTCCCAAAGGCGGTTCTCGACCCGTCCCGAGGGGGGTACTCCACCCGTCCCGAGGGGGTCGGGACCCTTCTTTCCGACGCCTTGCGCCTGACTTGCGCATGACGTGCGCGGCACGGGAACTTCGCCAGGTGTCGGTGCGCTTGCTTACAGTGGCAGGTCTCGCATCACATTCAGTATCGCGATCGAAGGGACGTACATGCCCATGGGTCACACGGCCACAGCCCAGGCCGGCTCCGGCGGCTTGACAGCGACCGAGCACCGTCTGGCCAACGGCCTGCGCGTGGTGCTCTCCGAGGACCATCTGACCCCGGTCGCCGCGGTGTGCCTCTGGTACGACGTCGGCTCGCGCCACGAGGTCAAGGGACGCACCGGTCTGGCTCACCTTTTCGAGCACCTGATGTTCCAGGGCTCGGGCCAGGTCAAGGGGAACGGTCACTTCGAGCTGGTGCAGGGCGCCGGCGGCTCGCTCAACGGCACCACCAGTTTCGAGCGGACCAACTACTTCGAGACGATGCCCACGCACCAGCTGGAGCTGGCCCTGTGGCTTGAGGCCGACCGGATGGGTTCGCTGCTCGCCGCGCTCGACGAGGAGTCCATGGAGAACCAGCGGGACGTCGTCAAGAACGAGCGCCGGCAGCGATACGACAACGTTCCGTACGGCACCGCGTTCGAGCGGCTGACCGCCCTCGCGTACCCGGAGGGCCACCCGTACCACCACACCCCGATCGGGTCGATGGCGGATCTGGACGCGGCGACCCTCGATGACGCGCGGATCTTCTTCCGTACGAACTACGCGCCCAACAACGCGGTGCTCTCGGTCGTCGGTGACATCGACCCCGAGCAGACGCTCGCCTGGATCGAGAAGTACTTCGGCACCATCCCGTCGCACGGCGGCAAGCAGCCGCCGAGGGACGGCACGCTGCCCGAGGTCATCGGCGGTGAACTGCGCGAGGAGGTCCACGAGGAGGTCCCGGCGCGCGCGCTGATGGCCGCCTACCGGCTGCCGCACGACGGCACCCGGGAGTGCGACGCCGCGGATCTCGCGCTGACCGTGCTGGGCGGCGGCGAGTCGTCCCGGCTGCACAACCGCCTGGTCCGGCGTGACCGGACGGCCGTCGCGGCCGGATTCGGGCTGCTGCGGCTGGCCGGCGCGCCCTCGCTCGGCTGGCTGGACGTCAAGACGTCCGGCGGCGTCGAGTTGGCGCAGATCGAGGCCGCGGTCGACGAGGAGCTCGCCCGGTTCGCCGAGGAGGGCCCCTCGCCGGAGGAGATGGAGCGCGCCCAGGCCCAGTTGGAGCGCGAGTGGCTGGACCGGCTCGGTACGGTCGCGGGCCGCGCCGACGAACTGTGCCGGTTCGCCGTGCTGTTCGGTGACCCGCAGCTCGCCCTGACCGCGGTGCACCGGGTGCTCGACGTCACCGCGGAGGAGGTCCGGGCGGCCGCCAGGGCCCAGCTGCGCCCCGACAACCGGGCGGTGCTGGTCTACGAGCCGGTCGAGACCGCGGAGCCCGCAGACGAGGCGGAGACCGACGCCGCCGACGACGCCGACGCGCACGAAGGGGCGGACAAGTGAGCGACGCTGCCGTGACTGGAGTTTCGATGGAGTACCACCCGCAGCCCGCCCCCGGGACGGCCAGGCCCTGGGCCTTCCCCGCGCCCGAGCGCGGTGCCCTGCCCAACGGCCTCACGGTGCTGCGCTGCCACCGCCCCGGCCAGCAGGTCGTCGCCGTCGAGGTCTTCCTCGAAGCCCCGCTCGACGCCGAACCCGAAGGTCTGGACGGGGTGGCCACGATCATGTCGCGCGCCCTGTCCGAGGGCACCGACAAGCACAGCGCCGAGGAGTTCGCCGCCGAGCTGGAGCGCTGCGGCGCCACCCTGGACGCCCACGCCGACCACCCCGGCGTCCGGGTCTCCCTGGAGGTCCCCGCCTCCCGGCTGGCCAAGGCACTCGGCCTGGTCGCGGAGGCCCTGCGGGCACCGGCCTTCGCGGACAGCGAGATCGAGCGGCTGGTGAACAACCGGCTCGACGAGATCCCGCACGAGCTGGCAAGCCCCGCCCGGCGCGCGGCCAAGCAGCTCTCCAAGGAGCTCTTCCCGGCCACGGCCCGCATGTCGCGCCCGCGCCAGGGCACCGAGAAGACCGTCGAGCGGATCGACTCCGCGGCCGTGCGCGCCTTCTACGACGCCCACGTCCGCCCGTCCACCGCGACCGCCGTGGTCGTCGGTGACCTCACGGGCATCGACCTGGACGCCCTGCTCTCCGACACCCTGGGCGACTGGTCGGGCAACACCGCCGAGTCCCGTCCGGTCCCGCCGATCACCGCCGACGACACCGGCCGCGTGGTCATCGTGGACCGCCCCGGAGCGGTGCAGACCCAGCTGCTGATCGGCCGGATCGGCGCCGACCGGCACGACAGCGTCTGGCCGGCCCAGGTGCTCGGCACCTACTGCCTGGGCGGCACGCTGACCTCCCGGCTCGACCGGGTGCTGCGTGAGGAGAAGGGCTACACCTACGGCGTGCGCGCCTTCGCCCAGGTGCTGCGCTCCTCGGCCCGGGACTCCGCCTCGGGGGCGACCGGCGCCGCGATGCTCGCCATCAGCGGCTCGGTGGACACGGAGTCCACCGGACCGGCGCTGGAAGACCTGTGGAAGGTGCTGCGGACCCTGGCCGCGGAGGGCCTGACGGACGCCGAGCGCGAGACGGCCGTGCAGAACCTCGTGGGCGTGGCACCGCTGAAGTTCGAGACGGCCGCGTCCGTCGCGGGCACTCTCGCGGACCAGGTCGAGCAGCACCTCGCGGACGACTACCAGGCGCAGCTGTACGCGCGCCTCGCGGAGACCGGCACGGTGGAGGCGACGGCGGCCGTGGTCAACGCCTTCCCGGAGGACCGGCTGGTCACGGTCCTCGTCGGGGACGCCGCGCAGATCAAGGAGCCCGTCACGGCTCTCGGCATCGGAGAGGTCTCGGTCGTCACCGGCTGATCTGCCACCGCCCCCGACAGCGGGGCGAGAGCGGGGCCCTGGCGGGTCGTCTACCGCCAGGGCCTTCCTTTTTGTCCGCTTTGATGGAGAGGCTGCCCGCCTTCCCTGTGGGATGCGCTACAAAACCGCCTGTCCGTTTGGTGCGGGGAAGTGCCCCCGTTTAGCGTCGGCCCGGCTGTCCGTCACTCGTATGCCGCATCCGCGACGTACCGGGCAGTCATCGCCGAGTCCCCCGTCAGGCGCGAGCCCGGGGAGCCGGGGACCCACGCAGTCCCTGGGGTGAATCGGATGCCCATGCCTCGACGAGGCCGGGACTCCGTAGGAGACCTTCCTGCTCCGAACCCGTCAGCTAACCCGGTAGGCGAGAAGGAAGGAAAGGACCAGCCACTTCATGGCGTTCACCCGTGCCACGGGGAAGCATCGTGCCCCGAGCCGTATGACGCGCCGCGGCGCGAGGGTCGTCGGTATCGCGACCCTGGCGACCACCGGCGTCATCGGCTCGATGGCTTCCCCGGCCCTCGCCGCGGACACCGAGGCCCCCGCCGACACCGGCCTCTCCCAGATCATCGCCATCCAGGGTGCCCTGGCCGACCGGGTCGACGCCCAGGCGGACGCACAGCGGCACCAGGCCGACGCCGCCGTCAAGGCGAGGGCGAAGGCCGAAGCCGACGCGAAGAAGAAGGCCGAGGCGAAGGCCGAGAAGGCCAAGGCCGCCGCCAAGGCCGAGGAGGCCCGCGAGAGCGAGGCGCGTGCCGCCCGCTCCGCCGAGCGCGCCCGGCTGGGCACCTTCCAACTGCCCGTCGCGGGTTCCTACGTGAGTACCGGCTACAAGTCCAGCGGCTCCCTGTGGTCCTCAGGCAGCCACTCCGGCATCGACTTCCACGCCGCGTCCGGCAGCTCCGTCGTCGCCGTCGGCGCCGGTACGGTCGTCGAGGCCGGCTGGGGCGGCGCGTACGGCAACAACATCGTGCTCCGGATGACGGACGGCACGTACACCCAGTACGGCCACCTCTCCTCGATCGCCGTCTCCATCGGCCAGAGCGTCGGCCAGGGGCAGCGGATCGGCCTCTCCGGCTCCACCGGCAACGCCACCGGACCGCACCTCCACTTCGAGGCCCGCAGCACCCCCTCGTACGGCTCCGACACGGACCCGGTCGCCTACCTGCGCGCCCACGGCGTCACCGTCTGACCGGCGCGAAGCACGTCGCTGAAGGCCCCGGCAGCGCGCCGGGGCCTTCAGTCGTACCAGGCCACCGGACCGTGGCGCGGCACCCGTTCCCGAACGCCCCCGCGGCCAGAAGATATTCATGAATTTCCGCCCGGCATCGGAAATGCGTCCGCATTGCAATAGAGTCACAGGACAGGCGTCGATCGGCCGCGTTTCGCGGGGATTAAGGCGGAGGTTCGGACATGCGCATTCCGGCGCATTCGGTATGCACGGCAATCCGTGACGACATCGTCTCCGGTGTCTTCGAACGTGGCAGCCGACTCACCGAGGAAGTGCTCGCACGCCGTTACGGGGTTTCCCGCGTCCCGGTGCGTGAAGCGCTGCGCACCCTGGAGTCCGAGGGGTTCGTGGTCACCCGCAGGCATGCCGGGGCCTGCGTCGCCGAGCCCGACGAGCAGGAGGCCGCAGACCTCCTGGAGGTCCGGATGCTACTGGAGCCGCTCGGTGCGGCCCGTGCCGCCCAGCGCCGCACCGACGCCCACCTCAAGGTGTTGCGCGGTCTGGTGAGGCTGGGCCAGGAGCGGGCCCGTCGGGGCGAGGGCGAGGATCTGCGCTCGCTGGGCGGCTGGTTCCACGAGACCCTCGCCCAGGCCTCCGGCAGCCCCGGGCTGATCGCACTGCTCACCCAGCTCCGGCACAAGATCGCCTGGATGTACGCGGTCGACCCGCCCGCCCGCCCCGCCGATGCCTGGGCCGAGTACGGGGCCATAGTGGACGCCGTGGCGCGCGGCGACGCGGAACGGGCGAGGGCGCTCGCCGCCCAGCACGCCGAGCGGGCCACCACCGCGCACCGGTTGCGCCGACCCGGCCGTCCGGGTGCGGCGGCCGTACCCCGGGCCGGCCGGGTGAGGACTTCGCAACATGCCGTAAACACCCAGGGCGGCCGTCATTAACAATTACGCCGTATACAAGAAGCAGCTATTCGCCGGGGCATTCCTGGTGCCGCCCATTTCGTTGTTCTGCTCGCCGCCCTGAATCATTTCCGGCGGGCGGGCCATATGGATCGCTATGGGTCGCATTCTCGTGCAAACACAAGAGCCGCGGCTCCCGGTCGGGGGTGCCGCGGCTCGTGCGCAGGAATTCCAGACGGTCGCGACCGCTGGATCAGACGGTCTCCGGGAGCTCGTCGAGTCCTTCGGCGACCAGCTTGGACAGACGGTCCAGAGCGGCCTCGGCGTTGTCGGCCTCGGACGCGAGAACGATCTCCTCGCCGCCCTGGGCGCCGAGCCCGAGCACCGCGAGCATGGACGCGGCGTTCACCGGGTTGCCGTCGGCCCTGGCGATGGTCACGGGGACGCCGGAGGCCGTGGCGGCACGGACGAAGATGGATGCGGGGCGGGCGTGCAGGCCCTCGGCCCAACCGACGTTGACGCGGCGCTCAGCCATGGTTCTGCCCTTCACGAATCAATGGTTGTCTAGACCAGTCTCTCATGCAGTGCGTGATGCTCCGGCCGACCGGCGGCCCGTCCGCGGACCGCCTCCGCCGTCGGCCGGCCACCCCAAGACTGCCCCGGCCCCGACCCCCACGCGACCGCTGGCAGAGCCGTACGCTTTGCTCATGGAGCCCTCTGTGGAGCAGAGTCCGCATCACGCCTACCCCGGCCACTGGGAGGCGGACGTGGTGCTCCGCGACGGCGGCACCGCCCGGATCAGGCCGATCACCACGGACGATGCCGAACGGCTGGTCAACTTCTACGAGCAGGTCTCCCCGGAGTCGAAGTACTACCGCTTCTTCGCTCCCTACCCCCGGCTCTCCGCCAAGGACGTCCACCGCTTCACCCATCACGACTACGTCGACCGGGTGGGACTCGCCGTCACGGTGGGCGGCGAGTTCATCGCCACCGTCCGCTACGACCGGATCGACGCCACGGGCAGGCCCGCCTCTGCCCCGGCGGACGAGGCCGAGGTCGCCTTCCTCGTCCAGGACGCGCACCAGGGCCGCGGTGTCGCCTCCACACTGCTCGAACACATCGCGGCCGTCGCCCGAGAGCGCGGCATCAGGCGCTTCGCCGCCGAGGTGCTGCCCGCCAACAACAAGATGATCAAGGTGTTCCGGGATGCCGGATACACCCAGCAGCGCAGTTTCGAGGACGGCTCCGTCCACCTCACCCTGGATCTCGAACCGACCGCGGAATCGCTCGCCGTCCAGCGCGCCAGGGAGCAGCGGGCCGAGGCGCGGTCCGTGCAGCGGCTGCTCGCCCCCGGCTCCGTCGCCGTCATCGGTGCGGGGCGCAACCCCGGCGGGGTCGGCCGCACCGTCCTGCGCAACCTCCTGGGCGCGGGCTTCACCGGCCGCACCTACGCCGTGAACAGCGCCCTCGCCACGGACCGGGCCACCATCGACGGGGTGCCCGCCCACCGCTCCCTCGGCGAGATCGGTGAACCGGTCGACCTCGCCGTCGTCGCCGTCCCCGCCGAGCGGGTGCCGGAGGCCGTCGCGGACTGCGGGGAACACGGCGTCCAGGGCCTCGTCGTCCTCTCCGCCGGATACGCCGAGTGGGGTGCGGAGGGCCGCGAACGGCAGCGCGAACTGGTGCGCCAGGCCCGCTCCTACGGCATGCGCATCATCGGCCCGAACGCCTTCGGCATCATCAACAACTCCGAAGCGGTCCGGCTGAACGCCTCACTCGCCCCGGAACGGCCCGCCTCCGGGCGCATCGGCCTGTTCACCCAGTCCGGCGCGATCGGCATCGCCCTGCTCTCCGGGCTCTACCGGCGCGGCGCGGGACTCTCCACCTTCATCTCGGCCGGAAACCGCGCCGACATCTCCGGCAACGACTTCCTCCAGTACTGGTACGAGGACCCGGACACCGATGTCGCCCTGCTCTACCTCGAATCGCTCGGCAACCCCCGCAAGTTCACCCGCCTCGCCCGGCGTACCGCGGCCGTGAAGCCGGTGGTCGTGGTCAAGGGAGCCCGGCACAGCGGCTCCACCCCGCCGGGCCACGCCGTACCCATCAGTCGGATCCCGGACGCCACCGTCTCCGCGCTGATGCGGCAGGCGGGCGTGATCCGCGTCGACACGGTGACGGAGATGGTCGACGCGGGCCTGCTCCTCGCGGCCCAGCCGCTCCCGGCGGGCGGCCGCGTCGCGATCCTCGGCAACTCCGAGTCCCTCGGGCTGCTCACGTACGACGCCTGCCTGGCGGAGGGGCTGCGCCCGCGTCCGCCGCGCGACCTCACCACCGCCGCCACCCCGCAGGACTTCCGGGACGCGCTGGCCGAGGCGCTGGCCGACGAGGGCTGCGACGCGGTGATCGTGACGGCGATCCCCTGGGTGGGCGAGGACGGGGAGGCGGTGCAGGGCGACGGCGAGGTGCTGGCCACCGCCCTGCACACGGCGGCCGCCGCGGGACCGGCCAAGCCGGTGGCCGTCGTCCACGTGGAGATCGGCGGCCTCGCGGAGGCCCTGGCCGCGGCCACCAGCACGGTGGCCCAGCAGCGCCCCTCCCCGGCGCAGCCGTCCGGCCCGGCGCCGGGCCGCCCCCCGACCGCCACGACCCCGCCTCCGGTGACGCCCGCACCCCCCGGAGAGACCGACACCGCGCCCGCGGCAGCCGAACCCGAAGGGGCCCGCGCCCCCGGCCGGATCCCCGCCTACCCGGCCGCGGAGCGCGCCGTCCGCGCGCTCTCCGAAGCCGTGAAGTACGCCCAGTGGCGGCGCCAGGCGGCGGTCCCCGGCAAGGTGCCCGAGTTCCTCGACGACACCATCGACGAGCCGGGCGCGGCAGCCCGTATCGACGCGGCTCTCGGCGAGGACCCCGATCCGCGCGGCAGGCCCCTGTCGTCCGACGAGGCCCGCGAGCTGCTGGCCTGCTACGGCATCACCGTCCGGCCGACACTGCCGGCCCCCGACGCGGAGGCGGCCGTCGCCGCCGCCGAGCGGCTCGGCTACCCGGTCGCGCTGAAGACCACCGCACCTCACCTGCGCCACCGCGCCGACCTCGGCGGTGTCCGGCTGGACCTCGCCACCGAGCCCGCCGTGCGCCGCGCCTACGGCGAACTGACGGAACTGCTGGGCAAGCCCGCCGAGCTGCGGCCCGTGGTGCAGGCCATGGCCCCGCGCGGTGTCGACACCGTCGTCCGGGCCACGATCGACCCGGCCGCGGGCGCCGTCCTCTCCTTCGGCCTCGCGGGCGCGCCCTCCGAGCTGCTCGGTGACACCGCCCACCGACTGGTTCCGGCCACCGACCGGGACGCCGCCGAACTGATCCGCGCGATCAGGGCCGCCCCGGTCCTGTTCGGCTGGCGCGGCTCCGCGCCCGTGGACACCGCTGCGCTGGAAGAACTCCTGCTCAGGGTCTCGCTGCTGGTCGACGACCACCCCGAGGTGGTCGCCGTGGCCCTGGAACCCGTCGTGGTCGCCACCCAGGGGCTGACGGTC
Source organism: Streptomyces sp. AW19M42 (assembly GCA_000470535.1). GTDB lineage: Bacteria > Actinomycetota > Actinomycetes > Streptomycetales > Streptomycetaceae > Streptomyces. The sequence goes on from CBRG010000137.1 coordinate 13,180, forward strand.
CTCGGAGCGAGCGTCCGGCTCTCGCCGCCCCCGGCCCGTACCGACCTCGGCCCCCGCCGGCTCTCCAATTACTGACCCGCCGGGGCCGCGTCGCCCCCGCACGCCGTCCGGTACGGGGCGGGCAGGCCGTCCCCGGCAGCCATCAGCCCCCCGTAGGATGGTCCGTATGGCTAAGACCGGTACGACGACCCAGGGGCTGCGCGCGGCGATCGAGCGCAGTGGCTACTACCCGGCCCTCGTGGCCGAGGCGGTGGAGGCCGCCGTGGGCGGTGAGCCGGTCGCTTCGTACCTGGTGCACCAGGAGACCACCTTCGACTCCAACGAGGTGCGCCGGCACGTCACCGTCCTGGTGCTGACGGACAACCGTTTCGTCGTCAGCCACACCGACGAGCAGAACGCCGACACCAGCTCCCCGACGCCCTACGCCACCACCTCCACCGAGTCGGTCAAGCTCGACCGGATCTCCTCGGTCGTGGTGAGCCGCGTCGTGGCCAACCCGGAGAAGTACGTTCCCGGCACGCTGCCCCGCGAGGTCGTCCTGACCATCGGCTGGGGCGCGGTCTCCCGGATCGACCTGGAGCCCGCCGCCTGCGGTGACCCCAACTGCGAGGCGGACCACGGCTACACCGGCAGCTCCACCGCCGACGACCTGAGCCTGCGGGTCAGCGAGGCCGGTGACGGCCCCGACACCGTGCGCCAGACCCTCGCCTTCGCCCAGGCGCTCTCCGAGGCCACGGCCGCGACCGCCGCGGCCGACCGCTGATGGCCCAGCCGGCCTGGCAGGACCCGGCACCACTGGGCATCGGCACCGCCCCCGTGCCCGAGTACGGCAGCGGCTCGCTGGCCGATCTGCTGCCCACGCTCGTCGCGGGTCAGGGGGTGGCGGGTTTCACGCCCGCGATCGCGGAGCTCACGCCCGCCGACCGCAACTGCGTCTTCCTGATCGACGGCCTCGGCTGGGAGCAGATCCGGTCCCACCCCGACGAGGCACCCTTCCTGCACTCGCTGCTGCACACCTCGCGCGGCGGCACGGGCCGCCCGATCACGGCCGGCTTCCCGGCGACCACCGCTACCTCGCTGGCCTCGGTCGGTACCGGGCTGCCCCCGGGCGAGCACGGCCTTCCCGGGTACACCGTGCGCAATCCGGAGACCGGCGCGCTGATGAACCAGCTGCGCTGGCGGCCCTGGTCGGAGCCGAAGGTGTGGCAGCCGTACCCCACCGTCTTCACCCTCGCCGACGCGGCCGGAGTGCGCACCGCCCAGGTCTCCGCGCCCGCCTTCGAGCAGACCCCGCTCACCAAGGTCGCGCTCAGCGGCGGCTCGTTCCTCGGCCGGCTGACCGGCGAGGACCGGATGGACGTCGCGGCCGAGCGACTGGCCGCCGGTGACCGTTCGCTCGTCTACACCTACTACAGCGAGGTCGACGGCATGGGGCACCGCTTCGGCGTCGACTCCGACGCCTGGCGCGGCCAGCTGATGCACGTCGACGGGCTGGCCAGGCGACTGGCGGAGCAGCTTCCGCCGCGCTCCGCGCTGTACATCACCGCCGACCACGGCATGATCGACATCCCGTTCGACGAGCAGTCCCGGATCGACTTCGACGAGGACTGGGAGCTGCGCGCGGGCGTCGCGCTGCTCGGCGGCGAGGGCCGCGCCCGCCATGTGTACGCCGTCCCGGGCGCCCAGGCCGACGTGCTGGCCGTCTGGCGCGAGGTGCTCGGCGAGCAGTTCTGGGTGGCGAGCCGGGACGAGGCCGTCGCGGCGGGCTGGTTCGGCCCCCGCGTCGACGAACGCGTCCTCGGCCGGATCGGTGACGTGGTCGCGGCGGCCCACGACGACGTGGTGATCACCGCGTCCGACAACGAGCCCCACGAGTCCGCGATGGTGGGCATGCACGGCTCGATGACCCCCGTCGAGCAGCTCGTCCCGCTCCTCGAAGTACGCTCGTAGCCCCGGTCCCGTACCCCTCCCCGCCCGCCCCGAAAGGTGCTCGACCCCTCATGCCCGAGCTGGTTTTCTTCTCCGGAACCATGGACTGCGGGAAGAGCACACTCGCACTCCAGATCGGGCACAACCGGTCGGCACGGGGCCTCCAGGGTGTGATCTTCACCCGGGACGACCGGGCGGGGGAGGGCAAACTCTCCTCCCGGCTGGGTCTGGTGACGGACGCGGTCGAGGCGGACGAGGGGATGGACCTGTACGCGTACGTGGTGGCCCGGCTGTCGAAGGGTGCCAGGGTCGACTACGCGATCGTGGACGAGGCGCAGTTCCTGGCTCCGGACCAGATCGATCAACTGGCCCGCGTCGTGGACGACCTGGAGATGGACGTCTTCGCCTTCGGGATCACCACGGACTTCCGTACGAAGCTCTTCCCCGGTTCGCAGCGGCTGATCGAGCTGGCGGACCGGGTCGAGCAGCTTCAGGTCGAGGCTCTGTGCTGGTGCGGAGCCCGAGCGACACACAACGCCCGGACGATAGAGGGCGAGATGGTCGTCGAGGGCGCTCAGGTCGTGGTGGGCGATGTGAACCGCCCGGCGGGCGAGGTCGGTTACGAGGTCCTCTGCCGCCGCCACCACTCGCGCCGGGTGACCGCCGCGTCGGCTCGGGCGGGTGCGCTCTCGCCCGACGTCCTGCCGGTGTCGCCCGCCTGACACCGGGAGCGCCTCCTCAGAGACGCGACGGGCACCGATGGCCGATTTTCGGCCGGTTTACCTGGGCGAGCGCGCCAAGGCCCTGATCATCCCGGTCACCGAGGACGCGGACACGCCGCTGAAGTACCCGTACATGTTCGCCGCCGCCGCCGCCGCCGACCTGATCCTGATCAACAAGGCCGATCTGCTGCGCTACGTCGACTTCGACGTCGAGCAGTGCACGCGGCACGCGCGCTCGGTCGACCCGGACGTGCGCGTGCAGACGGTCCGCGACCACCGGCGAGGGCCAGACCCACTGGTACGACTGGCTCGCGGCGCGGCGGTAGCGCCTGTCGTCCGGGAACGGGGGCCGTCGCGGCGGCCGGCCCCCGTCCGCCTCCGTGTCAGCGCTTCGCGGACCGCACGATCGTGAACGCCGCACCCTCGGGATCGGCGACCAGCGCCACCCTGCCGGAGGCGCTCTCCCTGGGGGCCTGGAGGATGTGCCCGCCGAGCTCCACCACGTGCTGCGCGGCCTGGTCCGTGTCCGCGACCTCGAAGTACGTCATCCAGTGCGGGCCGCGGTCCCTCGGCAGGGCGTGGCCGACACCGTGCAGCGACGCCACCGGGCGGCCGTCCAGGTGCAGGGTCTGGTAGTCGAAGTCGGCAGAGACCACGGCCTCCGTCTCGTAGCCGAAGACCGCTTGGTAGAACTTGGCGACCGTCGCCGTCTCCCGGGTCACCAGCTCGTTCCAGACCGGCATTCCGGGCGCTCCGGCCAGCGAGGTGCCGATGTGCCGGGCGGCCTGCCAGATCCCGAAGACGGCTCCGCCCGGGTCGGAGGCGACGGCCATCCGGCCCGCTTCGCCCGCGTCCAGCGGCCCGACACCGACCGTGCCGCCGCAGGCACGGATCGTCTCCGCCGTGAGATCGGCGTCGTCGGTGGCCAGGTAGGTCGTCCAGGCGATCGGCAGGTGCCGGTCGGGAGAGAGCTGCCCGATGCCGGCCACCTCCTCGCCGTCGATCAGCGCCCGGACGTAGGGGCCCAGCTGTTCCGGGCCCGGTCCGAACTCCCAGCCGAACAGTTCGGCGTAGAAGTTCTGGGTCGTGCCCAGGCCGTGCACGATCAGGCTCACCCAGCAAGGTGTTCCGGGTGTACGCCGAGCGGCAGCCTCGGTCATCGTCACTATCTCCTCGGACCATCGTGGTGGCCGTACGGGGGAACGGGGCCTGCGCGCCGTCGTGCGGTACGGGATGTGTACGCCCCGTGCCGATGCTTGCACCACCCGGCGCTCGATGCGCCCCGGCCGCGCCGCACTTTCCGTGATCTCGACGGACGAGGTTCCGCTTTGTGCCGGTACGACCATTTCATCGTTGTTACGGGCGGGCCGGTCGCTGCGCGAGGATGGCTTCCATGAAGCCCATCATCACCGCATCCGAATGTGTGAGCGAGTCGGCGGGCCCTCGGCCGCCGGTGCTCCTGGACGTACGTTGGCAACTGGGCGGTCCGCACGGCCGGCCCGACTACGAGGCCGGGCACATCCCCGGGGCGGTCTTCGTCGACCTGGACAGGGAGCTCGCCGCCCCGGCGGGCAGCGGGGGTCGCCACCCGCTCCCCGACCCGGCGGAATTCGGCGCCGTGATGCGCCGCGCCGGGGTCGGCCGGGACAGTTCGGTGATCGTGTACGACGGCGGTCAGGGCTGGGCGGCGGCCCGCGCCTGGTGGCTGCTGCGCTGGACGGGGCACCGGGATGTCCGGGTGCTGGACGGCGGTCTCGCCACCTGGACGGGCGAGCTGTCCAAGGAGATCCCGGCCCCCGCCGAGGGCGACTTCGTGCCCGAGCCGGGGGCGCTGCCGCTGCTGGACGCGGACGGCGCGGCGGCCCTGGCGCGCTCCGGCCTGCTGCTCGACGCACGGGCCGCCGAGCGCTACCGGGGCGAGGTGGAGCCGATCGACCGGGTGGGCGGGCACATCCCCGGCGCGGTCTCGGCCCCCACGGTGGAGAACGTCGGGGCCGACGGGCGATTCCTGCCCGCAGAGGAGCTGGCCGCGCGCTTCGCCGGGCTGGGCGCCGACGGGGACACCGTGGACGTCGGCGTCTACTGCGGCTCGGGGGTCTCGGGCGCGCACGAGGTGCTGGCCCTGGAGGTCGCCGGGTTCGCCGGTGCTCTCTACGCGGGCTCCTGGTCGCAGTGGTCGGCCGACGAGACCCGGCCGGTCGCCACGGGCCCCGACCCCCGGTAACGGGACGGTGGGCCGTACCCGGGAGGTGGGGTTCCGCCCACGCAGGGCGAAAGGGCCCGTACGCAAGCGCGTACGGGCCCCCGTCATGCTGCGGTCACCCGGCTCAGTCCTGCTTCTTGCGGCGTGTGCCGAAGACGATCTCGTCCCAGCTCGGCACCGCGGCCCGGCGGCCCGGCCGGACGCCGTCCGCCTCGGCCTGCCGGTCGGTCGTGCCGGTCAGCCGATCGCGGTGGCCGGCCACCGCGCGGGGCATCAGCACATCCGCGTAGGCGGAACCTGCGCCCGCGGAGGCGGCCGGGGGCTCCTCGGCCTCCGGCTCCTGCGCGGCCGGTTCGATCGCCGGCGGCTCGGGCGGCGCGGGGCGCTCCGGTACGACCATGTCGCCCCGGAAGCTGGGTACGGCCTCCAGGAGACTGGTGAGTGAATCGCGTTCGCTCGCGGTGACCCCGCCGATGCGCTCCTCCGGCTCCGGGGCCGGAGGCGGGGCGGGGCGCTCGATCTGACGGTCCAGGGCGCGGTCCAGCGGCCGGTCGCGCGGCAGCCGGGCGATCCGCGGGACGAACGGGAAGCTCGGTTCGGGCGCGGCGACGTCGTCGGTCTCACCGATCAGCGAGCGCGCCTCGTCGTCCACCGCCTGGACCAGCCGACGCGGGGCGTCGTACGTCCAGCTCGCGGAGTGCGGCTCACCGGCGACCCGGTACACCAGGAGGACCTCCCAGGTGCCGTCGTCGCGGCGCCAGGAGTCCCACTGGACGGTCTCCTTGTCGGCGCCGCGCAGCAGGAGGCGCTCCTGCACCGCCTCACCGAGCTGGGGTCCGGTGTTCTCGCCGGGGCGGCGCACCGGAGTCTTCCGGGCGCGCTCGGCCATGAAGGCGCGCTCCGCGAGTACGGGCCCCTCGAAGCGGCGAACGCGGTCGACCGGGATCCCGGCGAACTGGGCGACTTCCTCCGCCGACGCGCCGGCCCTTATCCGGGCCTGGATGTCGCGGGGGCGGAGATGGCTCTCCACCTCGATCTCGATCTGGCCGAGCCGTGCGCGGTCGTTGCGCACGGCGGCTCGCAGCCGCTCGTCGATCGGGAGGGTGTACTCCGTGCTGTCTGCAGCCTTGAGCACCAGTCGTGTGCCGTCGTTGGAGACGGCCACGACACGCAGTTCGGGCATGGGGACCTCCCGGGTGGTGCCTGCCGACGTCACGTACGTCGCTGCTTCCGCTAGTCGAGTGTGACCTGCCCGGGTGCAGCCTGCCACAACATTGCCGTGTTGCCCGGCGTGTCGGGCGTGAGCCCTTGATCGCCGGTATGACACGGTAACCTCTTGTGCAACGCAAAGTAACCGTTGGTCACTCTGCGCAGCTGGCCCCCGTGCGATGCCGCGGCGCCGCCGGATCGAGTGCCTCCTTCGGCCCCCTCCCGAAGGTTCCGGACTTCCACGCGGGAGTCCGGCCCCAGGGCTCGCCACAGTACTCCATTCGGGCCAGGTGGGTGGACCGCCGCGCCGCTGAAGTTCTCGCGAGGTACGGGAGTTGAGTCGCCCCGTTGGAGGCGGGATGTCCCTCTCGCGTGTCCTGCTTCACAGAATCACCGTAAACGGAACTATCGGCTTCGCTCATATGTCCCTTCTGTTGCATGGTGGGAGCGATGTCAATCAAGGGCTGGAAATGGTGCAGAAGCCGGAAAGTGGCATAGAACCCAGAGAAAGGCGGATCGATCTCAGCCTGCCCCAGGTCGCGGGCAGTGCCGTCGCGGCGGTCGCGGCGGCGGTGGCGGCCTCGCAACTGGGCGTGTACGGAACGATTCTCGGCGCCGGGGTGATGAGCATCGTGGCCACCTGCGGGGGCTCGGTCTTCCAGCACTTCTTCCGTCGTACGGGTGAGCAGATCCGCGAGGTCACGGTCCAGGTGAAGCACCCGGACCGTGAAGTGACCGTGCACACGCGCCAGACGCGTGATGCCGGTGACACGGACGGGACGTGGGGGACCCCCGAGACGCATGTCGCCCTGCGGGAGGCGGCAGGATCCGCCGACGCCGCCGCGGTGCCGCGCGCGGTGGACGCCACGACGGCCCTGCGCCGGCCGGACGCGGTGGTCGCGCCCCAGGACGCGGACGCCACCACCGTCCTGCGCGCCGTGGACGCCACCACCGTCCTGCGCAAGGTGTCCGAGGACCCCGGGCGTACGCAGTTGATCAGAGCGGTCGACGGAACCCGGCCGCTCGCGACGGCCCCCGGGGCCGGAGACGAGGAGTTCACGCAGGCGACCACGCACGGCACCCGGATCCGCGGCTGGAAGCGCTCGGCGCTCGGGGCCGCCGTGGTGTTCGCCGTCTCGATGGCCGGGATCACCACGTTCGAGCTGGTCTCGGGCAACGACCTGAGCGGCGGTCAGGGAACCACCGTGGGCTCCGTCGTACGCGGCGAGCGCGGATCGGCGCCCGCAGAGCCGGCGCCGTCGCACAGCACGGACCCCGGCCAGGACGACCGGTCCACCCCGGACCAGGGCGGCAGCCCCACCCCCGGCACCGGCCAGGAGCCGGGCGGCCCGAGCCGGAGCCCGGAATCGGACCGGGGCGAGAGCCCGACGGCGGACCCGACACCCACGCCCACCCCGTCGGACTCCGTGCAGGACACGGCTCCGTCGCCGACGCCCACCCCGTCGGAGACCGGTGACGGCGGCACCGCCCCCGACCCGACGTGCACGGGCAGCGCCCCGGCGCAGCAGAACCCGCCGGCCGGCACGGACACCGGGGAGTGAGCGGGCGCGGCGGTCAGTCGCCCAGTACCCGGCGCAGGTAGTCGTTGGCGAAGAGGCGGTCCGGGTCCAGCCGGTCCCGGACCGCGGTGAACTCCTCGAAGCGCGGGTACACCCCGGCCAGGTACCCGGCGTCACGGGTGTTGACCTTCCCCCAGTGCGGGCGGCCCTCATGGGCCGTCATGATCCGCTCCACCGCCGTGAAGTACGCCTGGTAGGGCGTCCCCCGGTAGAGGTGGACGGCGATGTAGGCGCTCTCCCGGCCCGAGGCCGTGGAGAGCGCTATGTCGTCCGCGGGGGCGGTACGCACCTCCACCGGGAAGCTGACCCGCAGCGGCGAGCGCTCCACCATCGCCTTGACCTCGCGCAGCGCCTCCACGGCCGCCTCGCGCGGCAGGGCGTACTCCATCTCCACGAACCGCACCCGGCGCGGGCTGGTGAAGACCTTGTACGGGATGTCGGTGTAGGTGCGGGCCGACAGGGCGCGGCTGGAGAGCTTGGCGATCGAGGGGATCGTGGCGGGTACCGCCCGGCCGAGGGTGCAGGCCGCCTGGAAGATTCCGTTGGAGAGGAGCTCGTCCTCGATCCAGCCGCTGACCTTTCCGGGCGGAGCGGCGGGGCCCGCGCTGCGGTTGTTGCGCTTGGTGTTGCAGTTGCCGGTGTGCGGGAACCAGTAGAACTCGAAGTGCTCGTTCTCTGCCACCAGCCGATCGAAGTCTGCCGTGACCCGGTCGAAGGCCATCGGCTCCTCGCGGGCGGTCAGCAGGAAGACCGGCTCCACGGCGAAGGTGATCGCGGTGATGACGCCGAGGGCGCCGAGCCCGATCCGGGCGACGGCGAAGATGTCCGGGTTCGCGGTGGCCGAGCAGGTCAGCACCGTGCCGTCCGCCGTGACCAGCTCCAGGGCGCGGATCTGCGCGGATATCGACGCCGAGTCACGTCCGGTGCCGTGGGTGCCGGTGGAGGTGGCCCCGGCGACCGTCTGGTCCATGATGTCGCCCATGTTGGTGAGCGAGAGGCCCTCGCGGGCCAGCGCGGTGTTGAGGCGCTTCAGCGGGGTGCCGGCCTCGACGGTCACCGTCATCGCCGCACGGTCGATCTCCCGGATGCCGGTGAGCAGATCGGGGCGTATCAGCAGCCCGTCGGTGGCCGCGGTCGCGGTGAAGGAGTGGCCGGTGCCCACCGGTTTCACCCTCAGGCCGTCCTCGGAGGCCCTGCGCAGCTCCTCGGCCAGCTCGTCCACGGAGGCGGGTGACACGGTCCGTACCGGACGGGCGGTGACGTTCCCCGCCCAGTTACGCCACGCGCTCGTCGCCGTCCGTGCGTAGGTGTCGGTCATCTTCCCCGCGCCCTTCCGTAGGAACCGGCTCACTGAGCCGGCGGTACCCCAGGAGCGCCACCGCGGCCGCGATCGCCCCCGCCACCGCGGGCACCGCGTACCCCGCCTTCGCCCCGGACGCGTCGACCACCCAGCCTGCGGCCGAGGAGCCGAGCGCCACACCTACGGCCAGCCCGGTGCTGGTCCAGGTCATGCCCTCGGTCAGTCTCGTGCGCGGTACGTGCTGTTCGACGAGAGCCATGGTGGTGACCATCGTCGGTGCGATGGCGAGGCCCGCGACAAAGAGCGCCACGGCCAGGAACGGCAGGTTCCCGGCCAGTTGGAGGGGGATCATACTCACGGCCATCGCGCACACTCCCACCAGCCACCGGCCGGACGGTCTGCCCTGGAGGTGCAGCAGGCCGAACACCGCCCCGGCGAGGCAGGAGCCCAGCGCGTACACGGCCAGTACGAGGCTCGCCGCGGCCTTGTGGCCGCGCTCCTCCGCGAAAGCCACCGTCACCACGTCGATCGCCCCGAAGATCGCGCCGGTCGCCACGAAGGTGACCACGAGGACCTGGAGGCCGCGGGAGGACAGCGCGGAACCCCTGGTGTGCCGCGCGTGCGGATGCGGCACCGGCTCGGTGGCCCGCTGCGCGGTCAGCCAGAAGACGCCGACCACCAGGAAGCCGGCGGCCAGCAGCGGACCCGCCTCGGGGAACCAGGCGGTGGACAGTCCGATCGAGATGATCGGACCGAAGATGAAGCACACCTCGTCGACGATCGACTCCCACGCGTACGCGGTGTGCAGCTGCCGCGCCGAGCCCCGGTAGATCTCCGCCCAGCGGGCCCGGACCATCGAGCCGACGCTGGGGACGCAGCCGGCGCCGGCCGCGAACACGAACAGGGTCCAGTCCGCCAGCTCCTGCTGCGCACAGACCAGCAGACCGGCCACCGACGCCACGGCCACGAGGGTCACCGGGCGCAGCACCCGGCGCTGTCCGTACCGGTCGACCAGCCTGGATATCTGCGGCCCCACCACGGCGGCGGCCATCGCAAGCGTCGCGGAGAGCGCGCCCGCCAGCCCGTAACGGCCGGTCAGCTGGGAAACCATGGTCACCACGCCGATGCCCATCATCGACAACGGCATCCGGCCGAGGAAACCGGCCGAGGAGAACCCCTTGGAGCCGGGGGCGGCGAAGATCGCGCGGTAGGGACTGGGCACGGGTACTCCGGTACGCGTGGTGTGGTCACACGCGGTGTCAGGGGTGAATGCGGCCTGCACAGCTTACGGCCTCACCCGTGAGCGCCGGCGGGCCGTGACGTGCGGGGCGGCGGGCGCGGCCGGGGCGGTCTGAGGCCGTGCGGGGCGGCGGGCGCGGCCGGGAGGCCTACGGCCGTGCGGGGCGGATGTCGGTGGGAGCGGCGGAGGAGGCGGGGGGCAGGATCGACGGCATGTCCGATCTGCGTGAGCCCGCTCCCTACGACGCCCTGCTGTTGCTCTCCTTCGGGGGCCCCGAAGGCCCGGACGACGTGGTTCCGTTCCTGGCGAACGTGACCCGCGGCCGGGGGATCCCCGAGGAGCGGCTGAAGGAGGTCGGCAAGCACTACTTCCTGTTCGGCGGCGTCAGCCCGATCAACGGCCAGAACAGGGCGCTGCTCGACGCCCTGCGCAAGGACTTCGCGGATCACGGACTCGACCTGCCGGTCTACTGGGGCAACCGCAACTGGGCGCCCTACCTGACCGACACCCTGCGCGAGATGGCCCGGGACGGACGCCGTCGCATCGCCGTCCTGGCGACCAGCGCCTACGCCTCCTACTCCGGCTGCCGGCAGTACCGCGAGAACCTCGCCGAGTCGCTGGCCGCCCTGGAGGCCGAGGGGCTGCCGGTGCCGCGCGTCGACAAGCTGCGGCACTACTTCAACCACCCCGGCTTCGTCGAGCCGATGGTGGACGGCGTGATCGCCTCCCTGGCCGACCTGCCCGAGAAGGTCCGCGCCGGGGCGCACCTCGCCTTCACCACGCACTCCATCCCCACCTCCGCCGCAGATTCCTCAGGGCGGCCGCAGGCGCACGGCGACGGCGGTGCCTACGTCGCGGAGCATCTGGACGTGGCCCGGGTGATCGTCGAGGCCGTCCGTGAGCGGACCGGCGTCGAGTACCCCTGGCAGCTCGTGTACCAGTCGCGCAGCGGCGCCCCGCACATCCCGTGGCTCGAACCCGATATCTGCGATCACCTGGAGCTGCTGCACAGTGACGGCGTCCCCGCCGTGGTGATGGCGCCCATCGGCTTCGTCTCGGACCACATGGAGGTCCTGTACGACCTCGACACCGAGGCCACCGCGAAGGCCTCGGATCTCGGTCTGCCGGTCCGCAGGTCCGCGACCGTCGGCGCCGACCCCCGGTTCGCGGCGGCGGTGCGCGACCTCGTGCTGGAGCGCGCCGCCACCGAACAGGGCCGGGACCCGCAGCGGTGCGCCCTCGGGGCGCTCGGGCCGAGCCACGACCTCTGCCCGGCCGGCTGCTGTCCGGCCCGTGCGCTCAAACCGGCCGCCGCGGGCGCTGACAGCCCCTACGCGTAGAGCGATCCGATCCGTACCCCTCATCCCCCTGGGAGCGCCGTGACCGAGCCCCTGCTGTCCGACCTGCTCGACCTCGCCCTGGACGCCGCCCACCGGGCCGGCGCGCTGCTGCGCGACGGACGCCCCGCCGATCTGGGGGTGGCCGCGACCAAGTCCAGCCCGGTGGACGTCGTCACCGAGATGGACATCGCCGCGGAGAAGCTGATCACCGGCTTCCTGTCCGACCGCCGCCCCCGGGACGGCTTCCTCGGTGAGGAGGGCGCCAGCTCCGAGGGCAGCAGCGGCGTCCGCTGGGTGATCGACCCGCTCGACGGCACCGTGAACTACCTGTACGGGCTGCCCACCTGGGCCGTCTCCATCGCCGCCGAACGGGACGGCGAGCGGGTCGTGGGCGTGGTGGAGGCACCGATGCGCCGGGAGACCTACCACGCGGTCCTCGGCGGCGGTGCGTACGCGAAGGGCGGTGCCTACGGGGACGGTGCCGCCCTGCGCTGCCGGCCCGCTCCGCCGCTCGACCAGGCGCTCGTGTCGACCGGCTTCAACTATGTGGCCGATGTCCGCGCGCACCAGGCCGACGTGGTCCGGGTGCTGATCCCGCGCCTGCGGGACATCCGGCGTGGCGGGTCCGCCGCGATCGACCTCTGCGACGTCGCCGCGGGCCGCCTCGACGGCTACTACGAGCGCGGCCTCCACCCGTGGGACCTGGCGGCCGGTGACCTCATCGCCCGGGAGGCCGGCGCGCTCACCGGCGGGCGGCCGGGGACGCCCGCCGACGGCGGTCTGACGGTGGCCGCGTCACCGGGCGTCTTCGAACCGCTGCAGTCCCTGCTGGAGGAGCTCGGCGCCTGGCACGACTGAACCACCCGGTCCACCCGGAAGCCGCTGTGCGGCCCGTGGGCGGCATGGGAACGGAGAAGGCCCCACAAGGGTGCCGGCAGGCACCACGGGGCCTTCACGCAACGGCTCAGACGCTTGTGGCGCCGATGTGGACTCCGTGCTCTGCAGCGAGACGGTGCAGATCCTCCAGCTCGCTCTGCTCGACATCCGCGAGGAAGTCGTCGCCCGTCTCGCGGGCCTTCGTGAGGTCGGACTCGGTGGTCTGGATGCGTTGCAGCAGACCTGCGGTGAAAGCGTCCATGAGGCGCCCCCTCATCGTGGGTCGGTGGCACGGGGGTGTGCCCGGGTTTCCCTCCGCCGAAGCGGTAGGGCGGGTGATCACGCAGCCTCCGGAGGAACGGAGGGGCCAGTGGTACGCCACATACGAGACGTGATCGCGGGTGTGGAGTCGTCCTCCCCAGCCCGACCCTCAGAGAAACCTCAACTGGCCCGGAAGACCACTGCCTTCCGGGAAGCCGCAGGTGGGGCCGCGCCGTCTTACCGCCGGTTTATACGCGTTACGGGCAGGATGGAGGCGCACAGACCGGGCCCGGGTGCGGCCCGGAGTGCCGGCCGACGGCCCGATTCGAACGTTCCGCCGGTCGCTTTCGGACACTGTGCGCCTCTGTTGTGGAAGTTCTAAGGAAGGAAGCGCCGTGCGCGTACTCGTCGTGGAGGACGAGCAGCTGCTCGCCGATGCGGTGGCCACCGGATTGCGCCGGGAGGCCATGGCCGTCGATGTCGTGTACGACGGTGCGGCGGCACTGGAGCGCATCGAGGTCAACGACTACGACGTCGTGGTGCTGGACCGGGACCTCCCCCTGGTGCACGGCGACGACGTGTGCCGCCGGATCGTCGAGCTGGGCATGCCGACCCGGGTGCTCATGCTCACCGCCTCCGGAGACGTCAGCGACCGGGTGGAGGGCCTGGAGCTCGGCGCCGACGACTATCTGCCCAAACCCTTCGCCTTCAGCGAGCTGACCGCACGGGTACGCGCCCTCGGGCGCCGTACGACCGTCGCGCTGCCCCCCGTCCTGGAACGCGCCGGGATCAAGCTCGACCCGAACCGCCGCGAGGTCTTCCGGGGCGAGCAGGAGGTCCAGCTCGCGCCCAAGGAGTTCGCCGTGCTGGAGGTCCTGATGCGCAGCGAGGGTGCAGTGGTCTCGGCCGAGCAGCTCCTGGAGAAGGCCTGGGACGAGAACACCGACCCGTTCACCAACGTCGTCCGGGTGACCGTCATGACCCTGCGGCGCAAGCTCGGAGAGCCCCCGGTGATCGTCACCGTGCCCGGCTCGGGCTACCGGATCTGACGCCGGTGCCCACCGTCCCGCCGCCCACGGCGGCGCCTCCGAAGCCCACCTGGGAGCCCAAACAGCAGGAGCCCCCGTACCCCTGGCTGCGCCCGACCATCCGGATACGTCTCACGCTGCTGTACGGCGGCATGTTCCTGATCGCCGGCATCCTGCTGCTGTCGATCATCTACATGCTGGCCGCGCAGGCCCTGCACGTGGGCAGTGAGCTGCCGTTCAAGATCGTGGACGGCCATGTGGCCAGCGAGGTCTGCAACCTGCTGGGGGAGGGCAGCTCGCCGAGCGCCGTCAACTCGGCGATGAACTCCTGCGTCAACCATCAGCGCCAGCAGGCGCTCGACACGCTCCTCAACCGCTCGCTGCTGGCCCTGGTGGGCCTGAGCGTCATCGCCTTCGCCTTCGGTTACGCGATGGCCGGACGGGTGCTCTCGCCGCTGGGCCGGATCACCCGTATTGCCCGCCGGGTGGCCGGCACGGACCTGTCCAGGCGCATCGAGCTGGACGGTCCGGACGACGAGCTGAAGGAGCTCGCGGACACCTTCGACGACATGCTGGAGCGGCTGGAGCGGGCCTTCACCGCGCAGCAGCGGTTCGTCGGGAACGCGTCGCACGAGCTGCGCACGCCCCTGGCGATCAACCGCACGCTGCTGGAGGTGCACCTCTCCGATCCTGAGGCGCCTCCCGAGCTCAAGCAGCTCGGCAAGACGCTGCTCGCCACCAACGAACGCAGCGAACAGCTGGTCGAGGGCCTGCTGCTGCTCGCCCGCAGCGACAACCAGATCGTCGAGCGCAAACCCGTCGACCTCGCGGAGGTCGCCTCGCGCGCCCTCGACCAGACCCGGGCGGAGGCCGAGGCCAAGGACGTGGAGATGCGCGGCGAGCTGGCCCCGGCCGTGGTCCAGGGCAACGGCGTGCTGCTGGAGCGGATCGCGCTGAACCTGGTGCAGAACGCGGTGCGCTACAACGTCCCGGGCAGCGGCTGGGTCGAGGTCAGCACCGAGCTCCTGCCGGGCCAGGCCCTGCTCGTCGTCTCGAACACGGGCCCTGTGGTGCCCGGCTACGAGATCGACAACCTCTTCGAGCCCTTCCGGCGGCTGCGTACCGAGCGGACGGGCAGTGACAAGGGGGTGGGGCTCGGCCTGTCCATCGCGCGGTCCGTCGCGCGCGCTCACGGAGGCCGTATCATCGCGGAGCCCCGCGAGGGTGGTGGTCTTGTGATGCGCGTCTCACTGCCTGTCTGACAGGCCGGACGGAGCGATTCACACGCGGATTATTTTGTTCGCTTTGAGCGGAATTTTCGGGACCCGATCCTGGACGGCCCATGTGTGATCGATCACAAGAGCGAATTTCCGGCCGTCCACGCTCCGTGATCAGGGCTCCCACCGGAAAACCGGCAAAAGTCGGGGTTTTCGGGGGGCATTATCACGGGAAGTACACGGGGTGGCGTCGGTCAACGGCGCCGCCGGGACCGTGTACGGTCCCCATCGCCACCCAAGCAGATCGCTGTCAAGCGGTCCTTTTGGGTGTCGATTGAGTAACAGACCTTGATGTGAGGCAAAATCTCCGCCTCGGGTCGGGCACAAGTCCGGCCTCTCACGCGTTACGTGCGCTGAGACACCGCAGACACCCAGAGGGGGAGAGCGACATGGCAACGGATTACGACACCCCACGAAAGACCGACGACGACGTCGATCAGGACAGCCTTGAAGAGCTCAAGGCTCGTCGGAGCGACAAGACGGCCTCGGCCGTCGATGTCGACGAGTTCGACGCGGCCGAGGGACTGGAGCTGCCCGGCGCAGACCTGTCCAACGAAGAGCTGGCCGTAAGGGTCCTGCCCAAGCAGGCCGACGAATTCACGTGCATGAGTTGTTTCCTCGTGCACCACCGCAGTCAGCTGGCCCGTGAGAAGAACGGCCAGCCGATCTGCCGCGACTGCGACTGAGGTCCGGTCGGCCGTGGCAGGGGACACACCGTTCCGGAAGCGGCGCTCCCGGCGCAGTAAGAAGTCGGAGGCGCATGAGGGCGGTACCGGCCCGGCAGAAGGCCTAGCAGCGCCTGCCGAGCCGTCCGCCCTGCCACCCTCGCCGGGCGGACAGGAAGAGGAGCGAGGCCGGCCGGCCTCGCTCGAAGCAGTCGGCGCAGCCGAAGCGGCTGCGGAAGTCGACACGGCCGACAGGGCCGAACAGGTCGACAGGACGGAGCCCGTGACCGGGGCAGGCCGTCTGAATTCAGTGAAACGGGGCGTACGCAAGGGCGGGGAGAGCGCCAGGGCAGCGATCGGTCATATCGCGGACCTGATCATCGATATCGCTCCCCGCGTCCCTGTGCGCGATCTCGCCACCCTGCGCAAGCAGTTCCCCGACCTCGGGCCCGAGGAGCTGGCCGACCGGCTCGTCGCGGGCGCGAGCAGGGCCACCGCCACCGTAGGCGCCGGAATCGGCGCGGCGGCCATGATGCCCGTACCGCCCGCCATGCTCGCCGAGCTGGCCACGGAGATCACCGGTGTGGCCGCGATCGAGATGAAGCTCGTCGCCGAGCTCCACGAGGTGTACGGACTCCGCCCACCGGGCGGCATCGTCCAGCGCTCCACCGCCTACCTGACTTCCTGGACCGAGGAACGCGGTATCGACGTCACCCGTCCGGTGACCGTCAACGCGGCACTCGGCGGCCAGATGAAGCGCGAGCTGCGCCAGCAGATCATGAAGCGCACCGTGCGCGACCTGCCGAACCTGATCCCGTTCATGGTCGGCGCCGCGGTCGGCGCGATGATGAACCGCCGCGACACCAGGAGACTTGCCGAACGGATCAGGAAGGATCTGCGGAAGCAGCAGATCCCCTGGGGCCGACTCCCCGAGCTGCCCCCGCTGGAACGGCCCGCACTCCCGTACGAAGTCCTTCCCGGAGATCAGCCGGACCGGCCCCCGAACGACTAGGGCCTGCCGGCCGAGGCCTCAGGCCCGTACCGCCGCCTTCAGCGCCGCCACCAGCGCCTTCGGCTCGCGCGTCGACAGATAGACGTACGGGGTCGGGTCCTGCGGATCGGTGACCTTCACCCGCACCGCCGTAGGGATGTAGCTGCGCAGCAGCATGAAGGCCCGGGTGTCCGCCTTGTACGAGCGCCAGGCGCGTGCCTCGTCGGCCTCCAGCACCTCGGCCTCACCGAGCGCCGAGACCGGGATCCGCGCGTCCCCCGCCACCAGGGCGTCACCCACCACCCGGATCCGGATGGAGCCGTAACCGCTCACCACCACCGCCGACGCGACCGTGCCGCCCACCAGGCCGGCGAGCAGCGGCAGGGTGCCCAGGGGCAGCAGCATCAGCGCGCAAGCGATGCCGAAGAGGAAGCAGATCACCCACCAGGAACGGGGTGCGGTGAGGCGTTCGTCGAAGGGCGGGGCGGAAGGCTGCATGAGCCCAAGCTTGGCACGGCGCGACCTGCGGGTAGCCGCGCGGGTAAGGTCTGCGGCTGTGAGAGGAACATCTGCGGCTCTGAAGCCCCCGGCCGACGCGGTGAAACCGGTCCGGCATCCCGACGCGCCGGCCCCCGGCGAGCTCCTCGGCGCGCACTACGAACACTGTTTCGGCTGCGGCGGGGGACAGCCGCACGGGCTGCACCTCCAGGCGAGGGCCGGCGAGGGCGTCGGAGTCACCGCCGAGTTCACCGTGCAGGCCGCCCACCAGGGCGCCCCCGGCCTGGCGCACGGCGGGGTACTGGCCACCGCGCTCGACGAGACGCTCGGCTCGCTGAACTGGCTGCTGCGGGTGATCGCGGTGACCGGACGGCTGGAGACCGACTTCGTCCGCCCCGTCCCGGTCGACACCGTGCTGTTCCTCGACGCCGAGATCACCGCCGTCCACGGCCGCAAGATCTACTCCCGGGCGACCGGCCGGATCGGCGGCCCGGACGGGCCCGTGGCGGTCCGCGCCGAGGCCCTCTTCATCGAGGTCAAGGTCGACCACTTCATCGACAACGGCCGCCCGGCCGAGATCCAGGCTGCGATGGCCGACCCGGACCAGGTCAAGCGCGCCCGCGCCTTCGAGGTGAACCCCTGATGCGCCATCCCGTGGATGTACTGATCCGCCGGACAGAGCCGGACGTGCCGATTCCGTCCTATGGCCACCCCGGCGACGCCGGCGCCGATCTGGTGACCACGCAGGCCGCCGAGCTCGCGCCCGGCGAGCGGGCCGTGCTGCCCACCGGGGTTTCGATCGCACTGCCCGACGGGTACGCCGCGTTCGTGCACCCCCGGTCCGGCCTCGCCGCGCGCTGTGGAGTCGCACTGGTGAATGCCCCGGGGACGGTTGATGCCGGGTACCGTGGAGAGATCAAGGTGATCGTCATCAATCTCGACCCGCGCGAGTCCGTGCGGTTCGAGCGGTTCGACCGGATTGCCCAACTGGTCGTGCAGCAGGTCGAGAAGGTGCGCTTCCACGAGGTGTCGGAGCTTCCCGGTTCGGCGCGGGCCGAAGGGGGCTTCGGGTCCACCGGCGGTCATGCCGCCGTTGATGTTGATGGCGTCCGGGGCGAGCTTCCCCAGGACGGGAACAGCTACGCTTCGGTCGATTCCGACCGGGAAGGACAGTGACGTGTTCGGACGTCGCAAGGACAGTGGTTCCGCCGAGGACAAGGCGGACGAAGCGCGCGAGGCCGAGCAGGTCGTCGACGAGCTCGATGACGCCGATGCCGCCAAGGGCGGATCGCGTCGGATGAACCTTCCGCCGGCGCCGCGGCCGGACGGGCCGTGGGACATCGAAGAGGTCTCCCAGCCCGGCGAGGGCCGGGTCGACCTGGGCGGCATCTTCGTGCCCGGTGTCGAGGGTATGGAGCTGCGCGTGGAGGTGGCCGGTGACGCGATCGTCGCCGCCACCGTGGTCCTCCGTGACAGCGCGATCCAGCTGCAGGCCTTCGCCGCCCCCAAGAAGGAGGGCATCTGGGGCGAGGTCCGCGACGAGATCGCCTCCGGCATCACCCAGCAGGGCGGGATCATCGACGAGGTCGAGGGCCCGCTGGGCTGGGAGCTGCGCGCGCAGGTCCCCGTACAGCTTCCCGACGGGGCGAACGGCGTGCAGCTGGTCCGCTTCGTCGGTATCGACGGCCCGCGCTGGTTCCTGCGCGGTGTGATCTCCGGCCAGGGTGCCGTGCAGCCGGAGGCTGCCGGTCTGCTGGAGACGGTCTTCCGGGACACCGTGGTGGTCCGCGGCGACGGCCCGATGGCCCCGCGCGACCCGATCGTCCTGAAGCTTCCCAACGACGCCCAGATGGTGCCCGAGGGCGTTCAGCAGGAGGAGCAGGAGGGCTCGAAGTTCTCCGGTGGCATGGCAGGCCTCCAGCGTGGCCCCGAGATCACCGAGGTGCGCTGACCCCGCACCCGTAAGCACCGGCCGGTGGGCCGTGTCCCCGCACAGGGATACGGCCCACCGGCTTGTGCGTTCCCGGCTGCCGCCGGGGCCTGGCGGCAGCCGCCGTATGGGGCGCGTATCGGGCACGTACAGGCGCCGTCAAGGGTCGGCCCCTCTCCGTATGGAAGGCATCAACGCAGGTCAAAGCGGTGTCTGCGGCGGGTTTGCTCATGAGGTCCGAGAAATCCGCACCTCATCCAGGAGCACCCGATGGCCGATCTGGCCTTCGTCGTCACCACGATCGCGGTCTTCGCGCTGGTGGCACTCATCGCCAAGGGGGTGACGAGGCTGTGACCGCGGAAAACGTGGTGGGCCTCGTCGTGGCCGTCGCCCTGCTGGGCTACCTCGTCCTCGCCCTCCTGTACCCGGAGAGGTTCTGAGCCCGTTATGAGCCCCGTCCTCGCAGGTGTGCTCCAGCTGCTCGCGCTCGTCGTGGCGCTGGGTCTGGCGTACCGCCCGCTCGGTGACCACATGGCCCGCGTCTACACCTCGCCCCGGCATCTGCGGGCCGAGAAGTGGATATACCGGGCCATCGGCGCCGACCCGAACACGCAGATGCGCTGGCCCGCCTATCTCCGCGGTGTCCTGGCCTTCTCCGTCGTGAGCGTTCTCTTCCTGTACCTGCTGCAGCGGCTCCAGGGCTCGCTGCCCGGCTCGCTCGGCTTCGTCTCGATCGACCCAGACCAGGCGTTCAACACGGCGGCGTCCTTCGTTGCCAACACCAACTGGCAGTCCTACTCCGGCGAACAGGCCATGGGCCACGTCGTGCAGACCGGCGGCCTCGCGGTGCAGAACTTCGTCTCCGCCGCCGTCGGCATCGCCGTCGCGGTGGCGCTCGTACGGGGCCTCGCCGCCACCCGAACCGGTGAACTCGGCAACTTCTGGTCCGACCTGGTGCGCGGCACCGTACGCATCCTGCTGCCGGTCTCGGTGCTCGGCGCGCTCGTGCTGGTCGCCTGCGGGGCGATCCAGAACTTCTCCGGCATCCATGAGGTCGGGCAGTTCATGGGCGGTTCGCAGCAGTGGAACGGCGGCGCGGTCGCCTCCCAGGAGGTCATCAAGGAGCTGGGCACCAACGGCGGCGGCTACTTCAACGCCAACTCGGCCCACCCCTTCGAGAATCCGAACGGGCTCTCCAACCTCTTCGAGATCTTCCTGATCCTCCTCATCCCGTTCGCCCTGACCCGCACCTTCGGCCGCATGGTCGGCTCGCTCAAGCAGGGCTACGCGATCCTCGCCACCATGGGCGTCATCTGGCTCGGCTTCACCGCGCTGATGATGTGGACCGAGTTCGCCCACCACGGGCCCGCGTTCGAGATCGCGGGCGGCGCCATGGAGGGCAAGGAGAACCGTTTCGGCGTCGGCGGCTCGTCCCTCTTCGCGGTGGCCACCACTCTCACCTCGACCGGCGCGGTGAACTCCTTCCACTCCTCGTTCACCGGCTTCGGCGGCGGCATCACGATGCTCGGCATGCAGCTCGGCGAGATCGCCCCCGGCGGTACCGGATCCGGTCTCTACGGAATGCTGGTCATGGCGGTCATCGCGGTGTTCATCGCCGGCCTGATGGTCGGCCGCACGCCCGAGTACCTCGGCAAGAAGATCGGCACCCGCGAGATCAAGCTCGCGGCCTGCTACATCCTCGTCACCCCGGCCCTGGTGCTCGGCTTCACCGCCGTCGCGATGGCCCTGCCCACCCCGGGCGACTCGATGACCAACACGGGCGCGCACGGCTTCTCCGAGATCCTGTACGCCTACACCTCGGGCGCCAACAACAACGGCTCTGCGTTTGCCGGACTGGCCGCGGACACCCCGTGGTTCAACACCACGATCGGGCTGGCGATGCTGCTGGGCCGGTTCCTGCCCATGGTGTTCGTCCTCGCGCTCGCGGGCTCGTTCGCCGAGCAGCGGCCCGTACCGGCGACCGCTGGCACCCTCGGCACGCACCGGCCGCTCTTCAGCGGACTGCTGGCCGCCACCGTCATGATCGTCGCCGGTCTGACCTACTTCCCGGCCCTGGCTCTGGGCCCACTGGCCGAGGGGCTGGCGTCATGACCCTCCGTACGAAGCAGAAGGACACGATGTCCACCGTCACACCGGTCCGCGCACCGCACCGGGACAACCCGTCGGAGCGCGTCGCCGCCGGTCTGTTCGACCCCGGCATGCTGCTCGCCGCGTTCCCCGACGCGGTACGCAAACTCGACCCCCGGGTGATGATCAAGTCGCCGGTGATGTTTGTGGTGCTGACCGGCTCGGTGCTCACCACCGTCATGGCGGCCCTGGACCCGACCGACTGGTTCGGCTGGGCGATCACCGTCTGGCTCTGGCTGACCACGGTTTTCGCCAACCTGGCGGAGGCGGTCGCGGAGGGCCGCGGCAAGGCCCAGGCGGACACCCTGCGCCGGGCCAGGACGGGCACCGTCGCCCGCCGCCTGACGGGTGGCGAAGAGGAGCGGACAGCGGGCACCGAACTACGCGTCGGTGATCTGGTGGTCTGCGAGGCCGGCGACATCGTCCCGGGGGACGGGGACGTCGTCGAGGGCGTGGCCAGCGTCGACGAATCCGCGATCACCGGCGAATCGGCACCGGTCATCCGGGAGTCCGGCGGCGACCGCAGCGCCGTGACCGGCGGCACGAAGGTGCTCTCCGACCGCATCGTCATCAAGATCACCACCAGGCCCGGCGAGACCTTCATCGACCGGATGATCGCCCTCGTCGAAGGCGCCGCCCGGCAGAAGACGCCCAACGAGATCGCGCTCAACATCCTGCTCGCCTCGCTGACCATCGTGTTTCTGCTGGCCGTGGTCACCCTCCAGCCGTTCGCCGGCTACGCGGGCAGCGAGCAGTCCATGACCGTGCTGGCCGCACTGCTGGTCTGCCTGATCCCGACCACCATCGGCGCGCTGCTCTCCGCGATCGGCATCGCGGGCATGGACCGGCTGGTGCAGCGCAACGTGCTCGCCATGTCCGGGCGCGCCGTCGAGGCGGCGGGCGACGTGTCGACCCTGCTGCTCGACAAGACCGGCACCATCACCCTCGGCAACCGGCAGGCCGCCGCGTTCCTCCCGGTCGCGGGCGTGACGGAGGCCGAACTGGCGGACGCTGCCCAGCTCTCCTCGCTGGCCGACGAGACGCCCGAGGGACGCTCCGTCGTCGTCCTGGCGAAGGAGGCGTACGGGCTCCGGGAGCGGCATCAGGGGCAGCTGTCCCGCGCGGAGTGGGTGGGCTTCACCGCACGGACCCGGATGTCCGGCGTGGACCTCGGCGGACGCCGGATCCGCAAGGGGGCCACCGGTTCGGTCACCGCCTGGGTCAGGGAGCGGGGCGGCGCGGTCCACCCCGACGTCGCCGCGCTCACAGAGCGGATCTCCCGCGAGGGCGGCACGCCGCTGCCGGTCGCGGTCGACGACGGGGAGGGCGCCCGGGTCCTGGGCGTCATCCACCTCAAGGACGTCGTCAAGGAGGGCATGCGCGAGCGGTTCGGTGAACTGCGCCGGATGGGCATCCGCACGGTCATGATCACCGGCGACAACCCGCTGACGGCGAAGGCGATCGCGCAGGAGGCGGGCGTCGACGACTTCCTCGCGGAGGCCACCCCCGAGGACAAGATGGCCCTCATCAAGCGGGAACAGGCCGGCGGCAGGCTCGTCGCGATGACCGGCGACGGGACGAACGACGCCCCGGCGCTCGCCCAGGCCGACGTCGGCGTGGCCATGAACACCGGGACCTCGGCCGCCAAGGAGGCCGGGAACATGGTGGACCTGGACTCCGACCCGACCAAGCTGATCGAGATCGTCGAGATCGGCAAACAGCTGCTGATCACCCGCGGCGCACTGACGACGTTCTCCATCGCCAACGACGTCGCGAAGTACTTCGCGATCATCCCCGCGATGTTCGCCGCGGTCTACCCGGGCCTGGACAGGCTCAACATCATGGATCTCTCCTCGCCCCGGTCCGCGATCCTGTCCGCCGTGATCTTCAACGCGCTGATCATCGTCGCACTGGTGCCGCTCGCGCTGAAGGGCGTGCGCTACCGGCCGGCCGGCGCAGACTCGATGCTCCGGCGCAACCTCGGGATCTACGGACTCGGCGGCCTGGTCGCCCCGTTCATCGGCATCAAGATCATCGACCTGATCATCTCCCTCATCCCCGGAATCGGCTGACCTGCCATGAACAACTCACTCGCGAACTCCGTCCGGCCGCTCTGGGCCGGACTGCGCGCCCTGCTCGTCCTCACCCTTGTCTGCGGCGTCCTCTACCCGCTCGCCGTCACGGGGGTCGCCCAGGGACTCATGCCCGGCCGGGCCAACGGCTCCGAGATCACCGCGAACGGCGAGGTCGTCGGCTCCGAACTCATCGGGCAGCGCTACGACCTGCCGCTCAAGAAGGGTCAGGAGACGCCGGCCCCTGACCTCAGGTGGTTCCAGCCGCGCCCCTCCGACGGTCTCGGCACCAACAGCGTCAACACGCGGTACTCGCTGCTGGTCTCCGGCGCGACCAACCGCTCCGGCGACAACAAGGAGCTGATCGACCGGGTCACCGCCGCCAAGGCCGCGGCCGTGAAGGACAACTCCGTCCCCGGCCACCCCGTCAGCCCCGCGCAGGTGCCGGCCGACGCCGTCACCTCCTCCGGCTCGGGTCTCGACCCGGACATCTCCCCGGCGTACGCACGGCTCCAGGTCCGCCGGGTGGCCGAGCGCAACCACCTGGAAACGACGCGGGTGGCGAAGCTGGTGGAGCGGCACACCGACGGCCGGATCCTGGGCTTCGCGGGTGAACCGCGGGTCAACGTACTGCGGCTGAACATCGCCCTGGAGCAGCTCGTGAACGCCGCGGCAGGGCGCTGACCGCCCACGATGCCCGGGTCCGGCCGCCGCGGCCGGACCCGGGCATTGCCCGTCGCCGGGCCTCCCGCACATACTGGCGGCCGACAGGACCGAGTACGTACGGGGAGCGACATGGCCGAGAGCACCGGCGCGGCGGGCACCGGCGGGAAGAGCGGCACGACCCTCACGGAGCGGCCCATGGTCCGGGTCGAGGACCTGCACCGCTCGTACGGCTCCGGCGCCGCCGCCACGCACGCGCTGCGCGGGGTGTCCTTCGAGGTACCGCGCGGTGAGCTCGTCGCGCTCAAGGGGCGCTCCGGCTCCGGCAAGACCACCCTGCTGAACCTCGTCGGGGGGCTCGACAGCCCCGACAGCGGCCGGATCACCGTGGACGGCACCGACCTCTCCGCGCTCGGTGAGAACGGGCTGCTGGAACTGCGCCGCGACCGGATCGGGTTCATCTTCCAGTCGTTCGGCCTGATCCCCATCCTGACGGCGGCGGAGAACGTCGGCGTGCCCATGCGACTACGCAAGGCCGATCCGCGCGAGCGCGAGGAGCGGGTGTCGCTGCTGCTCTCCCTGGTGGGCCTCGCGGACCACGCAGCCCAGCGCCCCGGCGAGCTCTCCGGCGGCCAGCAGCAGCGGGTGGCGATCGCCAGAGCGCTCGCCAACCGGCCCGCCCTGCTGATCGCGGACGAGCCCACCGGACAGCTCGACGCGGAGACCGGCCTCGCGGTGATGGAACTGCTGCGCGCGGTGGTGCACAGCGAGGGTGTCACCGCGCTCGTCGCCACTCACGACGCCCAGTTGCTCGGCCTCGCCGACCGGGTCCTGGAGCTCAGCGACGGGCACATCGTCGAGCACGCGTAGGCCGTCGGCGGGCCGCAGGCCGTGAGACACAGGCCGGCCGGGGCATCAGAATTACGTCAATACGGTCAGCTCCAGCACCCCCCACCCGATATGCCGGAAATTTACGGGGTAGCTTCGACAGTGGCTGCCGCATCGGCCGCAGCCGGTTCGGGAAGACAATGGGGCCATGGCGCGCGGCAAACTTCGGATCTACCTCGGTGCGGCACCGGGCGTCGGCAAGACGTACGCCATGCTCTCCGAGGCACACCGCCGGGTGGAGCGGGGCACGGACTGCGTCGTCGGCTTCGTCGAACACCACGACCGCCCGCGCACCGAGGTCATGCTGCACGGCCTCGAACAGACCCGCCGCCGAGAGATCGAGTACCGCTCCGCTGTCTTCACCGAGATGGACGTCGACGCGGTCCTGGAGCGCGCGCCCGCCGTCGCCCTGGTGGACGAACTGGCGCACACCAATGTCCCCGGCTCCCGCAACGCCAAGCGCTGGCAGGACGTCGAGGAACTCCTCCAGGCCGGCGTCGACGTGGTCTCCACCGTCAACATCCAGCACCTGGAGTCCCTCGGTGACGTCGTCGAGTCGATAACCGGCGTACGCCAGCGCGAGACCGTGCCCGACGAGGTGGTCCGCCGCGCCGACCAGCTCGAACTGGTCGACATGTCGCCCCAGGCGCTGCGCAGGCGGATGGCCCACGGCAACATCTACAAGCCGGACCGGATCGACGCCTCGCTCTCCAACTACTTCCGCCCCGGAAACCTCACCGCCCTGCGCGAGCTGGCCCTCCTCTGGGTGGCCGACCGGGTCGACGAATACCTCCAGCAGTACCGCGGCGAGCACAACATCCGCACCACCTGGCAGGCCCGCGAACGCATAGTCGTCGGACTCACCGGCGGCCCCGAGGGCCGCACCCTCATCCGCCGCGCCTCCCGCATGGCGGCCAAGGGCTCCGGCAGCGAGATCCTCGCCGTCTACATCGCCCGCAGCGACGGACTGACCTCGGCATCGCCCAAGGAGCTGACCGTCCAGCGCACGCTCGTCGAGGACCTCGGCGGCACCTTCCACCACGTCATCGGCGACGACATACCCTCGGCCCTCCTCGAATTCGCCCGGGGCGTCAACGCCACCCAGATCGTCCTCGGCTCCAGCCGCCGCAAGGCCTGGCAGTACATCTACGGCCCCGGCGTCGGCGCCACCGTCGCCCGCGAGTCCGGCACCGACCTCGACGTCCACATCGTCACCCACGACGAGGTCGCCAAGGGCAGGGGCCTGCCCATCGCCCGCGGCGCCCGGCTCGGCAGGGCCCGGATCATCTGGGGCTGGATCGTCGGCGTGGGCGGCCCGGTCCTCCTCGCGCTGCTCCTCAAGGGCCTGGAGAACGGTCCGGGGCTCGCCAACGACGTCCTGCTCTTCCTGTTCATGACCGTCGCCGCCGCCCTGCTCGGCGGGCTGCTGCCCGCCCTCGCCTCGGCCGCCGTGGGGTCGATGCTGCTGAACTACTGGTTCACCCCGCCCACCCACACCCTGACCGTCCAGGACCCCGAGAACTTCGTCGCCATCGTGATCTTCTTCGCGGTGGCCGTCGCGGTGGCCTCGGTCGTCGACCTGGCGGCCCGCCGTACCCACCAGGCCGCCAGACTGCGCGCCGAGTCCGAGATCCTGTCCTTCCTGGCCGGCAGCGTGCTGCGCGGCGAGACGACCCTGGCCGCGCTGCTCGACCGGGTCCGCGAGACCTTCGGCATGGAGTCCGTCGCGCTGTTGGAGCGGCAGAGCGACGTCGATCCCTGGACGTGCGCCGGGAGCGTCGGGCCGGGGCCCGTCGCCCGGCCGGAGGAGGCCGATGTGGACATGCCCGTCGGTGACCACATGGCCCTCGCGCTCTCCGGCCGGGTGCTGCCGGCGGAGGACCGCCGGGTACTCGGCGCCTTCGCCGCCCAGGCCGCCGTCGTACTGGACCGCCAACGTCTCGTCGGCGAGGCCGAGGAGGCCCGCCGGCTCGCGGAGGGCAACCGGATCAGGACCGCGCTGCTGGCCGCCGTCAGCCACGACCTGCGGACCCCGCTCGCCGCCATCAAGGCCGCCGTCAGCTCGCTGCGCTCCGACGACGTCGCCTGGTCCGAGGACGACGAGGCCGAGCTCCTGGAAGGAATCGAGAACGGCGCCGACCGCCTCGACCACCTGGTGGGCAACCTCCTCGACATGTCCCGGCTGCAGACCGGCACCGTCACCCCGCTGATCCGCGAGATCGACCTCGACGAGGTCGTGCCGATGGCCCTGGGCGGCGTGCCGGAGGACAGCGTCGACCTGGACATCCCCGAGACGCTGCCGATGGTCGCCGTCGACCCCGGGCTGCTGGAGCGGGCCGTCGCCAACATCGTCGAGAACGCCGTCAAGTACAGCCCGGACGGCGACCGCGTCACGGTGGCCGCCAGCGCGCTGGGCGCCCGCGTCGAGCTACGGGTGGCCGACCGCGGCCGCGGCGTCCCCGACGACGGCAAGGAACGCATCTTCGAACCCTTCCAGCGCTACGGCGACGCCCCCCGCGGCGCCGGCGTCGGCCTGGGCCTCGCCGTGGCCCGCGGGTTCGTGGAGTCCATGGGGGGCACGCTGGACGCGGAGGACACCCCCGGCGGCGGCCTCACGATGGTCCTGACCCTCAGAGCGGCCTCGGGACACGTCCCGGTCGCCCCCGACCTGCCCGCGCGGGTCACCTCATGATCCGCGGAGAGCTCCGCGGAAGCGATGCAGAGCAGAGACCCGATGTAGAGCAGAGTCCCGATGCACGGCAGAGACCCGATGTACAGCAGAGAGGCAGGACCGAGATGACCCGGGTGCTTGTGGTCGACGACGAGCCGCAGATCGTACGCGCCCTCGTGATCAACCTGAAGGCGCGCAAGTACGAGGTGGACGCCGCGCCCGACGGAGCGACCGCCCTCCAGCTCGCCGCTGCCCGCCACCCCGACGTCGTCGTGCTGGACCTCGGACTGCCCGACATGGACGGCGTCGAGGTGATCAGGGGGCTGCGCGGCTGGACCCGGGTGCCGATCCTGGTGCTCTCGGCCCGCCACACCTCCGACGAGAAGGTCGAGGCGCTGGACGCGGGTGCCGACGACTACGTCACCAAGCCGTTCGGCATGGACGAGCTGCTGGCCCGGCTGCGCGCCTCCGTGCGCCGCGCCGAGCCCGTCGGACAGGACGGCGGCGACCAGGCCGTGATCGTCGAGACCACGGGCTTCACCGTCGACCTGGCCGCCAAGAAGGTCCAGCGCGAGGGCCGGGACGTACGGCTCACCCCCACCGAGTGGCACCTGCTGGAGGTACTGGTCCGCAACAGCGGCCGGCTGGTCAGCCAGAAGCAGCTGCTCCAGGAGGTCTGGGGCCCCTCCTACGGCACCGAGACCAACTATCTGCGGGTCTACATGGCGCAGCTGCGGCGCAAGCTGGAGACCGATCCCTCGCACCCGAGGCACTTCGTCACGGAACCGGGGATGGGATACCGCTTCGAGCGGGCCTGACGTCAGCCGCCCGACACTCCCCGTAACCCCGTTCGAGTGAGACGGTGGCCACCCGCCACGACCTCCGGGGACCGGTACGCTTCGGTTATGAGTGCTGTTCCTCGATTCGAGAAGGCCGGGAAGGCCGAGCGGCCGTCCGGGCGCTTCCGCCGGATGCTCGACCGGCTCTCCAGCTCCCAGGAGGACCTGGAGTGCGAGGAGCTGGCGGAGGACTCGCACGCCTCGGGATGCACCCGGATCTCCGAGTGCAGCGACCGCCAGATCGTCAAGGTCACTGGTACCTTGCGGACGGTCACCCTGCGACCGCGCGCCGGAGTGCCCGCCCTTGAGGCGGAGCTCTTCGACGGCACCGCTCCGCTGGACGTGGTCTGGCTCGGCCGCCGCTCCATCGTGGGCATCGAGCCGGGCCGCAAGCTCATCGCCTCGGGCCGGATCTCCATGAGTCACGGGCGCCGGGTGCTGTTCAATCCCAAATACGAACTCCGACCGCTCGGCAAGGAGTAGCCGTGACGTCTCTTGACAAGCCGACGTCCGACACGGACCCCACCACCCGCACCGACCAGCAGGAGGCCGACGCGAAGGCGGTCACGGAGGCCGCGCTCTTCGAGGCCTTCGGTGGCATCCGGGGCATGGTGGAGACAGTCCTGCCGGGGCTGCTCTTCGTCACGATCTTCACCATCGACAAGAACCTCACGTACTCGGCCATCGCCGCCTTGGCGGTGTCGCTGGTGCTCGTGGCCGTCCGGCTGATCCGCAGGGACACCGTCAAGCACGCCTTCAGCGGGGTCTTCGGCGTGGCCTTCGGTGTCCTCTTCGCGAAGATGACCGGCAACGCCAAGGACTTCTATCTCCCGGGCATGATCTACACGCTCGGACTGGCCCTCGCCTACCTGGTCACCACGGTGGCGGGACTGCCGCTGATCGGCCTGATCCTGGGTCCGGTCTTCAAGGAGAACCTCTCCTGGCGCACCAGGAACCCCGGCCGCAAGAAGGCCTACGCCAAGGCCAGCTACGCCTGGGGACTGATCCTGCTCGCCAAGTGCGCGATCCTCTTCCCGCTGTACTGGTGGGGCGACACCACCCAGTTCGGCTGGGTCCTGGTGGCACTGAAGATCCCGCCGTTCCTGCTGGCCGTCTACCTCACCTGGGTCTTCCTCGCCAAGGCGCCGCCGCCCATCGACGTCTTCGCCGAGATGGAGGCCGAGGAGCAGGCCGAGAAGGACCGCAAGGCGGAGCAGACCCGTGCGGCGGCCGCCGACGAAGCGGCCCGCGGCCAGGAGTTCTGAGCGCGCCGGCTCGGACACGGACATGTGAAGGGCCCGGTGCCGCCACTGGCGACACCGGGCCCTTCACATGTCCGCCCAAAGTGCCCGCTCAGTTCTCCGAGTCCCCCTGGCGCACCGACAGCAGGTCCTCCAGCTGCTCCTCGCGCGCCTGGGCCGCGACGAACAGCAGCTCGTCACCGGCCTCCAGGGTCTCCTCCGTGCTCGGCGTCAGAACCCGCTGGCCGCGGATGATCGTGACCAGCGAGGTGTCCTCCGGCCATGCCACCTCCCCGACCTGGGTACCGGCCAGCGCCGACTCCGGGGGCAGCGTCAGCTCGACCAGGTTGGCGTCGCCGTGGCTGAAGCGCAGCAGCCGCACCAGATCACCGACGCTCACCGCCTCCTCGACCAGGGCCGACATCAGCCTCGGGGTGGACACCGCCACATCGACGCCCCAGGACTCGTTGAACAGCCACTCGTTCTTCGGGTTGTTCACCCGGGCGACGACCCGCGGCACGCCGTACTCCGTCTTGGCGAGCAGCGAGACGACCAGGTTCACCTTGTCGTCGCCGGTCGCGGCGATCACGACGTTGCAGCGCTGCAGCGCCGCCTCGTCCAGCGAGGTGATCTCACAGGCGTCCGCCAGCAGCCACTCGGCCATCGGCACCCGCTCCACCGAGATGGCGGTCGGCGCCTTGTCGACGAGCAGCACCTCGTGGCCGTTCTCCAGCAGCTCGGCCGCGATGGAACGGCCCACCGCACCGGCCCCGGCAATCGCGACACGCATCAGTGACCGCCCTCCTCAGGGCCCTCGGCGAAGGCCGCCTCGACCTTCGCGATCTCGTCCGTACGCATCATCACGTGGACCAGATCGCCCTCCTGCAGCACCGTCTGCGACGACGGCAGTATGGCTTCGCCCAGTCGGGTGAGGAACGCCACGCGGACGCCCGTCTCCTCCTGCAGCGTGCTGATCTTGTGGCCGATCCAGGACGGCGTGGTGTGTACCTCGGCGAGCTGCACACCGCCGCTCGGATCCCGCCACAGCGGCTCGGCGCCCGAGGGCAGCAGCCGGCGTAGCATCTGGTCCGCGGTCCAGCGCACGGTGGCGACCGTGGGGATGCCGAGCCGCTGGTAGACCTCGGCGCGCCGGGGGTCGTAGATCCTGGCCGCGACGTTCTCGATGCCGAACATCTCACGCGCCACCCGGGCCGCGATGATGTTCGAGTTGTCGCCGCTGCTGACCGCCGCGAACGCGCCGGCCTCTTCGATTCCCGCCTCTCGGAGGGTGTCCTGGTCGAAACCGACGCCGCTGACACGACGGCCGCCGAATCCGGAGCCGAGGCGCCGGAATGCGGTGGGGTCCTGGTCGATGACGGCGACCGTGTGCCCCTGCTGCTCCAGGGTCTGCGCGAGAGCGGCCCCTACTCGCCCGCAGCCCATGATGACGATGTGCACCTTGCGCCTACCTCGCAGTCCTGATCGTCCGGCTGACCTGCGAAAACACCCTGCTCACACTCTTTCCTCGGCTGGCCGGGCAAACAATGGGGCAACGGTTCGTCCCGTTGCCCAGGATGAGCTTATGCGGCGCCGGGCGCGTTGCCTCATTCGAGTGTCCTTTCCCCGGGGCCACGATGGCAAAGGGGCGGCTGACGAACTGTTCCGGCGTGTTTCGGAGCTCCTGGGAGCGCCTCGGCGCAAGGATTGCGTTAAGGATTCCGTGGCTTTTCCGTCCGAGTGCAGGAGATTCAAGTGATACGGGGGTGGTGCGTGGGCGGGCCCCATACGGACCCCTTACGATCCACAGCGTGTCCAAACTGACCGACGTGCCCAAACGGATCCTGATCGGACGGGCCCTGCGCAGCGACAAGCTGGGGGAGACACTTCTCCCCAAACGCATTGCCCTGCCCGTCTTCGCATCCGATCCGCTGTCCTCGGTGGCGTACGCACCCGGAGAAGTCCTCCTGGTGCTGTCCATCGCTGGCGTGTCGGCGTACCACTTCAGCCCGTGGATCGCGGTCGCCGTCGTGGTCCTGATGTTCACCGTCGTCGCTTCGTACCGGCAGAACGTGCACGCGTACCCGAGCGGGGGCGGCGACTACGAGGTCGCGACCACCAACCTCGGCCCGAAGGCCGGACTGACCGTGGCCAGCGCCCTGCTGGTCGACTACGTCCTCACCGTCGCCGTGTCGATCGCCTCCGGGGTGGAGAACCTCGGCTCGGCGATCCCGTTCGTCGTCGAACACAAGACGGCCTGTGCCGTCGCGGCCATCGTGCTGCTCACGGTGATGAACCTGCGCGGCGTGAAGGAGTCCGGGAAGCTCTTCGCCATCCCCACGTACCTCTTCGTGGCCGGCGTCTTCATCATGATCGTGTGGGGTGCCTTCCGCGGACTGGTGCTGGGCGACACCATGCACGCCCCGACCTCCGGTTACACGATCAGGGCCGAACACCAGGGCCTGGCGGGCTTCGCCCTCGTCTTCCTGCTGTTGCGGGCGTTCTCCTCCGGCTGCGCCGCCCTCACCGGCGTTGAGGCGATCAGCAACGGCGTCCCCGCGTTCCGCAAGCCCAAGAGCAAGAACGCCGCCACCACCCTCGCGGCGATGGGCCTGTTGGCCGTCACCATGTTCTGCGGCATCATCGGGCTGGCCATGGCCACCGATGTGAAGATGGCCGAGAACCCGGCGAAGGACCTGATCAGCAACGGTTCCCCGGTCGGTTCGGGCTTCGTCCAGGACCCGGTGATCTCCCAGGTCGCGGCCGCCGTGTTCGGTGACGGGACGTTCTTCTTCGTCATCCTCGCCGCGGCCACCGCGCTCGTGCTCTTCCTGGCCGCGAACACCGCGTACAACGGCTTCCCGCTGCTCGGCTCGATCCTGGCCCAGGACAGTTACCTGCCCCGCCAGCTGCACACCCGCGGCGACCGGCTCGCCTTCTCCAACGGCATCGTGCTGCTGGCCGGCGCCGCGATCCTGCTGGTCGTGATCTACGGGGCGGACTCGACCCGGCTGATCCAGCTCTACATCGTCGGCGTGTTCGTCTCCTTCACCCTCAGCCAGACCGGCATGGTCCGGCACTGGAACCGCCACCTGCGCGCCGAGAGGGACCCGCTCAAGCGCCGCCACATGATCCGCTCCCGCGCGATCAACACCTTCGGCGCCTTCTTCACCGGCCTGGTGCTCGTCGTCGTCCTCGCCACCAAGTTCACCCACGGCGCCTGGGTCGCGCTGCTCGGCATGGTGATCTTCTACGGCACGATGACCGCGATCCGTAAGCACTACGACCGGGTCGCCGCGGAGATCGCCGCCGACGAGACCCCGTCCGACGAGAGCATCAGGCCCTCCCGGGTCCACTCGATCGTCCTGGTCTCCAAGCTCCACCGCCCCACCCTGCGCGCGCTCGCCTACGCGAAGCTGATCCGCACGGACCATCTGGAGGCGCTCACCATCAGCGTCGACCCGACCGAGACGAAGGCGCTCAGGGAGGACTGGGAGCGGCGCGGCATCAACGTACCGCTGAAGATCCTCGACTCCCCGTACCGCGAGGTGACCCGTCCGGTCATCGAGTACGTCAAGGGCCTGCGCCGGGAGAGCCCGCGCGACGTCGTGAGCGTCTACATCCCCGAGTACGTCGTCGGCCACTGGTACGAGCACCTGCTGCACAACCAGAGCGCCCTGCGGCTCAAGGGCCGGCTGCTCTTCACCCCGGGTGTGATGGTCACCTCGGTCCCGTACCAGCTGGAGTCCTCCGAAGCGGCCAAGAAGCGCGCCCGCAGGCGCGCGGACTGGACCGCCCCGGGCTCGGTGCGCCGCGGCCCGGTGGAGCGCAGGTCCAAGGAGCACACGCACAAGAGCTGACACCGCGCTCTCCTCGGTGGTAAGCGGCCGGACGGCACCCACGTAGACTCGTAGGTTGTTGTCCGGCCGCTTACCGTTCCCCCTTGATCTCTGGAGCCTCCCCCTCATGCAGAACGAATCCACTTCGCCGCAGGCGGGCGAAGCCCAGACCGTGGAATCGCTCGTGGGGCGGGAGTACGAGGTCGAGGTCGGCCCGGTCGCCCACGGCGGCCACTGCATCGCCCGTACGGCCGAGGGCCAGGTCCTGTTCGTACGCCACACACTCCCCGGCGAGAAGATCATCGCCAAGGTCACCGACGGGACGGCCGACTCCCGCTTCCTGCGCGCCGACGCGGTCCAGATCATCGAGGCGTCCAAGGACCGGGTGAAGGCCCCCTGCCCGTTCGCGGGCCCCGGCAAGTGCGGCGGCTGCGACTGGCAGCACGCCAAGCCCGGCGCCCAGCGACGGCTCAAGGGCGAAGTGATCGCCGAACAGCTCCAGCACCTCGCGGGCCTCACCCCGGAGGAGGCCGGCTGGGACGGCACCGTCATGCCGGCCGAGGGCGACAAGCTCCCGCCGGGTGAGGTACCGGCCTGGCGTACCCGGGTCCAGTACGCCATCGACGAGGACGGCCGGGTCGGCCTGCGCAAGCACCGCTCGCACGACATCGAGATCATCGACCAGTGCCTGATCGCCGCTCCCGGCGTCTCCGAGCTCGGCATCGAGAAGCAGGACTGGCCCCAGATGGCCACGGTGGAGGCCATCGCCGCCACCGGCTCCAACGACCGCCAGGTCATCCTGACCCCCCGCACGGGCGGCCGCCTCCCGCTGGTCGAACTCGACAAGCCGGTCTCGGTCCTGCGCGTCGACGAGCACGACGGCGGCGTCCACCGCGTCCACGGCCGGGGCTTCGTCCGCGAACGCGCCGACGACCGCACCTACCGCGTGGGCTCCGGCGGCTTCTGGCAGGTCCACCCGCAGGCCGCGTACACCCTGGTCAAGGCCGTCATGCAGGGCCTCATGCCGCGCAAGGGCGAAATGGCCCTCGACCTGTACTGCGGCGTCGGCCTCTTCGCCGGCTCCCTCGCGGAACGCCTCGGCGACAAGGGCGCGGTCCTCGGCATCGAGTCCGGCAAGCGCGCGGTGGAGGACGCCCGCCACAACCTCAAGGACCTGGAGCGGGTCCGCATCGAGCACGGCAAGGTCGACCAGATCCTGCCCCGCACCGGCATCACGGAGGCCGACCTCATCGTCCTCGACCCGCCCCGCGCGGGGGCCGGCAAGCAGACGGTAAAGCGCCTCGCCGCCCTCGGCGCCCGCCGCATCGCGTACGTGGCGTGCGACCCGGCGGCGCTGGCGCGCGACCTGGCGTACTTCAGCGAGGGCGGCTACAGGGTGCGGACGCTGCGGGCGTTCGACCTGTTTCCGATGACGCACCATGTGGAGTGCGTGGCGATTCTGGAGCCGGTGAAGAAGGACGACTGACCTGCGGTTTTCTGGTGTGGCCGGTGTTTGATGGATTATGCCGACCTGTTTTCGGTTGGGCATGATGTGGGGAATGCCATCGGACTGCCGAATGCTTCTGACCTGCGGTCACTGCCCCGATCTTCGCGGGGCAGGGAGAGATCATTTCGACGCTCATCTGACGCTAATTCTGACGGGGCGTCATGTGTGTCCGGTAGTGCTCGTGGTCGCTTGGGATCGGTGGTGCCGGGTCTCGAACTCTTCGAGTGGAGGTCCACTGGACGGCGAGGCGTTCGACCTGGTCAGCGTCTCGCCCGGCTCGGCCTTGAGGAGCCGACGGAGGCGGTCGCGCAGTGTCCAGCAGCCGATCCTCGCAGGGGATGGAAACGTATTGCGGGCCGCAGTGCTGTGATGAATCAGTCCCGAGCCCTGCTTGATTCCCCGCCGGCGCAAGGCGGTCTTCAGTGCGTCGAGCGGGGATCTGTGCGCATGCGAGTGGCGAGCTGCCATCCGGCGGTACGGACTCGGGGGCCTGGCGACGACGCTCGCAAATCCGCCTTTGGCTCTGTGCATGCGGCACACGGGTCTGCCAGGCTAGACCGCACCGTGAGCCCCACTCCGTCCGTTGTCCGTAACACCGCTGGATATTGGTGCGAGCGGCGTGCCGCGAGCAGCCCAACCGTGGCCCTGGACCAGAGGCGACGGCTATCCGGCCGATGTGACGTACAACCGTTTCGGCTCCGCCAGAACGGCACGTGCGCCGTCGAAGTCGGCGAGTCTCGCGGCCACCGTGGCGGTGGCCAGCCGCAGGGGGAGCGCTGCCGAGAACTTCAGCCCGTGGACTGCGCGCGGGTCGACGTCCGGAAGGACCATCGCCGGAGCTGCCTCGGCGGCCTCGAGCGCGGAGCGCCACATGACGTGTGACAGATCCTCCCGTAGCCGCAGATAGCAGTCTGTCGGGCGCTGAACCGGATCGGCGATCGATGACAAGGTCGCGCCCAGCGTCGCGTTGGCGCGGTATCCGGCCCACGTCCACCAACGAACGTCGTTACCCTTCCGGGCCACAAGCGTCCCAGCGGGATGAACGATGTGTGGCCCCTCAGTTTCACGCCACTCTTGAAGACAGACGTCGGCCCGCCGGGTGAGCGAGACGACCGGGTCGGCTCCGAGAAGTACTTCTCGCATGGCACGGGTCAGTGCATGGGAGAGCCTCATGAATGTCCCGCTCGACCATTTGGCGATCCCTCCGCCGTCGACCGGTTCGACGAAGACCCGCTTTCGCCCCCAGTCGATGAAGGTCACCTGCCAGCTGCGGCCGGCCAGCAGCAGCCTCCGTGGGCCCGGCCGTTCTTCGGTGAGCACGGAGGGGTCCATCTGGCCGATCTCGGTGCGCCCGGACAGGACGGTGAACTGCGGCGGCGCGGTGAACGACGCGGTCAGCTCGATGAAGTGCCGTCGACCGAAACGGCGTTCGGCCTCGGGTCCGATGAACAGCATGCCCCCGTCGGTGTCGAGGAAGCCCTCGTCCGTCAGATGGCGCAGGATCGGAGCGGCCGAGCGGTCGAAGGGAGCGAGGCCGTTCCACTGTTCGGGCCAGAGCTGGTCACCCAGTTTGTGTTCCTGAAGTGTGGCGGCCAGCAGCTGCTGAGCCACGAGGTGGCGTGGCTCGGGTGGTGCCACAACGGGTTCGACCCATCCGCGCCCCCAGAGCAGGAGTAGCCCCGCGGCCTGCAGGAGCGTGTCCTTGCGGGTGGCCAGGAAGAGACAATTGCGCTGGGTACCAGCCCGGCGTCCGGTGCGGCCGATGCGCTGGAGGAACGAGGCGACGGTGCTCGGGGAGTCGATCTGGATGACCCTGTCCAGGTCGCCGACGTCGATGCCCAGTTCCAAGGTGGACGTGGACACGATGACGCAGTCCCGTGCCTCGGCGAACGCCTGCTCCGACCTGGCTCGCTCGTCGGCCGAGAGCGAGGCGTGCGACAGGAACACCGTGACCTCACGCTCCCGCAGCGCTGCCCCCAGCTCCTCCACCTGCCGCCTGGAGTCGCAGAACACGAGCCGTTTCTCGCCCCTGTGCAGGGCCGCGATCACCTTGGCGGCGTTGTCGAGGGAACCCACGTAGTCGAGCTCCACGTCTCCCGGTGGGGGCACTACGACCGGCATGCCGACGGGCTGACCAGAGGTGGTGGCGGGTGCTTTGGGGAGATCCGGAGCCACCACCCGGCCGGGGCGCTTACCCGCACCCGATCCCTGTAGCCAGGTGAGCAGTTGGTGGGGATTGCCGACGGTCGCGGACAGTCCGATCCGCTGGATGGGCTGCCCCGCGACTCGCTCCAGGCGTTCGAGCACGGCCAGGAGATGCCAGCCTCGGTCGTCGCCGGCGAAAGCGTGCACCTCGTCCACGACGACGGCCCGAACGCCTCCCAGCAGGCGAGCGTGATCGGTCTTCACGCCGATGAGCATGGCCTCCAGGGACTCCGGCGTGGTCAGCAGGATGTCGGGCCTCTCGGTGCGGATGCGTCTGCGCTGGGACTCCTTGGTGTCGCCGTGCCAGAGGGCGGCGGTGCGCCCGAGCCACTGCGCGTTACCCGGCTCGCCGGGAAGGATCATGGTCTCTTCCGCCGCAGTTGAGGGTCTGGATCTCGATCTTGGACGGGCCGTACGGTCCCGTGATCCGCTCATCCGCAATGTCCGGATCCTCGTCGGGCTGCTCCAGCTCGACATCGGTGACATCCTGATCCGGTCAAACGGGTTGAATCGGCCGGGTATTTCGGTCTCTTTCCGTGGTAGCCGCACTTCAGGGACAATGGCGGCGATGACTGTCACCGTCCCCAGAGCTTCCCCCGGCCCGCTTCATGAGCCGTCCGGCTTCGGCCCCTTTGCTCACCTCACCGTGCCGAACACCCCGCTCTACCGCCAGGTGATGCGGGCGTTCCTGACGGCCAAGGAACGGTTCGCGGTCCACCTGCGGCCCGAGGACGTGCACACCGCACTGCCGGCGGACATCCGCCCCGCCGAGCTGGACGCCGTCGTCGGCGCGCTCGACAAGCTCGTCGGCTGGGGCAATCTGCGGGCGGATCCCGACACCGCCCGGGTGACCGCGGTCGAGGACTTCTACCGGAAGCGGTTCATCTACCAGCTCACACGGGAGGGGGAGGCGGCTGAGGAGGCGCTGTCCGCCTATGACGAGGCGCTCGGGCGGCGCGGCGCCCTCCAGGCCGTGGCCCTGCACGACATCGTCACCCAGCTTCGCGCCCTTCTCGTCCTGGCTGCCGAGGAGGAGCCGGATCCTGCCAAAACGCATCTGGCGCTCGACGCGCTGGCCAGCCGATTCGCCGCGCTCGCCGACAACGCCCGGGCCTTCATGGGATCGCTCCAGCAGACCATCGACCTGCACGATGTCGAAGAGGCGGTCTTCCTCGCGTACAAGGACCGGCTCATCCAGTACCTGGAGCGGTTCATCCAGGACCTGATCACGCTGGGCGGACGGATCGCGCGGCTGATCCTGGAGCTGGAAGAGGACGGGAGGGTGGAGCCCCTGCTCCGGGCAGCCGCCGGGCGGGAGGCCGTCGACGCCTCGCCGGAGGATGCCGCGAACGCGGAGCGGGAGATGTACGAGCGGTGGGCCGCCCGCTGGTCAGGGCTCGGCGCGTGGTTCATCAGCCGGGACGGGCGCGAGTCGCAGGCCAGACTCCTGCGCGGCCGGGCACTCGGCGCGATTCCCCAGCTTCTCGCCGTCGTACGAGCGCTGAACGAGCGCCGGGCCGGCCGCTCCGACCGCTCGGCCGACTTCCGTACACTGGCGCGCTGGTTTGCCGAAGCACCCGACGACGACGCCCGGCACCGGCTGTGGCGGGCCGCCTTCGGCCTCTATCCGGCCCGGCACCTCACCGTCGACGCCGACACCCTCGCCGCCCGGGCGGCACGGCCCGTCCCGGCTGCCACTCCGTGGGCCGGGGCCGAGCCGTTGCGTATCAGCCCACAGCTGCGGCGCACCGGCAGCTACGAGCGGCGTGGCAAGCCCCGCAAGGTCGAGGACCGGGAGGAGCTGCGGCGCTCGCTCGCCGAGACCGCCGCCAAGCAGGCCGCCGAGACGGCCGCCGCCCGCGCCCGGCTCGTCACCGAAGGCGTCACGCGTCTGTCCGCCCTCGGCGACCTCGACCCGGACTCCTTCGGGCTGTTCCTCCAGTTGCTCGGGGACGCCCTGGCCACATGGCGGCCCGGTATGCGGCACACCACCGCCACCAGCAACGACGGTTCCATGGAGATCAGACTCACCGCACTCGCCGACGGTACGACCGCCGAGGTCCGCACCCCCGGCGGAGTCTTCAGCGGCCCGGACCACCTCATCGAAATCCTCGACCTGACGGACGGAGACCGTCCGACGGACGGAGAACCCCGACGATGACCACACCACTCGCCGAAGTCCTGGACGGCCAGCACGCCACCGAGCTACGCAAGGCCGCCCGCGCCCTGCTCAAGCAGCCGCTTCTGCTCGCGCGCGGCCGGTACGCCGACGAGTTCCGCCTCGCCCGCCGGCACGCCTCGGAGCTACGGGAGTGGTTCGACCGCAACACCGGCTGGGCGCTCCAGGTGGATACCGAAGCCGCCCGGTTGCGCAAGAGTCCCGGTGTCCTCACCGACCCCACCCACCCCGCACGGGACACCCCGGGGTGCGGCCCCCTTCACCCGCCGCCGCTACGTCCTGCTCTGTCTCGCGCTCGCCTCACTCGAACGCGGCGAGGCCCAGATCGCCCTCGGGCGCCTCGCCGACCAGATCGTCCTCGACGCCGCCGATCCCCGACTCGCCGCGACGGGGATCGAGTTCGCCCTGGAACGCCGCGACGAGCGCCTCGATCTCGCCGCCGTCGTACGGCTGCTGCTCGACCTCGGCGTGCTGCGGCGGGTCGCGGGCGAGGAAGAGGCTTACGTCAGCGGGGCGGGCGACGTCCTGTACGACGTCGAACGCCGCGTCCTCGCCGGGCTCCTGGCCTCCCGCCGCGGCCCCTCCACCGTCCACGCCGAAGCCTTTGACGACCGGCTCGCCGAACTCGTCGCCGAAACCGCCCTGGACAGCGACGAGCTGCGCTTCCGCGCCATGCGCCGCTCGCTCACCCGCAGGCTCCTCGACGATCCGGTGCTCTACTACGACGATCTGGGCGACGCCGAACTCGGCTACCTCACCCGGCAACGCGGCTTCCTCACTGCCCGGATCACCGAACTGACCGGACTGGTCGCCGAGGTGCGGGCCGAGGGGATCGCCATGGTCGACCCCGAAGACCACCTCACCGACCTCCGCATGCCCGAACAGGGCACCTACGGCCACATCACCCTGCTGCTCGCCGAGCACCTGGCCGCCGCCGACGGCCCCGTCGATCTCAGCGAGCTCGCCCTCCGAGTCCGCGAACTCGCCTCCCAGCACGGCGGATTCTGGTCGAAGTCCGCCCGGGAGCCAGGCACGGAGACCGAGCTCGTCGAACAGGCCGTCGCCCGGCTGGCCGCGCTCGGCCTGGTCTCCCGTACTCCGTACACGGTCGTGGTGAGACCCGCCCTCGCCAGGTACGCGGTCGGCGAGACCGTCATCCGCGAACCCGGCTCCGCCCCCGTGCCTCCGCAGCGAAAGGCCACCTCGTGACCCGCCTCCCCACCCCGCGGCGTTCCCGCTGGCAACCTCTGCGCATCGGGCTCGTCGACCTGTTCCACTACGACGTGGAGGAGTTCCACTTCCGGGACGGGCGCCTGTTGCTGCGCGGCAACAACGGCACCGGTAAGTCCAAGGTGCTCGCCCTGACCCTGCCGTTCCTGCTCGACGGCGACCTCAGTCCGCGTCGTGTCGAACCCGACGGCGACCCGGGCAAGCGGATGGAGTGGAACCTGCTCCTCGGTGGCGAGCACCCGCACACCGAACGACTCGGCTACACCTGGATCGAATTCGGCAGGCTCGACGACGCGACCGGCGAGCAGCACTTCCGCACGCTGCTGTGCGGGCTCAAGGCCGTCAGCGGGCGGGGCATCGCCCGACACTGGTACGCCGTCACCCGCCAGCGCGTCGACCACGGCTCCACCGAACGAACGGAGGAGAGCTTCCGGCTCCTCGACGCCACCGGCACGGCCCTGTCCAGGGACCGTCTTGCCGAGGCCGTCGCCGGGCACGGCATGGTGTACGACCAGGCCAAGGCTTACCGCAGGGCCGTCGACGAAGCGCTCTTCGGCCTCGGAGAGCAGCGTTACGCGGCCCTGGTCGACCTGCTCATCCAGCTGCGCCAGCCCCAGCTCTCCAAGCGGCCCAACGAAGCCGCTCTCTCCCGCGCCCTCACCGAGGCGCTGCCGCCCGTGGACCAGGCCGTCATCGCCGACGTGGCCGAGGCGTTCCGCTCCCTGGACGAGGAGAAGGACGAGCTGGCCGCCGCGTCCGCCGCCGAGCGGGCCGCCTCCGCCTTCTTGGAGCACTACCGGCGGTACGCCCGGATCGCCACCCGGCGCCGCGCCCGGCTCCCTCGCACCGAGCACTCCCGCTACGAGCGCGTGCAGCGAGATCTGGCCGAGGACCAGGAGCGCCGAACCCGGGCAGAGGAGAAGCGAGCGGCGGCCGAAGCGGAGATCAGCTCCCTGGCCGAGACCGGTGAACGTCTGCGGGCCCAGGAGGCAGCGCTGCGCGAGGCGCCCGAGATGCGCGACGCCCGAGAGCTGGAGCACGCCGCCCAGGCCGTGACGCGAACCGGGCAGGCGGCGGACCGGGCGCGGGAGGACCGGCAGCAGGCGGACGCGCTTCACGCCAAGGCCCTCGGACGGCTCGGCGCCGCCGACAACCGGCTGCGTGCGGCGCGGGGCCGCGCTGAAGAGACCTGCGCCCACGCGCGGGAGCAGGCGGCCGCTGGGCACGTCGCCCTGCCGGCGGACGGCCTGCTGCCCGGGCCCGAATCGCGGCGGGCCGTCGAGGAAGCCACGGACCGCGCCCGGCGAGGGCTCGGCCACATCGAGGGCCGCCTCGAAGTGTCCGAGCAGGCCGCCGCCGAGCACCGTCGGGCGTCGGGCCGTCTCGACGAGGCGGAGACCGACCTCGCGCTGGCTGCCGAGACGCACGGCGAGGCGGAGGAGAACGCGGCGCGGGCGGGCCGGGCCCTCCTGGACGACGTACGCGAACGCGCCCGCGCCTGGAAGGAGCTGTCCTACGCCGACGCGACGGGCCTCCTGGACGAACTCCAGGAGTGGACCCGCCACCTCGACGGCCCCTACCCGGCGCGGGTCTCGGCCACCCGGGCGCACACCGCCCGCTCGGTGGACCTCGCCGACCAGGCGGCCGAAGCCGCCCGCGCGACCACGGAGCTGGCAGAGCGCACCGCCGAGGCCCGTCGCGAGCTCACCGCACTGGAATCCGGCGCCGGACGCGAACCCCGGCCCCCGGCGACGCGCACGCCCGGCCTACGCGAAACGCTGCCGGGCGCGCCGCTCTGGCGCCTGGTCGACTTCCGCGACGAACTGCCCGAAGCCGGCCGTGCCGGGCTCGAAGCGGCGCTCGAAGCCTCCGGCCTCCTCGACGCCTGGGTGCTGCCCGACGGCTCCGCCCTCGCCGTGGACGGACACGATGTCCTTCTCTCCCCGTCGAACGGGCCGGTGAGCGGCCCCTCACTGGCAGACGTGCTGTGCCCGGCCGTGGACCACGGAGATGGACAAGCCCCTGTCCTTGACGAGACGACGGTGACCCGACTGCTCGCCGCCATCGGCCTCGACGGCGGGGGAGGAGCCACGACATGGGCTGCACCCGACGGGCGCTTCCGGGTCGGTGCGCTCACCGGTACATGGGCCAAGCCCGCCGCCACGTACATCGGGGAGGGCGCACGCGAAGCAGCGCGCCGGGCCCGGGTCGCGGTTCTCGGAATTGAACTCGCCTCTCTGCGCGAGGAGTCAGAGAATCTCGCAGTTCGGTCCGCGGCGATCGCGGCACGCCGGCGCACGCTCGACGCCGAGCTCGCAGGCGTCCCCGACGAGTCGCCGCTCACCAGGGCACACGCGCTCGTCAGCGCCGCGGCGGAGACCGTTCGCACGGCCCGTACCCGGTACGAGGGGCGCGCCGCCGAGGGTATCGAGGCGGCGGAGCTCGCCGAGCGGGCCGCCGCCGATCTCACCGAGGCTGCCGCTGATCTGGGGCTGCCCGCCGAACGGGCCGGACTCACCGCCGTGCGTCACGCCCTCGGCTCCCTCGCCACCGCGCTGGCGGCTCTGTGGCCCGCGCTGCGCGAACAAGGGGAGGCC
This sequence comes from Streptomyces sp. AW19M42, assembly GCA_000470535.1. Taxonomy (GTDB): domain Bacteria; phylum Actinomycetota; class Actinomycetes; order Streptomycetales; family Streptomycetaceae; genus Streptomyces. Next base: position 56,305 of record CBRG010000137.1, read on the forward strand.
ACACGGCAGGTGGACGACGAGCGTGCCGAGGAGGCCGAGGCGGAGCAGCGGGTCGTCGACCTCGCCCAGCGGGCGGAAGAGGCGGCGCGCGAGGCGGCGGCGGCCGATGAGCGGCACCGGACTCTGCGTTCCACCGTCGGCGCCGCCGTCGCCGAACTCCAACGGCGCCTCGCCGAGGCCATCGAGGCACAGCGGATCTGTGAGACCGACCGGAAGAAGGCCGGGCAGCGTCACGCCCAGGCGGACCGGGAGGCGAGCCGGGCCGAGGGGCGGATCGAGCAGCTGGAGAAGGACCTCGCCGAAGTCGTTGACGCACGTGCGGAGGCCATTGCCGCGCTCCAGCGTTTCACGGCCACCGGCCTGGTCGCGGTCGCGCTGCCCGAGGTCACCGTCCCCGCCTCGGACGACGGCCACTGGGCCGCGACCCCGGCCATCGCGTTCGCCCGTGCCATCGACTCCGGTCTGTCGCCCGTCGACGACACGGACGCGGCCTGGGAACGCGTCCAGCGCCGACTCAGCGAGGAACTCAAGGCCCTTCAGGACGTTCTGTCCCGGCACGGACACAGCGCGTCCGCCCGCATGGTCGAGGACGGCATGGTCGTCGACATCGTCTACCAGGGCCGTGAGCGTGCCGTACCCGAACTCGCCGAAGCGCTCACCACAGAGGTGGGGGAGCTCACCCGCATCCTGTCCGCACACGAACGCGAGATCCTCGAAACCCACTTGATCACCGAGGTCGCCGGCACCCTCCAGGAACTCATCGGTGCCGCCGAGCGACAGGTGCGGGACATGAACACCGAACTGGAGGATCGCCCCACCTCCACCGGGATGAGACTCCGGCTGGTGTGGCGGGCCTCGCGCAAGGCCCCGTCCGGACTGGCCCAAGCCCGCGAGAGGCTGCGCCAGTCCGCGGACGCCTGGACTTCGGAGGACCGCGCGGCGGTGGGCGAGTTCCTCCAGGCCCAGATCGCCCGCCAGCAGTCCGACGACGGTTCGGGCAGCTGGCTCGAGCACCTCACCGCTGCGCTCGACTACCGCTCCTGGCACGAATTCGGCGTCGAACGTCACCAGCACGGGCGGTGGGTTCCCGCCACCGGCCCCGCATCCGGAGGCGAACGCGTCCTCGCCGTGTCCGTACCGCTGTTCGCCGCCGCCTCCTCGCACTACGCCAGCGCGGGCAGCCCGCACGCGCCCCGCCTGGTCACGCTGGACGAGGCGTTCGCCGGCGTGGACGACGACTCCCGCGCCAAGTGCCTCGGCCTCCTGAGCGCCTTTGACCTCGATGTGGTCATGACCAGCGAACGGGAGTGGGCCTGCTACCCGCAGGTGCCCGGCATCGCCATCGCCCAGCTGTCCCGGATCGACGAGGTGGCGGCGGTCCTCGTCACCCGGTGGGAATGGGACGGCACGCGACGGCAGCGCCGCGAGGACCCCGTACGGCACGCGCTCCAGGAGACGGCCGGTGTGGCGGAGGCCGAGCCGCTGTGGAGCTGACCCACGGGCCCGAGCCCGGCACCGAAGCAGTCGACAGCCCGCGGCTGGCCAGGCTGCTCGGCACGCCGGACCTCTCCTGGCTCGTCGAACGAGCACGCCGACGACTGGTGGCCGGGCAGCCCATGACTGGTTCCGTGTCCCTGGCCGATCCCACTCCGGCCCAGCGAGCAGCGGCCGAACGACTTCTCGCCCGGGCCCCCGGTGGCGGCAGGTCTCTGACCGTACGGCTGGAAGCGGTCGACGCCGTACTGCGCCGTTCGGGCGCAAGCCCGAACGGCCTCGCCGCTGCGGTCGCTCTGCTCACCGGGCCTATCACGTCGCTCGTCCAAGTCCGCCAAGAGGAGGAGGACGCCTGGAAGCGGGCGCACACGCCGCTCGACGAGCTCGTCGCTTCGGTCCCCGCGCTTGCGGAGTGGGCGGCCCGGATACGCGCCGACGGCCTGGCGCGGCGTCTGGGGCGCACACCAGACGTCACGTTCGGCCTGCTCACCCGTGTGTGTACCGCCCTTTACGCACTCCCCGCCGTCCCGGTCGTCTCGCTACCCGCCTTCGCCGCCCGGGTCCTCGGCTGGGCTCACGCCCTTGACGACGGCACACCGCTGGCCACTCTCACTCTGTCCGGGGCCCGTGCGCTGACCGGTTTCCACGATGGTCAGGGCGCCGAATGGCGACGTGAGGCCTGGGCCTCGGTAGGGCTGTTGCGGGACGAGCTGTCCTCGACCGTCCTCACCCTGAACCTGCGCGGCACCCCGGCCCTGGACCGCCTGGCCGAAGACGGCGAACCCTGTGTGCTCACCCTTCGCCAGCTCACCCGCAGAGCTCCGGCCGTCACCGATCCTGTGGTGCGGATCTGCGAGAACCCGACCGTCCTCGCGGCGGCGGCCGACATGCTCGGCCCTGCCTGCCCGCCCCTGGTCTGCCTCCAAGGCCAGCCTTCCGCCGCCGCCCTCACACTGCTCCGGGGGTTGCACGACCACGGAGCGACCCTGTACTACCACGGGGACTTCGACTGGGGAGGGCTCCGGATCGCCGGCGTCCTTCGCCGCCGCGTCCCCTGGCTGCCTTGGCGCTACACGGCCGCGGACTACCGCGCCGCCGTGCTCCGCTGTGCCCAACCTCCGTTGTCACCGCTCGTCAGCACCCCGACGGAGACCCCCTGGGAGCCCGCACTCGCTACGGCCGTCGCCGAACTCGGTGTTCGTGTCGAGGAGGAGAGGGAGCTGGAGCTGCTGTTGTCCGATCTCACGTGAGGATCGTGACCGTCCGGCTGGGCAGGGGCATTGAGAGTGAACCGTTCCGGGTTCGGCGGAGACATTAGCAGGGCGGTGATGGGGTTCTCCCGGTGCAGCGCGAAGTCGTTGGCGTCCGAGACCGAGGAGTTCCTCCGCCCGGGTGCGGGGTGTTGTCGGCCGGCGGGCCTGGCCCATGATGTTGGTCGGAAAGATGGTGCGGGGCATGACAGGTGAGCTGGCCTCCGGAGCCGGTGGGGGTGGACCCGATGGGTGACATGGCTTCGGCGGCCTGTTCACCGGCTGTCGGCCATGACGCTCGTTTGACGCTCCAGGCCGCCACACGCAGGACGGCGAACTGAGAAATGGTCTCTGACCTGGGCTTTTCCATCACGTGCTCAGGCCGACATCTTTTCGATGACGCATCACGTGGAGTGCGTGGCGATTCTGGAGCCGGTGAAGAAGGACGACTGAGCTGCGGGTCCGGACGGTGTGTGCGTTAGGCGCCCCGTGGGGGTTGCAGGCGATTTCCTGACGCTGGAATGACGCTCGTGACACTAGTCTTGATGGTGTTTCAGGAAAACGGTTGAACAGGTCAGGCGCTGTTGAGGCAGCAAGGGTATACGGGGCGCCTAGGTAGTTGACGCTGAAGCGCAGAGCTGCCGGTTCCGGCTGATTGGATCTTCTGGAGACCAGGCGGTCTTTCGGCTGTCTCACACCCATGCCCATTGAAGCGGCCCGGTAGTCCCGGGAAGGTCCCAGATGGGCCCCGGTGCAGACCGGGGCCCTTTCGGCTCTGGTGACGGTGAGGCAGTGCGGTTAGGGCTGATCGAGGGGTAGCGCGGCTCCTCGAATGTCCCGATGCCGACGACGGTCACCAGAGGCTGGCGTAACGGTCAGGGTGTTGTGTACGGCGTGTGCACCCGTTCGTTGATGTGCGCCCGGTGTCGATGGGTGACTGAAAGTGTGCGACACCATTAGCAGAGTCCTGCACGTGCCTTATGGTAAGCGATCTTGGCCAGTAGGCCGGCCTGTCATTTTGGGAAGTTCCATGCGTACTGCGGTGCGTGCGGCGGGAGTTACCGCTGTTCTGTCTCTTGCCTTCGTGGCAGTCTGTTCATCATCGGACTCGAGCTCCGCAGCGCCAAAGACGAAGCCGAAGGTGGTCGACGTGCCGACGGGCATGGTCATCGAAGAAGGCAAACGGGCGACGACCGCTCCGAATGTGGTGCCGAAGTCCATGTCCAAAGTGCACAAGGCGCCGAAAGGCACGGTCGTTGAAGTGGGCAAACTGGCGATGACTACCCCCGATGTGGTGCCGGACGCAGAACCTGTAAGCGCGGGCGGGACGGCGCGTTTCAGGATCAGAGACAAGAGCAACCCCTCGGTCTCGACAACGATGACGGCCACGGTCGTCAAGGTGCGGTACGTCGCCGCGCAGGAGATCGGTGCCGAGTACGGAGAGAAGGGGCAACTCCTCGTTCTCACCCTCACGATCAAGAACATCGGGCATAGCATCGGCACCATTTCGACGGACGGGGCCGTCAAGTGGGAGGACGAGCGGACGTCCCCGCAGGACGCAACCACGCAGGACACCACGCAAGGCCCCGACCTCAACGCCAAGTACAAGCCGGGCCAGTCCGTGACGGGCTCCCTCGTACTCCGCGTCGGCCGCAAGGGCGGAACCCTGGCGTACATCGATGACCCAAGCAGCCAGGCATTCAGGGTAGCGTTCCCGAGTATGTGAACCCTCGACGTGAATGCTGGGCGTGGCAGGCCGCGCCCCTTATTTCTTGGGCAATGGATGCCCTGACCCTGTGCGTCCACCTCTCCTCGTGCACCACTCACACGCGACCAACGGGCAGGCCGACGCGGCCAGCGGGTGGTTGCGTGCTTCAGTTTGCGGGACTGGCGGCGCACCAGTCTCAAGCGATCGCGCCCGAATTGGACGTGGTTCGCTGTCAATGCCCCAGGGTGCATGGAGTTTATAGCCGACTTTCCCATAGCCGAATTCGGCAATTGGGAGTGCCGGAGCGGAAGTCCTGGAGCGCACAACGCGGCTGCGAGACACTGATGAGGAGCCCGGCCTTCGTGTAGTTGAGCCGTTTATGGGCACTCGCACGTTCCGTCCCGATCTGGACGTTAACCCTTCCCCTTCTTTCGAACCCGAAGATCCATTACCATCACATCTTGTTCACATCGAAGAGTTAATGGCCCGTAGTTGATGGCCTGGGGTGGGGTAGCGGAGTATGCACGAACGTAAGTGTGGGAGATGGGGCTTGCTGAGCGGGGTGGCGGCGTTCACTTTCTCGGTCCTGACTGCGGCACCGGCGCTGGCCGACGAGTCGCCGGAGGTACTTCGGGAGGTGTCGGTTCCGGCAGGCACGGAGATTGTTGAGGGTGCTCTCGTGTCGTCGGGTACGGGGCCTGCCCAAGCAGGGCTGTCCAAGGCTGCTCCCACCGGCGAATGCCTCGGCCCTATCGCCGCATACGGTGTCCAGGGTTGCTTCCAGCACTATGGCGACATCACCTGGGTGGGTGACACGAAGAGTGACGGCATGTCCGCCGCCGTCGGTGTCTTCACCAGATACGGACGCGCCTCCTTCGTCTGCCTCGACACGCAGGGCGTGAACACCTGGGCCACGTGCAAGAAAAACTACTGGGAGGATGGAGACGTGCGCCTTCAGGCCCTCCGCTATGACAGGAACACGGGAAAGTTCTACGAGCCCGAGAATTGGTCCGGCTGGATTCCGGTCGACGGCCAGTACTGATCCCCCGCCGACGCCGTCGACCAGGGGAGAAGCAGCAAGAAGCACGGAGGTGGCGGCTCCTTGTTCCGCGTTCTTCCAGAAGACGCCGTCGCTGTCGGTGGAGGTGTCGGCCTGGGGAATGTGCCGCATGAGGCCGGTGGACGGGATGCGGCCCGGGTTGAGGGCATTGACGAGAATCCCGTCGTCGGCCCAGTGTCGCGTTGCCTCGACGGCGAAGAGGTTCTCGGCGGTCTTCGACTGCCCTTAGGCGACCCACTCGTTGTAGGCGCGGCGTTCGAACATCGGGTCGTCGAAGTCGACGTTCGCGGCGACGTGGCCCACGGAGCTCACTGCGACGATGCGTGCCCGGTGTGCTTGTGTCAGGGCGCCGTGCAACGCGACGGCAAGCACGAAGTGGCCGAGGTGGTTCGTGGTGAACTGCATCTCCCAGCCCTCCGCGGTCCGGGCGAGGAGCATCGCCATGACTCCGGCATTGTTCACCAGAATGTCCAGGGGTTCCTGCCACGCTTTTGCGAATCTCTGCACCGAGTCCTGCTGGGCCAGGTCCAGCAGCGCGACGTTGCGGTGGGCTTTGCCGGTGGTCGCCGCGATGCCCCTCTGCGCGCCCCATGCAGGTCATCGAGCACGTGAGTCGTGGTCGGGTGGGGCGGTCGGCGGTTCTCGTCAGCTGAGACCGGCTACCGCCGAGTCAACCACCGCTACGAGCGGAAAACAGGCAACTACCTGGCCTTTCTCGGATTGGCGGCCGCTCTCTGCTGCTACAAACGGTTCCTCAAGCTCACCATGTAGGACAGCCCTTAGGGACCCCACGGCCTGGCCCTGTGCGGTGATGGTGAAGTGGAGAGAAGCCCTGCGGCGGCGATACGACGGGGCGCGAATCCGGTCCGCCCTGCCGAACTGGAATGTCCCTCGGCCCCGGCAGCGAGGCCCGGGCCACGGTGCGCGGCCGCGTGAGCCGGGAGGGAACGGGGACGGGGGGGGCGAGGACAGCGAGGTGCCAGGCGGGGTGTCGGCGAACTTGTTCTCGTACCCGCCACGGCGCCATCTTCCGTACAGCTCCTTTGTCTTCTTATGGGGCCCGTCACCATCGCGCGGAGTTCCTGATCGGTACGACGACCAACCGATGTGGTTGAGCTCCAAAGCCGGCCCGTTTGGCCAGGGACGATGCTTGCCCTCCACCCCGGTGCAGCGCCCGGAGCCCGCTGACAGCGCCGGACCTCGCTACGCCCGCCTCAGATCGGCCTGCACCAGATCGTGGTCCGAGTACGGGGTGAGACGCACCTCTTGCTTGAGCGGGGCGAAGCCGCGCAGAAAGATGTAGTCGAACTTGCTGCGCCAATCGGTCGTCGGTTCGCACGCACCCGCCGCCGTGGGACCGCACGCGCGGTCCGCGTCCGTGGCCAGGCCCCACATCCCGGTGAGTTCGGCGGCATCCGGCACCGCGTTGAAGTCACCGAGCACGATCGTGCGGTCATGCCGGGCGACCGCCTTCGCCAGTACGACGGTCTGCTTCGCGCGGACCGATTCCTGCCTCCGCTCGGCCAGGTGCGTGTTGAAGACCCGGACGGGTCGGCCGTCCACAAGGGTGGTGACGGCCATGTACCCGCGGTCCTCGGAACCGCCGTCGGGGTACTCCACGTTCACGTGGTCGGTCATCGGAGCAGCCGAGAGGATCGCCTGGCCAAAGCCCCCCGGACTCCATGGCACTCCGCCGCAGCGGCTCCAACTCTGCAGTACCGATCCGTACTCGACGTGGTAGACCAGCCCGTACAAGTACTGCAGGTGATCCCGGATCCTCTCGACATCACCCACGCACGCCTCTTGCAGGCCGATGACCTGAGGCGCGTACGTGGCGATCTCCGCCGCCCGGCCGAGGTTCTGACCGCTCCCCTTGCAGGGGTTGCAGATGTTCCACGTCATGACGCGGTTCGGCACGGCCTCCCCGGGGGTGTCGGCCGGCAGCGGCTTGGCGCTGTAGGCACTGTTCGATGTGCTGGGGCCGACGAGCAGCACGCAGGCCGCGATCAGCGCTCCCGCGAGCCACCGCGCGCCGGTTCCGGTCACCCTCGCCTCCTCGAAGTAGAGACACACGCCGTCATGTGAGCTTGCCTCGGACGAGGTTATGTGACGGGTTGTAGGCGGCACATGAGGTGCGTGGATCTCATGGCGGTCTCACATCGAACGATGCCGGGCGACGGAAGTCCTCCCTCAGAGCTCTCCCCTGAGAGTTTTCCCCAGAGGCCGGACGCGGCGGCGTCCCATGGCGCCGAGCCGGGCCGCAGAGGGCTTCGGTGCGAGGGCGAAGGTCTCGCGGTCGACGGCGATCAGCCCGAAAGTGGGGCGCGCGGCGGCCTCATTCGTAGGTGGCGGTCCAGAGCCTCTGAGGTGTCCTGGCATGCGGCGCGTGCCCTCTTCGGTGGCGATGCCGCTCTTTGCGACGATCAGCGGGATGCCGGGTCGGCGCGGCGCTGTCGCGCACGGTTTGCCCCAGGGTCCGGGAGGCCCGGCCCACGGAGTGCACCCCGCCCTGCATCGTGCCGGGTCGGCGCGGCACGGGGCGGATTCGCCTGTCCTCAACGGCGGCGGCGGGGCCGGGCGGGAGCGGGGTTGGTCGCTCCCGCCCGGCGTACTGGGCAGGATGGTCAGCGGGTGACCATGAGCTTGCGGACTCCGTAGTTGGTGCCGGTGAAGTCCATGGGGACCTCCTCCAGCGGGGTGGCGAGGCGGAGGTTCGGGAAGCGTTGGAAGAGCTTGGGCAGGACGGTCCTGAGTTCGGCGCGGGCGACGTTCTGGCCGAGGCAGGCGTGGACGCCGTAGCCGAAGCCCATGTGGCGGGCCATCTTGCGGTCGATGTCGAGGGTGTCGGGGTCCTGGAAGGCGCGGGGGTCGCGATTGGCGGCGTTCATCGCGACGACGACGAGGTCACCCTTTTCGACCTGGGCACCTGCGAGTTCGAGGTCCTCCTTGGCGACGCGTCCCAGGCCGAACTGGACGATCGTGAGGTAGCGCATCAGCTCCTCGACCGCGGTGCCGGTCTTCTCGGGGTGGGCCAGCATCTGCTCGCGCTGCTCGTGGTGGGTGAGCAGGGTGAGGGTGGACAGGCCCATCATGGCGGCCGTGGTGTCGTGTCCGGCGAACAGCAGCAGCACGCCGAGCCCGATGAGCTGCTTCTCGGTCAGGGCCGCGTCCTCGCCGTCGGCCTTGTTGATGAGCTCGGCGAGGATGCCGTCTGTGGCGCCGGTACGGCGCTTGTCGGCGACGAGCCGGGTGATGTAGTCGATGAGCCAGTGGGCGCCTTTGTCGCGTTCCTCGCGGCTCTTGGCCATGTCCATGAGGTCGACGGTGGCCTCGTGGAAGCCGTCACGATCCTCGTACGGGACGCCGAGCAGCTCGCAGATCACCAGGCAGGGGATGGGCAGGGCCATGGCCTGGACGAAGTCGAACGTCTCGGGGCCCGCGGCGATGGCGTCCAGGTGCTCGTCGACAATTCTGTCGAGGTAGGGCTGAAGCTTGTTCTGGACGGCCTTGGGGGTGAAGCGGGCGGTGAGCAGGCGGCGGTAGGCACCGTGCTCGGGCTCATCCATCATCACGAAGCCGGCATCGAAAGGGGCGTCCTCGCCGGCCTCGGAAACCTCGCCCTCGGGGGTGTCGTGGCGCGGACGCCTGGCGCTGAGCCGCGGGTCGGTGAAGACCTGGCTGCCTTCCTCGAAGCGGGTGACGAGCCAGCCGGTCGAGCCGTTGGGAAAGCGGACCTTGACGATGGGCTGGTTCTCACGCAGCCCGGTGTACTCGGCAGGCGGGTCGAGGGGGGCTGCGGCTTCGCGGGTGACGGGCTGGTCGACGAGGGGCTCGGTCATTTCTGCTCCTGTGCGGTGGGGGGCTGCGCGGCGGCGTGCGCCTCGATCGCGGCGGTGACGCCGGTGTGGGTGGCGGTGGCCTTGCACCAGCCGGTGTAGACGGCCAGGTGGAGGACGGCCTCGCGCAGCTGATCAGAGGTCAGTTCGCTGTTGACCAGAGCGCCGTTCGCGATGACCTGGACGAGTTCGGGCCGGCCGACGGTGGCGGCGACGCCGAGGGTCAGCAGTCGGCGGTCGCGGACGGACAGGCCCTCGCGGCCCATACCTGGGCGAAGAGGTAGTCGACGGTCTCGGTGGTGAAGGGGTCGCCGCCGTCCTGGACCGCGGTGCTGAAGCCGGGGCCGTAGGCCCGGTCCATCATGTGCAGTCCGTAGGCGTGGACATCGTCCTTCTCCGGTGCCGGCGCCGGTTCGGAGTCCAGCTGGAGGGTGCGGCGGGCCTCAGTACGTACCGCCTCGACGAGGGGGGCCTGGACACCGAGGGCGGCGGCGAGGTCCCGGGCGGCATCGAGGTCCTTGGTCATCAAAGGTTCGATCTGCCGGCCGACGGCCTCGGGCAGGACGCCGTCGGCGTCCTGCATGCGCAGCAGTTGCAGCAGGGTGCGCCCCTCGGGGTCGGCTGCCTCGATGACCTCGGCGAGGCGGGCGGGGTCCACGCCGGCGGCGCGGGCCAGTGCGCAGGCCTCGGCGACCGTGCGCCAACTGCCGTAGGTGACGACGTTGCGGGCGATCTTGGTGGCCATACCCGCGCCGGGCGGGCCGCAGTGCACCACCTTCTTCGCCCAGTCCTCAAGGACCGGCCGGGCCGAGTCCACGGTGAGCTGCTCTCCGCCGAGAACGGCGACCATGCCGTTCTCTGCGGCCTTGTCGCCCGGGGTCACCCCGCAGTCGAGGAAGCCCACGCCCTGTTCGGCGCAGAGCGCGGCCAGTTCGTGGACGACGGGCAGGGCGACGGTGGCGAGCAGGACGATCGTCAGGCCCGGTCTGGCCGCCCGCAGCAGGCCGTCCTCGCCGCCGATGACCTCGCGTGCCTGGTCGGCGTTGACCACCGCGACCATCACGACGTCGGACACCCTGGCCACCTCGGCGGGCGACGGGAGCGGATCGGGCACACCGGCCAGGTCCGCGGCGGCGCCGGGGCGGACGTCGTGGACCGCGGGGACGCGTCCGCTGCGGGCCAGGCTGACGGCCACACCGCCGCCGATCATTCCCAGGCCGATCACACCGGCGCGGAGGGTGTCGCTCATGCTGCGCTCCCGGTGAGAAGAGGGGCCTGCGCGGCGACCTGTGCCCGGTAGCCGCGCAGGGCTCGTGCCATATTGATGCCGACCGCCGCGCAGGTCCGGCCGTTCCTGCCGTAGAGCGCGACCAACTTGCGCTCGGCCGTGCTGCCTTCGACGACGCGTACCTCGTCGGCGCCCCGGGTCCGGCCGTAGATCTGGATCTTCAGGTCGTACTGGTCGGACCACACGTAGGGCACCGGGTCGAAAGGCGTGGCACGCTCCGGTCCGGCCAGGATGTTGCGGGCGACGGCCAGGCCCTGCTCGGCGGCGTTCGTGCGGTGCTCGATCCGCCAGGGCTCACCGGTGCGGGCACTGAGCCAGCAGGCGACATCGCCCGCTGCCCATACCCCGGAGCCGGCATACAGGGCGGCGTCGCACGCCACCCCGTCGCCGACCGGAACGCCGCTGCCGGTGAGCCACTCGGTGTTGGGCCGGGCGCCGATGCCGACCAGGACGGCATCCGCGGCCAGGGTGCGGCCGTCGGCGAGACGCACCCCGCTCGCTCGCCCGCCGTCGGTGAGGACCTCATCGACGAGGACCCCGGTATCGATCCGTACGCCGTGCTCATGGTGGACGGTGCGCAGCAGGGCGCCCAGTTCGTCCCCGAGGGCGTCGCCCATGGGCTGGGCGGTGTCGGTGACGAGGGTGACCTCGCAGCCCAGGCCGCGGGCCACGGCGGCAGCCTCGGCACCGACGAAGCCACCGCCGACCACGACAGATGCGGCCTGGCGGCGAGGCCCTCGCGCAGCGCGAGCGCGTCCTCCAGGGTGCGCAGGGTGTGCACCCCGCGCACCGATTCGGTGCCCGGCAGCCGACGGGCCCGGGTGCCGGTGGCCACCACCAGAGCGTCGTAGCGGACGAGACTTCCGTCGGCCAGGGTGATCTCCCTCGTCCGGGTGTCCAGGGCGACGGCCGGTGAGCCCAGTCGCAGCTCCAGGCCGAGGGCCGCGATGTCGTCCTTGCCGCGCAGGCGGAGCCGGTCGGTGTCCCACGCGCCGGACAGCAGCTGCTTCGACAGCGGCGGCCGGTCGTAGGGGAGATGCTTCTCCTCGCCGATCAGCGTGAGCGACCCGGTGTAGCCCTCGCGCCGCAGTCCTTCCACGACGCTCAGTCCGGCCGCGGAAGCGCCGACCACGGCGATCCGCGACGGAGCGGCGGCCGCGGTACTCACACCCGCACCTGGATCACGGCGGCCGGGCAGGCCGCCGCGGCCTGGACCACGTTCTCGGTCTGCTCGGCCGGCGGGTTGTCGTCGAGCAGGACCACGACGCCGTCCTCGTCACGCTGGTCGAAGACCTCCGGCGCCGCCAGCACGCACTGGCCGGCACCGCAGCACTTGTCGAAGTCGATGGAGATGTCCATGGGGGGATTCACTTCCCCCTGGTGGTGGCGTCGGTGACCGCCACCACGGGAATCCACGTCCGGCTGCGCCGCCTCCGGATTCCCCGGCGGGCGCGGGTACCCGCGGTCAGTGCTTGGGCGCCGGTGCCCAGGGCGACCCCGATGAGCGGGGTCGGCCGTTGCGACAGCCGGCATCCGGGCGCCGGGGTTCGCGTTCCCGGTCCGGGCCCCGGGGGTATGCCGACCCCTCCACCTGGCCGGTGTCCTGACAAGGCCGGACAGTAGAGTTCGGGTGCGCCAGCCCCCGAACACCGAGGTATCGTCCGTGACTCCCGAACCCGCCGCACACCCCGTTCCGCCGCCAGTGAGCGTCGTGGGGATCGGAGCCGACGGCTGGTCCGGACTGCCCGACGCGTCGCGCTCCGAACTCGTCGGCGCACAGGTCCTGATCGGCGGAGGGCGTCAGCTCGGCCTGCTCCCGCCGCAGTGCGCGGGACGGCGCGTGGAATGGCCCTCGCCGCTGCTCCCCGCGGTCGCCGGCCTGCTCGCCGCGCACGCGGGGAGCAGGATCGCCGTGCTGGCCAGCGGTGACCCGATGTTCTACGGGATCGGCCGGGCCCTCACCGAAGTGGTCGGCGCGCGCGGGCTGCGGGTTCTGCCGCACCCCTCTTCCGTGTCCTACGCCTGCGCCCGAGTCGGCTGGCCCCTGGAGGACACCGAGGTCGTCACCCTGGTCGGCAGGCCCGCGGCCCGGCTCGTGGCCGCCCTGCACGACGGCCGCCGGCTGCTCGTCCTCAGCGCGGACGCGGGCACCCCCGCCGTGGTCGCCGCGCTGCTGCGGGAACACGGCTTCGGGCCGAGCGCACTGCGCGTCCTGGAACAGCTCGGCGGCGAGAGCGAAGCGAGCGCCGACGGCACCGCGGACACCTGGGCGCACCCGCCCGGCGACCCGCTGAACGTGATCGCGGTCCAATGCCGCCGCGCCCCCGGCGCCCCGCACCGCGGCGCCGTCCCCGGCCTGGCCGACGACGCGTACGAGCACGACGGCCAGCTCACCAAGCGCCACATCCGGGCCGCGACCCTCGGCGCGCTCGCACCGGCACCGGGCGAGCTGCTCTGGGACGTCGGCGGCGGCTCCGGGTCCGTGGCGATCGAGTGGATGCGCGTCCACCCCTCGTGCCGCGCGATCAGCGTGGAGCGCGACCCCCTGCGGGCGGAGCGCATCACGCGCAACGCCGGACAGCTCGGGGTGCCCGCCCTGCGCGTGATCACCGGCAGGGCCCCGGACAGCCTGGCCGGACTGCCTTCGCCCGACGCCGTGTTCATCGGTGGCGGGCTGACCGTGCCCGGCCTGCTCGACGCCTGCTGGGAAGCGCTGCCGGGCGGCGGGCGGCTGGTCGCCAACACCGTCACGCTGGAATCCGAGGCGGTGCTCACCGAGTGGTACCGCCGGCACGGGGGCGAACTGGTCCGCCTCGCCGTCGCACACGCCGTGCCGGTCGGCGGCTTCACCGGCTGGCGGCAGGCGATGCCGGTCACCCAGTGGTCGGTACGCAAGCCCTCGGCCGGTACGAGCGCGGGATCCGCGGCGCGGACCCGTACAGAACATTCAGGAGACAACACATGACCGTGTATTTCATCGGCGCGGGTCCGGGTGCGGCCGACCTGATCACCGTGCGCGGCGCGCGGACGCTCGCCGCCTGCGGGGTGTGCCTGTACGCGGGCAGCCTGGTGCCCGCCGAACTCCTCGCCGAGTGCCCCCCGGAGGCCAGGCTGGTGGACACCGCGCAGCTAGACATCGACCGGATCACGGCCGAACTGACGGCCGCGCACGAGGCCGGTCACGACGTGGCGCGGCTGCACTCGGGCGATCCCTCGGTGTTCAGCGCGGTCAACGAGCAGATGCGGCGCCTCGACGAGGCGGGCGTGCCCTACGAGGTGATCCCTGGCGTGCCGGCGTTCGCGGCCGCCGCCGCGGCACTCAAGCGGGAGCTGACCGTGCCCACGGTCGGCCAGACCGTCATCCTCACCCGGATCGCCAACCGGGCCACGGCGATGCCGGAGGGGGAGGACCTGGCGACGCTGGGCCGCAGCGGGGCCCTGATCGTCCTGCACCTCGCCGCCAGGTACGTGGACCGGGTCGTGGAGGAGCTGCTGCCGCACTACGGGGCCGACTGCCCCACCGCCGTCGTCGCTCTCGCCTCCCGCCCCGACGAGCTCATCCTGCGCGGACCTCTCGACGGCATCGCGGAGCAGGTGAAGGCGGCGGGCGTGATCCGTACCGCCGTCATCATGGTCGGCCGCACGCTCGGCGCCGATCAGTTCCGCGACAGCCACCTCTACTCGCCCGGACGCGACCGGCACGCCTGCTGACGTACCCACGGCCCCTTCGGCACCGGACGGCGACGGGTCAGCGCACCGCGCTGCGCCCGACCACCGTGCCCGCCCGGTCGACGCAGATGACGTCGACGGCCACCGGCGAGCCGCGCAGCACGGTCAGCGCCTCGTCCCGGGCGGCCACCGCCACCAGGTCCCCGAGGGGGACGCCGGCCGCCTGACAGGACCGGAGCGCCGCGAGACCCGTGTTCGCGGCGGCCACCTCCGCGGCCAGGGCCTCGTCCGCGCCGCCCCGCCGGGCCAGCCGGGCCAGGAAGGGCCTGTCGACCTGGGAACGGGCCGAGTGCAGGTCGAGGTGGCCGGCGGCGAGCTTCGACAGCTTGGCGAACCCGCCGCAGATGGTGAGCCGCTCCACGGGATGACGGCGCACGTACTTCAGCACGGCACCCGCGAAGTCCCCCATGTCGAGGAGGGCGATCTCCGGCAGCCCGTACTCGGCGACCACGGTCTTCTCCGACGTCGAGCCCGTGCAGCCCGCCACATGGGTGTGGCCGGCCGCACGGGCCACGTCCACGCCCCGGCGGATCGAGTCGATCCACGCCGAACAGGAGTACGGCACCACGACACCGGTCGTGCCCAGGACCGACAGGCCGCCCAGGATGCCCAGGCGCGGGTTCCAGGTCGAGCGGGCGATCTCCTCGCCGTGGTCGACGGACACGGTGACCTCGACGTCCCCCGTACCCCGGTGCGCCGCGGCGACCCGCGTGAGGTGGTCGCGGATCATCTCCCGGGGCACCGGGTTGATGGCGGGCTCGCCCACGTCGAGCGGCAGGCCGGGCAGGGTCACCGTGCCCACGCCGGGCCCCGCCCTGAACACCACGCCCGAGCCCGGCGGCAGCCGCCGGACGGTGACGCGTACCAGAGCGCCGTGGGTGACGTCCGGGTCGTCCCCGGCGTCCTTGACCACACCGGCTGTCGCCCGCCCCCCGGCCAGGTCCTCCACCGCCAGCGCGAACGCCGGGGTCTGGCCCCGGGGGAGGGTGATGGTCACCGGGTCGGGGAAATCGCCGGTCAGCAGGGCGGTGTAGGCGGCCGTGGCAGCCGCGGTCGCGCAGGCACCGGTCGTCCAGCCGGACCGCAGACCGGTGTGTTTGAGTTGGGCGCTGCGCCCGCCCTTCGCCTCACCCACGGATGGACCCCATGCACGTACTCGTACTCGGCGGGACCACGGAGGCCCGCCGCCTCGCCGAGCTCCTGGCGGCGGCACTGCCCGAGGACGTTCGGGTGACGAGCTCGCTCGCGGGGCGCGTGGCCAGTCTTAGGCTGCCGCCGGGCGAGGTGCGCGTCGGCGGGTTCGGCGGCGCCGACGGCCTTGCCGCGTGGCTGCGTACGCACCAGGTGGACGCGCTCATCGACGCCACCCATCCTTTCGCCGGGACGATCAGTTTCAACGCGGCGAAAGCCGCCGCGGCTACCCATGTTCCCCTGCTGGCGCTGCGCCGGCCCGGCTGGGTGCCCGGCCGTGGCGACGACTGGCACCCGGTCGGCTCCCTGGAGGAGGCCGCACGCGCACTGCCCGCACTGGGCAGGCGCGTCTTCCTCACCACCGGGCGCATGGGCCTCGCCGCCTTCGCCGGGCTGGACGCCCTGTGGTTCCTGATGCGGTCGGTCGACGCCCCCGAGCCGCCGTACCCCGCCCGCATGGAGGTCCTGCTCGACCGGGGGCCGTTCACGGCGGAGGGGGAGCGGGAGCTGATCCGCCGTCATCGCCTCGACGTCCTCGTCACGAAGGACAGCGGCGGCGCCGCCACCGCCCCCAAGCTCGCCGCGGCCCGCGAGGCGGGGATCCCGGTCGTCGTGGTGCGCCGCCCACCGGTTCCCGAAGGGGGCGCGGTGGCCGATACCCCGGAGCGGGCCCTGGCCTGGCTGCGCGGGGCCGACAGCGGCCGGACCCGGGCTCAGCCCTCCGGGTAGCGGCGCGGCGTCCAGACGATCTGCCGCCCGTCACCGCGCCGCGCCCAGCGCGTCTGCGAGGACCCGACGATCAGGATCGTGCGCATGTCGACCTCGTCCGGGTCGAGATCGGCCAGCCGTACGGTGCGGACGCTCTCGGCCGGTCCGCCGACGTCCCGGCCGAGCACCACCGGGGTATCCGGTGAGCGGTGCTCCAGGAGCAGGTCGCGCGCCTTGCCGACCTGCCAGGTCCGGCTGCGTGAGCCGGGGTTGTACAGCGCGAGCACCAGGTCGGCACAGGCCGCGGCCCGCAACCGCTCCGCGATGACCTCCCACGGCTTGAGCCGGTCCGAGAGCGAGATCGTGGCGTAGTCGTGGCCCAGCGGCGCCCCCGCCCGTGCGGCCGCCGCGTTGGCCGCCGTCACGCCCGGCAGCACCCGTACCGGCACCTCCGCGTACCGGTCCTGCGAGGCCGTCTCCAGGACGGCCGTCGCCATGGCGAAGACCCCGGGGTCCCCGCCGGACACCACGGCCACGCGCCGTCCGCGACGGGCCAGGTCCAGGGCGAATTCGGCGCGCTCCGACTCGACCTTGTTGTCCGAGCCGTGCCGGGACTGTCCCGGCCGGACCGGCACCCGCTCCAGATACGTGGTGTAGCCGACCACGTCGTCGGCGGCGGCCAGCACCCCGCGCGTCTCGGGCGTCAGCCACAGCGGTCCGGCGGGCCCTGTGCCGACCACGGCGACCTCGCCGCCGCCCGGAGTGCCTTCCGGACGCGGTGCGTCGATCCTGCTGGGCAGCACCGCGACCGCGAAGTACGGCACGGAGCCGGCGTCGATCCCGGCCAGCTCGCCCGTGCGCTCCCCGGCCATCGTGGCGCGTTCCACGTAACGGGCCTCGGGCAGCCGCCCCGACGCCTCGAAGGCGCGGCGCACCGCGGGGAACGTACGGCCCAGCTTCATCACCACCGCGGTGTCCGTGGCGGCCAGTCGGGCGGTCAGCTCCTCCTCCGGCAGGGTGCCGGGCAGGATGGTCAGCACCTCCTCGCCCTCGACGAGCGGGGTGCCGAGCCGGGCGGCGGCGGCGCTGACCGAGGTGACACCGGGGATCACTTCGGTGGGGTAGCGGTCGGCGAGCCGCTTGTGCATGTGCATGTACGAGCCGTAGAAGAGCGGGTCGCCTTCGGCGAGCACGGCGACCGTGCGCCCCGCGTCGAGGTGCACCGCGAGGCGGGCCGCCGCCTCGGCGTAGAAGTCGTCCAGCGCGCCCCGGTAGCCGCCCGGATGGTCCGTGGTCTCCGTCGTGACGGGGTAGACCAGGGCTTCCTCGATGTGGTCGGCGCGGATGTGCCCCGCCGCGATGGACCGGGCGATCGACCGTCCGTGCCGGGCGCTGTGATAGGCGACGACATCGGCCTCGGCGATGACCTGCACGGCGCGTACGGTCATCAGGGCCGGATCGCCGGGGCCGAGCCCGACTCCGTACAGCCGGCCGTTCTTCTGCTCGCTCACGCTTACTCTTCCTCGCTGGCGATCGCGTTGAGGGCGGCGGCCGCCATGGCGCTGCCGCCCCGCCGACCGCGCACGATCAGATGGTCGAGCCCGGACGCGTGTGCGGCCAGGGCGTCCTTGGACTCGGCCGCGCCGATGAAGCCGACGGGCACACCGATGACGGCGGCGGGGCGCGGCGCGCCCTCCTCGATCAGTTCGAGCAGCCGGAACAGGGCGGTGGGGGCGTTGCCGACGGCGACGACCGCGCCGTCCAGCCGGTCGCGCCACAGCTCCAGGGCGGCGGCGCTGCGGGTGGTGCCGAGTTCCGCCGCGAGGCCGGGCACCGCCGGGTCCGACAGGGTGCAGACCACCTCGTTGCCGGCGGGCAGCCGCTTGCGGGTGACACCGCTGGCGACCATGGCCACGTCGCACAGGATGGGCGCGCCGGCCCGCAGGGCCTCGCGGGCACGGGCCACCACGTCCGGGGTGAAGGCCAGATCGCGTACGAGGTCGACCATGCCGCAGGCGTGGATCATCCGGACCGCCACCTGGCTCACATCGGCGGGCAGCCCCGACAGATCGGCCTCCGCGCGGATCGTGGCGAAGGACTGGCGATAGATGGCCGGTCCGTCCTTCTCGTACTGGTGCACAGTGCTGTCGCTCTCTTCATCGGGCGTGGAAAGGGTCGGTCGGATCCGGGAACGGCCGGCCGGGGTGGAACGGTCAGGTGCCGGGGCGCGGGGCGGGGCGCTGCCCGGCCAGGCCGCGGGCCGTGGCTACGGCCGCTGCGAGCGCGGCCGGGCTGTCGGGGACGGGCAGCGGGGCGTGCCGTTCGCCGTCGCGCACCAGGGAGATCCGGTAGCCGTCCGGGGCGGCGACGACATCGACCCACGCGCCCCCCGGATGACCGCACCGCCGTTCGCACCCCGACCAGTACACCGGCAGCGCCCCCACGGGGCCCAGGGCCGCTGTCGCCCCGGCCCGGACATCGGCAAGGGACTTCGCGCAGCCCGGACGCCCGACGCAGGCCCCCACCCCGGTCCAGGGGGAACCGGGCCCGATGATCAGGCCGGCGGCCCCCAGCGCCTCCAGCTCCTCCGCGGCCCGTGCGCGCTCCACGCCCGGCACGACGACGCCGCGCCAAGGGGTCAGCCTGAGTTCGCCGCCACCCTCCCGTCGCCGGGCGGCGCGGGTCAGCGCCCGCCACTGTTCCGCGCCGACGCGGCCCAGGGGTACGCCGACGCACAGCGCGACCGTGTCGTACGGGCCGTCCACGACGCCGGGAGCGGGAGCCGCGGATTCCGCGGGGTGTACGGGGCCGGTGGTGTGCGTGGCGTGGATTCCGGCCTGTCGCAACCGCCGGACCACCTGGCCTCGGAGGATCCCGCCGGCCGCACGCAGTTCCGTCACCCGCCAGACGCCGGAGCCGCGCGCGGTGTCCAGGAAGGTCTCGGCGGCGATCAGCGCGGCCTGCGGAGCGTGCGCACCGGGTATCCGCAGAACGGTCTCCGCCGGGCCGATCCGCAGAGCGGCCTCCCCGTCGGCCCGTGCCAGCACCGTCACGTCGGCGCCGAGCGGATCCACATCGCCGCGACCGTCGTCGAGCGCGAACAGGAACCGGCCCGACAGCTCGGTCGTCAGGTCACTCGCGCACACCAGCTCGTCCAACGCCGACAACCACGGGCGGATGTCCCGCTGCCCCCGGCCGTCGAGCCCGGAGAGCGGGGAGGCCACGATGTTGCGGACGCGCTCGTGGCGTTCGGAGGGCAGCAGCCCCGACTCACCCATGCGGGAGGCCAGTTCGCCGCCGCAGTCCGGCCGCAGACCGCGCAGCTGCACATTGCCGCGCGAAGTGAGATGCAGCTCACCATCGCCGAGCCGCTCCGCCAACTCGCGCAGCACGCCGGCCTGCGCCGCGCTCAGTACCCCCCCGGGGATCCGGACCCGGGCCAGGGCACCGTCGTCCGCCCGGTGCAGCCGCAGCGTGCCGGGGCAGGCGTCACCGCGGTCACGGACGGACGCGGCTCCTGTGGGCACGGGCAAAGTGGCTGGCGGGGGCATGGCGGCGAGCATACCGACCATCTCATCAGATCCGTATGCCTCCCAGTTCTTGACCGCCCCTTACTATGCCTAGTGCTGCGTCAGCACGGGAAAACCCTGTCTGACGCGGTACAGACGGGCCAGCCGGCCCGTCGTCGCCACAGACGGCGACAAGGGGAGGAAGCCCGGTGCGATTCCGGCGCGGTCCCGCCACTGTGATCCCGGCCCCTCCGGCCGGGTGAGTCAGGAACTCCCTTCCCCGAGCCACTCGGCCCGTCCGAGCAGGGGAGTCCCATTCCGACACCGCCCGGGGCGTGGATACCCCGAGGAAGGCCAGACGCCGCATGATCCTGCTCCTGTCGACGTCAGACACCGACCTGCTCAGCGCCCGCGCCTCCGACGGCCCGGTCGCCTACCGCTACGCGAACCCCTCCCGGCTCCCGCTCCAGGACCTCCCGCAGCTCCTGGACGGCACCGACCTGGTCGTCGTGCGCCTTCTCGGCGGGGTCCGCGCCTGGCAGGACGGCCTCGACCAGGTGCTGGCCACCGGGCGCCCCGTCGTCGTCCTCACCGGGGAACAGGCCCCCGACGCCCAGCTGATGGCCGCCTCCACGGTCCCGATCGGCATCGCCGCGGAGGCCCACGCCTACCTGGCACACGGCGGCCCCGCCAACCTGGAGCAGCTCGCCCGCTTCCTCTCCGACACCGTCCTGCTCACCGGCCACGGCTTCGAGCCGCCCGCCCCGGCCCCCTCCTGGGGCCCGCTGGCGCGCACACCCCGCGCGACGGACGGCCCCACCATCGCGGTGCTCTACTACCGCGCCCACCACATGAGCGGCAACACCGCGTTCATCGACGCCCTGTGCCGTGCCGTCGAGGACGCCGGCGGCCGCGCCCTGCCGCTGTTCGTCGCCTCGCTGCGCACACCGGAGCCCGAGCTGATCGACGCCCTGGGGGCCGCCGACGCGATCGTGACCACGGTGCTCGCCGCGGGCGGAACCCGGCCCGCCGAGGCGTCGGCCGGCGGGGACGACGAGTCCTGGGACGCCGGCGCCCTCACCGGCCTCGACGTGCCCATCCTCCAGGCGCTCTGCCTCACCGGTTCGCGGTCCGACTGGGAGGACAACGACGAGGGCGTATCGCCGCTGGACGCCGCGAGCCAGATCGCCGTCCCCGAGTTCGACGGCCGTCTGATCACCGTCCCGTTCTCGTTCAAGGAGATCGACGAGGATGGCCTCCCGGCGTACGTGGCCGACGCGGAGCGCGCCGCCCGGGTCGCCGGGACCGCCGTGCGCCACGCTCGGCTCCGCCACATCCCGAACGCCGACAAGCGCCTCGCCCTGGTGCTGTCCGCGTACCCGACCAAGCACTCCCGGATCGGCAACGCCGTCGGACTCGACACCCCGGCGAGCGCCGTCGCCCTGCTGCGCCGGCTCCGCGCCGAGGGGTACGACTTCGGTGACGAGGAGGTGCCGGGCCTCGCCTCCGGTGACGGCGACGAGCTGATCTACGCGCTGATCGAGGCGGGCGGCCACGATCAGGAGTGGCTCACGGAGGAGCAGTTGGCCCGCAACCCGGTCCGTATCCCGGCCGCCGACTACCGGCGCTGGTACGCGACGCTGCCGGCCGAACTCCGCA
The DNA here is from genome assembly GCA_000470535.1 of Streptomyces sp. AW19M42. Lineage (GTDB taxonomy): Bacteria > Actinomycetota > Actinomycetes > Streptomycetales > Streptomycetaceae > Streptomyces. The sequence continues at coordinate 77,737 of CBRG010000137.1, forward strand.
CGGCCGTCGAGCAGCACTGGGGCCCCGCTCCGGGCGAGATGTTCGTGGACCGCTCGCGCAACCCCGAGGGCGACATCGTCCTCGCCGCCCTGCGCCGGGGCAATCTGCTCATCCTCATCCAGCCGCCGCGCGGTTTCGGCGAGAACCCGATCGCGATCTACCACGACCCCGACCTGCCGCCCTCGCACCACTACCTGGCCGCCTACCGCTGGATGGCCGCCTCCGCGGACGACAACGGCTTCGGCGCCGACGCGATGATCCACCTCGGCAAGCACGGCAACCTGGAGTGGCTGCCCGGGAAGAACGCCGGGCTGTCCGCCGCGTGCGGGCCCGACGCGGCTCTGGGCGATCTCCCGCTCGTCTACCCGTTCCTGGTCAACGACCCGGGCGAGGGAACCCAGGCCAAACGCCGTGTCCACGCCACCCTGGTGGACCACCTCGTACCGCCGATGGCCCGCGCCGAGAGCTACGGCGACGTGGCCCGGCTGGAACAGCTCCTGGACGAGCACGCCCAGATCGCGGCGATGGACCCGGCGAAGCTCCCGGCCATCAGGGCCCAGATCTGGACCCTGATCCAGGCCGCGAAGCTCGACCACGACCTGGGTCTCGAAGACCGCCCGGAGGACGAGGGCTTCGACGAGTTCATCATGCATCTCGACGGCTGGCTCTGTGAGATCAAGGACGCCCAGATCCGCGACGGCCTGCACGTCCTGGGCGGCGCGCCCGCCGGAGCCGACCGCGTCAACCTGGTCCTGGCGATCCTGCGCGCCCGCCAGATCTGGGGCGGCACCACCTCCCTGCCCGGCCTGCGCGAGGCACTCGGCCTCGACGAGTCGGCGGCCACCCGCACCACCGCCGACGAGGTGGAGGAGCAGGCCCGCGCCCTGGTCCAGGCGATGGAGGACGCGCACTGGGCGCCGGAGGCCGTCGCGGAGGCCGCGGCCGGGCACCCCCGGTCCGTCGCCGACATCCTCGACTTCGCGGCCCGCGAGGTCGTACCGCGGCTGGCGGCCACCACCGACGAACTCGACCACACCGTCCACGCGCTGAACGGCGGTTTCGTCCCCGCGGGTCCCTCCGGCTCCCCGCTCCGGGGCCTGGTCAACGTGCTGCCGACCGGGCGCAACTTCTACTCCGTCGACCCCAAGGCAGTGCCCTCCCGGCTGGCTTGGGAGACCGGGCAGGCGCTGGCCGACTCCCTGCTGGAGCGCTACCGGACCGACAACGGTGACTGGCCCACCTCGGTCGGCCTGTCCCTGTGGGGGACGAGTGCGATGCGTACCGCGGGTGACGACGTCGCGGAGGCCTTCGCGCTGCTCGGCGTCCGCCCGGTCTGGGACGACGCCTCGCGCCGGGTCACCGGCCTTGAGGCGATCCCGGCCGCCGAACTGGGGCGCCCGCGCATCGATGTGACGCTCCGCATCAGCGGCTTCTTCCGCGACGCGTTCCCGCACACCATCGGCCTCCTCGACGACGCGGTCCGGCTCGCCGCCTCGCTGGAGGAGCCCGCCGAGCAGAACTACGTACGGGCGCACACCCAGGCGGACCTGGCCGCCCACGGCGACGAACGCCGCGCCACCACCCGTATCTTCGGCTCCCGCCCCGGTACCTACGGCGCCGGGCTGCTCCAGCTCATCGACTCGCGGGACTGGCGTACGGACGCGGACCTGGCCGAGGTCTACACCGTCTGGGGCGGCTACGCCTACGGCCGCGAACTCGACGGACGCCCGGCCCGCGAGGAGATGGAAACGGCGTACAAGCGCATCGAGGTCGCGGCCAAGAACACCGACACCCGCGAACACGACATCGCGGACTCGGACGACTACTTCCAGTACCACGGCGGCATGGTGGCCACCGTGCGCGCGCTCAAGGGCACCGCCCCCGAGGCGTACATCGGGGACTCCACCCGGCCGGAGACCGTCCGGACCCGCACCCTGGTCGAGGAGACCTCGCGGGTCTTCCGGGCCCGCGTCGTCAACCCCAAGTGGATCGAGGCGATGCGCCGCCACGGCTACAAGGGCGCCTTCGAGCTGGCCGCCACCGTCGACTACCTCTTCGGCTACGACGCCACGACGGGGGTGGTCGCCGACTGGATGTACGACAAGCTCACCGAGACCTACGTCCTGGACCCGGCCAACCGCGAGTTCCTCCAACGGGCCAACCCCTGGGCCCTCCACGGCATCGCGGAACGCCTCCTGGAGGCCGAGTCGCGCGGGATGTGGGAGAAGCCCGACCCGGAGATCCTCGCAGGCCTGCGGCAGGTCTTCCTGGAGACCGAGGGCGACCTGGAGGGCGAGGACTGAACCGCCGGCCGCGAGGCCGCCGGACGTCAGGAGGGCCCCACCGTCGCGCGGGACGCTGTTGGTTGATTCGGCCCCTGCTGTGCCCCGTCGAGCGTTAGCGCGGCGGGGCACAGTGCTGCGAAGTGGCTGGTGCGGGTGCGGGCTCGTGGTGTGCTGGTGAGATGGGCGTCGATGCGGGCGAGGCTGATCGCGGCGCCGGTGAGCTGGTGCTGGAGACTGGTCTTCGCCAGACCCCGGTAGCGGGATCTGCGCAGGCCGCAGCGCGCTGCTGCTTGGGAGATGGTGCCCTCGACTCCTGCCCGGATCTTGTAGCGCGCTTTCCAGGCGTCGGTCTGCTGTTCGGCGCGGATACTGCGGATGGCATCGTGCTCGGTCTGCTGTTGCCGCAGCATGAGTTCCCGGCGGCGGCCCGTGCAGTTCGACACCATGGCGGTCGCGGGCGGCGGGCGGCCCGTGCCGCCGAATAGACCAACAGCATCCGTCGCGCGGGTGGGGCCCTCCCCCTCACAGGACGCCGATCGACATCGGCGACTCACCCCGCAGCACCGGCTCCAGCCGACCGTCCCGCAGGCCGACGGGTCACGTCGGGTGGAACCCGCCACGGGCGTGCGGCACGTCGTCGACCTGATGCGGACCAGGGCCTGCCTGTCCCTCGGAGTGAACATCCAGTCCGTCCTGGTCATGCCCAGCGTCATGCTCTACGTGGGCCGGGGACAGTCCGGCCACGTACGCCTCGAACCAGTTGCCGGGCACCAGGTGTCCGGCCATGGACCAGGCGAGCATGCGGTGCAGCCCGTCCAGATGGATCAGTCCCTCGCGGACCGTCAGTGACTCGTAGTCACGCCCCCGCACGGCCCGGGTGGTCAGGAACAGGGCGAGGCGATCAGCTGTGCCCTGACGGTCGAGTTTGGACGCGCACAACGGATTGGTGCGCGTGTACGAGCTGCCGAGCGAGGTGAGCCGGTCCACCGCCTCGGCCACGGTCAGGCCGGTCCTGGGGATGAGTTCCACCTCTCCGCCCTCGCCCAGGTGCCAGGGCAGCACCACGTCCCGGATCTCCGGCCCTTCCAGCAGGACCCGGTGCCAACGGCCATGCTGCTCCAGCTCGGCGTCACGGATGTGCCACTCGGCCTCGTCATTCGAATTGGCCTGGTCGGACGCGTCGAAGGGATGCTCCTTCTCGAAGAGCTCCATGATGGCCTCGAACCGCACTGACTCCAGAACTCTCATCCGCTGCGCCTCTCCGCCCTTTCGTACTCGCTGAAGTGTCTCTCCCCGAAGGGCTCCGGCCACCCGGCTCCCAGGCCACGCGACCGGGCCGCTGCCGGTACCTCGGCTGTTGCCTCGCGGATGCCGTCGCGTACGGCGTTGTCCTGTCCCCGGTCCAGGTGAGTCATGCCCATGGCATGAAGAGATGGCCACAAGCAGGCGGCTCGGCCGGGTCATCGCTGCGGGTGCGGCCCCCGGCGGACGCGAGCTGGTGATCGGACGTCCAACTCCGTTGTCAGTGCCTCCCCATAGAGTTCAGGTATCACTCGGGGAGCTTCGGAGAAGGAGCAGAAACGTGTCCACCAACAGGATTCAGCACAAGGTGAATCACGTCGCGCTGGTCGTGGACTGTTCGGGTTCCATGCGCCCGCACCAAGGCCAGCTCATTCGCGTCGTGGACGAGTTCGTGGCCGGCCTGAAGGCCGAATCGGACAGCCTCGGCCATGAGACCCGGATCAGTCTCTATTCCTTCGATCACAGGGTGGAGAACCTGGTCTGGGACATGGACGTGAAGCATCTGCCGTCCATGCGTGGTCTGTACAGGGTCAACAACGGCGCTACGGCCCTCATTCAGGCTTCCTTGAAGTCCCTGGACGATCTGGGCCATATCTGGGAGGAATACGGCGAGCACAGCTTCCTGCAGATCGTGGTGACGGACGGCGAGGAGAACGCCTCCGGCGGCGACCGGCGGCACGACGGCGACATGGCCGTCCTGGGCCCCTGGCTCGACAGGATCACGGCGAAGATGGGCGGACTCCCGGGCCACTGGACGTCCGCGATCCTGGTGCCGAACTCGCTGGCGAAGCGCACCGCACAGAACTACGGGTTCCCGGCGGGGAACATCGCCATCTGGGACGCGGACTCCCAGGAGGGTGTCGAGGAGGCGATCGGCACCGTGCGCGCCGCCGCCACCAGCTTCCTGCGTGGCCGCGAGCAGGGCGTGCGCGGCACAAAGAATCTGTTCGCCGTGGGGCAGGACGTATCCGTTGACGAGGTACGGGCGAATCTCGAACCGATACCCGCCGACAAATACCGGATCCTGAAGGTCGACAAGGAGATCGAGATCCGGCCCTTCGTCGATTCACATCCGGGTGTGACGTACGAACGCGGCTCGTGTTACTACCAATTGGGAACCCGGGTTCAGGTTCAGCCCGACAAGGAAGTCATCGTGGTCGAGAAGGACACCGACCGCGCCTATACGGGGGACGCGGCGCGCAGCCTTCTCTTCGGTACGGGTATCCACGGGACGGTCTCGGTGAAGGCGGGGAACAATCCCAAGCTGGAGGTCTATGTGCAGAGCCGCTCCGTGAACAGAAAGCTCAAGCCGAAGACGCGTCTGCTCATCATGCTCTGAAAGGGGATATGGCTCGTGCAGCTCAAGGGGCCGTCCGCTCCTGACTCCACCCCGGCCGCCGTCCCACCCGTCCAGGCGGCGGCCCGGCTTACCCGCAACCGCCGCGCGCGCCCTCTCCGCCCTCACCCATACCTGCGGCATGGCCGCCGTCCTCGCCCGGCTGCCGCACAACCGCCCCCGCCGCGCCGACCTCGACGCCACCCTCGACGCGCTGCACCAGCGTTGGACGGCACGGGCTGCGTGGCGCGGGGGAGACGCGAACTCACCGGGTGGGTGGCACGTCCGGGCCCTGTTGCTGGTTGATGTGGGCCGTGAGCAGGTGGGCGTCGAGCAGGGACGCGTCTGCCGTGCGGTCCGCGCGGGCGTACCCGGCCAGCATGCGCTTGGTCAGCACCAGGGCCTCGGGCGAGCGGCGGATCAGCGGTCTCGTCCAGGCGGCGACGACCTCGTCCAGCCCGTCGAGCGGGGCGGTTCTGTGGAGGAGGCCGATCCGGTGTGCGGTGGCCGCGTCGAAGGGCTCGCAGGTGAGCATGAGTTCGCGGATCCTGGCGGCGCCGGCCTCGGATACCAGGCGGCCCATCGCGCCTCCCCACGCGGGTGGGATTCCGATCCCGACCTCCGGCATCCGGAAGCGGCAGGTGTCCGCGCCCGCGCGGAGGTCGCAGAACGAGGCGAGCGCGAGTCCGGCGCCGACGACCCGGCCGTGCAGTCGGGCGATCGTGACGGCGTGGGTGGTCTCCAGCGCCTGGCACAGCCGGTGGGCCTTGTCCGCGATGCGCCGCAGTTCGGCACCGGTCGGATCCACGGCGAGCGCCGCCTGGTACTCGTTGCGGTCGGCGCCCAGGCAGAAGTCCGTGCCCAGGGAGGACAGGGTCAGGATGCGGACGTCCGGGCGTTCGTGGAGCTCGTTGAGCAGGAGCAGCAGATCGTCGAGGACGGCGATGCCCAGGACGTCGTCCTGGTCCCAGGGATTGAGCCGGACATGGAGTACGGGGCCGTCCTGCTCGACGTGTATCGCCTTGCGGGAGTGTCTGGGGAGGGTACGGGTCGGTTCGGTCATGCGAGGGCGACATCCAAGTTCAGCAGGCGCCGGAACGCCACCCGGGGCGCCATCGAGGGGCGGCGTACGAGGGTGAGGCGGGGGAGGCGCCGAATGAGTTTACGGAGGAGTATCTGGGCTTCAAGCCGGGCCAGCGGGGCACCGAGGCAGTAGTGGATGCCTCCGCTGAAGGCGAGGTGAGCCGGTTTGCGCAGCGGGTCGAACAGGTCGGGTTCGCCGTGCCTGGCCGGGTCGCGGTGGGCCGCCCCCACCATGAGGTGGACCATCTCGTCCCTGCGTATGTCCATTCCGCTCAGGACGCAGTCCTCGGCGGCGACCCTGCTGATGACGTGGGTGGGCGGGTCGTAGCGGAGTGTCTCCTCCACGAACGCGGGTACCAGGTCGGGGTCGGCGGCGACCTGGTACCAGCGTTCCGGGCGTTCGACGAGCAGGAGCGCCATGGTCGTCAGGAGTTGCGAGGTGGTCTCCAGGGCGGCTAGCAGGACGAACAGGACCAGGAAGTAGACCGCCTCGTTCGCCTTGTCGCGGTCGGCTTCCAGCGAGTCCCACGTCTGTATCCAGCGGGACACGGGGTCCTCGCCGGGGTGGGCGCGGCGGTCGCTCACCAGGGCCATGAAGTAGGTACGCAGTTCTGCCGTCGCCGCGTCGGACGCGGCCAGCTGACTCGCCGAGGGCAGCAGTTCCTGGGTGAAGACCTGATCGTGGGTCAGCTCCCGCAGCCGGGGCCAGTCCGCGGCGGGCAGGCCGAGCCAGTCGCCTATGGTCGCGACCGGCAGTTCCTCGCCCACCAGGGCGGCGAAGTCCGCCTCCCCGTCGCGAAGCCGTTCCGCCAGGGTGTCGAGCAGCCGGTCCGTCGTCGCGTCCACCGTCCTGCTGATCCGCTCCACGGTGGACCTGTCAAACGTGCCGGCCGCCCTGCGCACCCTCGTGTGGTCCGGGGGATTGAGCGCTGCCAGGGTGTTGCTCATCTCCTGTGAGGAGGAAGCGTTCCAGCGCGTACCCGGACCCTGTCTGTCCCGCCACCGCTTGTCGGGCTCCAGCCAGTCACGGCTGCGAAGCACCTGGTCGCAGACGTCGAAGCCCGTGACGACGGACCCGCCCCAGGGTGCGGGTATGACTTCACCCCGCGACAGCAACTCCTGGTATATGGGGAAGGGATCGGCCTGCCCTCCTGCCGTCCGTAGACGGGAGAAAAGCGAGGCTGACGCCCTGCGATCGTGTACCGGAGTGGTGACAACACTCATGAAGACTGTTTCCTTTCCGAGAACCAGCCGCCATGCATACCCGCAAGATCGTTGAAATATCCAATAACACAGAGAACTCAGGAGGTAACTTAAGTCACTCCCCTCTCGTCCATGCCAGGAAGCGGCTGAAGAGTCCCCCCCTCTGCTGCGACGCCGCGGCGCTCGACGGTCCGGACGCTCCTGCGGAGGAACGCTGTTCGGGGGTGGCGGACTGCTGAGAAGCCTGGCCGGGCGGGCGCGGACGGTCCTGCTCCGCGACCGACGGCACCGTCCTCGGGGTGAAGCGGACCGGGAGGGTCACCAGCGAGCGGCTCCACGGAGTGGGCGCCCAGGCAAGGGTCTTGAACGGCACGCGCATCTCGATGTCGGGCAGCCGGTTGAGGAGGGTCTCCACTCCGGTGACCGCGATCATGAACGCCGGGTCCTTGGCCGGGCACGCGTGCGGGCCGGCTCCGAAGGCCAAGTGCGCCTTGGCGCTGAGCTGCTGACGGTGTTCGGTCAGCTTGGGATCGGTGTTGGCCGCGGCGAAGGAGACCAGGACCGGGTCGTTGGCCCGGAGCACCCTGCCGCCCAGCTCGACGTCATGGACCGGGTAGTGGGCCGCGTAGTTGGCGATCGGCGCGTAGTCCCACAGGGTCTGGGCCACGGCGTCCTCGACCGGAAGCCCGGTCTGCCACTCCTCGCCGAGGTACAGCGCGCTGCTGGTCGCGATGGCGGCGGTCAGCGGCGCGGTGCCGCCGGACAGCAGGGTCACGAGCTGGTGCAGCACCTCCTCGTCGCTGAGCTGGGCGGAGTGCTCCATCAGACGCGTCGTCAGGTCCGCTGCGGGGCGGCGTCGCTTGAGGGCGATCAGCTCGGAGAGCGCCCCGCCGAGCACCTCGTCGGCGCCGGGTGTCCCCTCGAAGATCCCGCTGATCCCGGCGATCACGCGGTCACCGATCTCGGGCGGGCAGCCGAACAGGTTGCTGAAGACCAGCAGCGGCAGCGGCTGGGCGTACTCGGCCATCAGCTCGGCCTGGCCGCGCGGCTCCGCGCTGAAGCGGCTGATCAGGTAGTCGGCGGACTGCTGCGTCTGCCGCACGAGCTGGAGCTCGTTGACGGTGGCGAGGCTGTCCGTGACCGCCTGGCGCAGCCGGGCGTGTGCGGCGCCGTCGCTGAACAAGGCGTTGGGGCGGTAGCTCATCATCGGCAGCGACGGGCTGTCGGCCGGGACGCGCCCCTCGTTCAGCGCGTTCCAGCGACGGGAGTCGCGGACGAACGACGCGGGGTTCTGCAGGACGTACAGGGCGGCGTCGTAGCTGGTGACCAGCTCGACCTGGACATCCGGAGCGATGTCCACGGGGGCGCTCAGGCCGAACGTACGCAGGTGCGCGTAGTGGCCGTCGGGGTCGGCGCCGAACGCGGGTCCGTACATCTGGACGTTCCCGTGCGCGGGGCATCCGGGAGGGGGTATCTCGTTCGGGTCGTGCGGCTGCTGCATTCCTGCGCTCCTAGCCGAGTAGGGACATGAGGTGTTTGACGAGGGTGATGAGCGCCTGGGCCGAGGAGTTCTGGTCGCGCACATTGCACTTCACCACGGGGGTGTCGGCCGCCAGGTTCAGCGCTTCGCGGACCTCGTCGAGCGGGTAGTCCGTGGTGCCCTCGAAGTGGTTGACCCCGATGGCGTACGTCAGGCCGAAGCTCTCGACCAGGTCCAGGACGGCAAAGGACTCGTGCAGCCGCTCCGGGTCGACGAGGACCATCGCACCCAGCGCCCCCCGCGACAGCTCCTCCCACATCTCCTTGAAGCGCTCCTGGCCGGGCGTTCCGAAGAGATAGAGGACGAGCGTGTCACTGAGGGTGAGGCGACCGAAGTCCATGGCCACGGTGGTCGTCGTCTTGTTGGGCGTGCCCGACAGGTCGTCGAACCCCTCGCTGGCCTCGGTGATCTCCTCCTCGGTCCGCAGCGGCTCGATCTCGGAGAGGCTTCCGATACAAGTGGTCTTCCCGACCCCGAAGTGCCCCACTACGAGGATCTTCACCGCATTGGATACGTCTGGATCCAGGTGCACGCGTTACGCTCCGAATCGATTCTTCAGGCCTTCGAGCACGGCGCTGACCAGTTCTCTGTCGACACGTTCGGCGCGCGGTATGGGTCTCCTCACGAGGATGAGGCTGTCCTCCTCCAACTGCGCCAGCAGGATGCGCACTATGCCCAGCGGCAGATGGGTGTGGCCGGCCACTTCGGCGACGGAGAGAAAGCCGTCGGCCACCAGGTCCATGACCTGACCGGCCTCGGGGGAGAGGGTGCGCGCCGCGGCCGATGTGTCCTGTGCCGCCATGACGAGGGTGGTGTGTTCGTACTCGTGGTCCGGCGGCAGGGCCCGTCCGTTCGTGATCACGAAGAGTGGGACTAACGGGGACGTCAGTTCCAGGTCCAGATCCTGCTCGGGCACGTCATCAGGCATGGCCTGCCCCCTCCCCCCGTGCGGTCGGTGCGGTCAGTCTGGGCACCACCTCGTGCAGGCGGGTGGTGAACTCCTCGATGTCGCAGTCGTGCTCGGCGGCGGCGGCCAGGAAGGCACCGGCCCCGGCCGCCATCAGGAAGATCCAGCCGTGCTGGAACTCGATGACCGTCTGACGCCATTCGGCGCCCTCCAGGACCCCCGCGAACTGGGAGGTGACCCGGCTGTAGGCGTGAATACCCGTCATGGCGGCGGAGATCGTGTCCGCCAGGTCCCGGTTCATTCCGCTGGTCGCCCCGCGGGGCAGCCCGTCGGAACCGAGCAGTACGGCGTGCCGGGCGCCGCGCACCTCGGTGATCACCCGGTCGAGATCGGCGAGCACGAATCCGGAGTCACCGGAGCCGGCGCGCCGGGCCGGGCCGGTGTTGCGCGTACCGGCGTCGTCCTCGGCGTTCACCCTCGGGGGCGAGGTGAGGTTGTTGCCCAGCCGGGCGACCAGGCGGTGCATGCGGAAGGAGATCTGCTGCATGTCGACATCGGGCGCCGCGGCGGCGGCCAGATAGGCACCCTGCCCCGCTCCGATCAGGAAGCTCCACCCGTGGGAGAACTCGATGATCGTCTGGTTCCACTGCCGGTTCTCCTCCGGCCCGGCGAAGTGGGCCGTGGCCCGGCTGAGCGACTGCATCCCGGCCATGGCGGCGGAGATGGTGCGCACCTCCTTCTCGGCCAGGCCCTCCGTGGCCCCACGAGGAAGGCCGTCCGCGGACAGCAGGACCGCGTGCCGTGCCCGGGGCACGTTGTGCACGATGTCCTCAAGCATCCACGACAGGTCTGCGCTCATGCGTCTTCAGACCCTTCCGGTGACGTGACATCGAGGTTGCGGCCCGAGAGGGTGCCGCGCTGGAAAGCGCCCAGACCGCGTCCGGCGGGGCGGCCGGTCTCCTCAGGAGCCCGGGACGCCGGCCAGCCGGCGTCGGGGTCGGGCACGCTCGCGATGGGCGCCTGGCGCGATCCGCGCTTCGGCAGGCCGTGCGTCGTGCGCGTGGACCCGTTCTGCGCCCGCGGCTCGCTGCGCAGGATGCTGCTGACGGGGGCCTCCTGAGGGGCCGGCGGTGTCTCCTCCATGGTCCACAGCTCCTCGGGCAGCAGGACGACGGCCCTCACGCCGCCGTACCGGGAGACTCCGGTGACATCCACCTTGAAGCCGTACTGACGCGCGATCAGGCCGACTACGGGGAAGCCGAACTTCGGCTGGTTCCCGAGCTGCGACAGACGGGGGACGATGTCGCCGGAGAGCAGTTCGGTCGCCCGCGACCGGTCCTCGTCGTTCATGCTGACACCCGCGTCGTCGATGACGATGCACAGGTTGTTCTGGATCCGCTGGAACGTCACCTCGATGGGCGCGTCCTGCTGGGAGAAGCTGGCAGCGTTGTCAAGGAGTTCGGCGACGGCCAGGGCGACGGGCGCCACCGCGGACGCCTTCAGTGCCAGACCGGTCTGCTGCATGATGGCGATCCGGTGGAAGTTGCGGATCTGCCCCTGGGCACTGCGCACGACGTCGTAGACGCTGGCGGGCCGGTTGCGGCGGCCGAGCGGCGCACCGCACATGACCGCGATGCCCTGCGCCTTGCGCGCCATCTGCGCGTTGGCGTGGTTGACTTCCAGCAGGTCGCTGAGTACCGCGTGACCGCCGTACTTCCGCTGCACGCCGTCCAGCAGTGCCGTCTGCTCCGCCGCGAGACTCTGCAGGAAGCTGGCGGCACCCTTGAGGACCGCCTTGGTGTTCTCCTCGGCAGCCTCCTTGGCGTCCTGGAGAGTGCCTTCCTGCTCGCTCCTGAACCGGTGCAACTCGGCCCGGGAGACGTGGAGGTGGTTGTCCGATATATGGAGCTGGCGCCTCAGCTCGTCCTCGTTCTGCTTCTTCTTCGCCCCAAGGGCTCTATTGCGGGCGGCGAGCGCGACGGCCGCGACAACGGCTATCGCCGCCACCGCAACCAAGCACCACACGAGTGCGTCTTGAATCATGGAAACCTTTCCCGGCGCATGGCATGCGGACGGCGACGGATACACCTCGCGAGGACCCGCGACGCAGCCGCTCGGCACGGCCCGGCCGTTGGTGCGTGGAGAGGACGGGCCGCCGATCGCAAATCAGCATCTGAACCTATTGAATGAAGATCACAGATGCCGGGATGTTATCACCGGATCTCCGCCTCGAAGGACGTCAGTTGGGGGCTCTGGAAACGCCAACAAGCCTTGTGTGTAGGCATGTTGAAGGGCCCGCTTGTTCTGCCGCGGGTGATCGTCGCAACTCTCTTCGTCGGCTCCTCATTAGCTGAGGGGTCTTCACAAAAGGAATGACAATCTCTCACATGTGGGCGTGACGTGAACAGTGGGTGTTCCGGCAGCCGTGTTCGCGGGCCCCTTGCCGGTCGTGAGTGGCAGGAGTCTGGCATGTGCCATCGTCGCATGCGCGGGCGCCGCGTCCCGTGCGGCGGTGAGGGCACCGGCGCGGATGCGCGCCAGTGCCCTCGGTCCACTGTCCTCTGCCCCCTCTGCCCCGGTTACGGCTTGCGGCCCACCGCCGCGTATCCCGCGCTGATGATGTCGTCCTGGCCGGGGACCGGTTCGCCGAGCTCGGGGTGCCATGCCTCGGCGGCCACGATGCCGGGCTCGACGATCTCCAGTCCGTCGAAGAACGCGGCGAACTGCTGACGGTTGCGCGGGGCCAGCGTGAGCGTGCTGGCCTTGTACATCTCGTCGACCCTCTGGGCCTTCTCCGGATGGAAGTCGGCGGTGAGGTGCGAGATCACCATGTGGCTGCCCGGTGCCAGCGCGTCGCAGAGCCTGCTCGTCAGCTCGTAGGCGCCGTCCTCGTCACTCACGAAGTGCAGGAGCGAGATCAGCGAGAGCGCGACCGGGCGGCTGAAGTCCAGCGTCTTGCGCGCGTGTTCGAGGATGGCGTCCACGTCGCGCGCGTCTGCCTGCACGTAGTCGATCGCGCCCTGAGGGGTGCCGCTCAGCAGGGCTTCGGCGTGGGCCAGCACGATCGGGTCGTTATCGCAGTAGACGATCCGGGTGGCGGGCTCGGAACTCTGGGCCACCTGGTGGAGGTTGGGCGCGGTGGGTATCCCCGTACCGATGTCGAGGAACTGTCGGACGCCCTGGCTCGAAAGCCAGCGGGTGGCGCGGTGCATGAAGGCCCGGTTCACCTTCGCCATCACCGGGACCGTCGGTTCGAGCGCGAGCATCTGGCGTCCCATCGCCTTGTCCACCGGGTAGTTGTCCTTGCCGCCGAGGAACCAGTCGTACATGCGCGCGGGATGCGGCTTGCTGGTGTCGATGTGCGGGGTGGTGGCGTCGTTCGCCGGTCGGGACATGGTGAACTCCAGAGGGCGTGAGGCGATCAGCTCGCCCCAAGAATATGGAACGGCCTTGCTCACGCGGCCCGGTTCGGATGCGCACCCGGTTCCGCCGCCGGGCGGG
>CBRG010000138.1 GCA_000470535.1 Streptomyces sp. AW19M42
CCCGCAGGGCCTCGGAGCGCGGCTGGTCCAGGTCGTCGGCGCGGACCCGGCGCGGCACCGGCTCCGGTGCGCGGGCGGTCGCCGCGAGGGTCCAGGGCGGCGCGTCCAGGGGCTGGAGCCGTGTCATCCAGTCGATGAGGGCGGACCGGACCCCGGGGGCGGCGCCGTCGTGCGCCTCGATCAGGGCGGCCAGCCGGGTCCGGAAGGAGACGGTGCCGTCGTCCGTGCGGCGGAACTCCGCCAGTGCGCCCGGCTCCCGGACCGCGTTTGCCAGCGCGGCCCCGCCAGCCCTGTGCCGCCTCTGACCCGGGTGCGGCGGCGGGCCGGGACTCCGGTACGGCGAAGGCCTCCCGGAGCACGTCGGTCGCGGCCCGCGAGGGGTCGGCGCAGAGCCGGGCTTCCGCGAGGGCGCGGTCGAGGTCGGCGCGGACGAGTATCGCGCCGAGGCGGCGCAGCAGTGTCAGCGTGGACCGGCCCGGCACCGCCGGTGCGGGGGCCAGGGCGCGTACCGCGGTGACGGCGGCCGGTCTCGCGGTGGCCGTCAGCAGCGGCGCCGCCGCTCCGAGTACGCCGACCAACGCGTGCCGGTCCGCGTCGCGGGCGTCGGCCAGCGCGTCCAGCAGGAGCGGGGCGGACCGGGCGAGCGCGGTGAGTTCCGGGTGGCTCAGGGACCTGGAACAGAGCGCCAGCGCGAACCGCAGCACCGGGGCCCCGGTCCCGGGCCGGGAGCCCGCCAGCGCGAGCCAGTCGGCCAGCATCGGGCGCAGCCGTTGTGCGCGCAGGGGGCCCAGCGGCTCGTCCCCCGCCACGAGGCGCAGTGCGGTCTCGGGGTCCCAGCCCCCGGTCACCAGGGCCTCGATGTCGCGGTCCGCCTCATCGGACACCGCAGAGGGATCTCCGGAGGCCGAGACGGTGATCCCGTGCGCGGTCATGGCCGGAGCCAGATCCGTCACGGAGCCGTCGGCCAGTGCGACCGCGCGGGCGGCCACCAGAGCGAGCAGCGGGAACGCCACCGGTGACCGCTGCTCGCCAGCAGCGCGATCAGCTTCTCCCGGACCGCCGCCGGGGCCAGCAGTCCGGTGTGCAGTCCCTCGCGGGCCAGTCGCAGCGCCTCGGCCCGGAGCACCGGATCGCCGCTGTCCGCCAGCTCGTCCACCAGCGGGCCCGGCCGGTGCGTACCGCTGATGCCCAGCTCGCGCACGGCCTGGTAGAGGAGCTCGCCCGGGGTCTCGTCGCGGAGGACGCGGGGATCGTGGAGCACATCGGCGCGCAGCCAGGTCGTCCGTACCGTTGCCGGCAGGTGCCCGGCCGTGCGCCACCGGGGCCGGGGGCGGTCCGTCAGCCGGTGGCCGAGCCGCTCGTAGAGCCCGGCCAGCAGGAGATCGGCCTCCGGCAGTCCGGTGAGGGACACGGGCAGCAGTCCGGCGAGTACGTCCATCTCCCCGTCGGGCGGGGGGCGCGTGGCGACGATCTCGGTCAGCCGGACCAGTGCCGTGTGACGCTGCCCCGGGTCCCCGTGCCCAATCTGTCGGCCCAGGGTGTGCAGCTCTTCTTCGACCGGCGTCCGCATCGTCGGATGCTAGCCGGACCCTCCTGGGCTCCACCAACGCGTTTCGGCCCGCGCGCCTCCCGGCTCAGTAGCCGCCGTACGGTACGTGGTCGGCGAGTGCCAGGTCGCGGGCGAGGGCCCTCACCCGCAGCAGGCACCGTGCGAGGACCCGGACGGCGCGCGGCCGGTGCGGTCCGTAGGCGACGGTCCACAGGGCGGGAACCCGCGTCGTTGCCTGAATGTGCGCCATGTATCCAGCGTGGCCCCGTCCGCCGGTTCGGTCCAACAGGTGGGTTCGCTGGCTGCGACCGCTGCCGTAGACGGATGGAGATCCGCCGGCTCCGCCGCTTCATGCCGGTGATCACGCACTGCGGTATCACCGCGGCCGCCCGCGCCGAACTGATCGTGGAGTCCGCGCTGAGCACGTCCGTGCGCGATCTCGAACGGGAGCTGGGCGCCGACCTGTTCGAGCGCACCGGCCGCCGGGTCGTGCTGACCGAGTCGGGCCGGGCGCTGCTGCCGTCGGCCCGGACGGTGCTCGTGGGGACGGACGCGGCGCGCGACGCGGTGGCCGCCGTGTCGGCGCCGGCCGGGTGCGGGTCGGCACGATCCAGACGCTGACCTGTGTGGATCCGGCCGCCGAACTCGCCGCGTTCCACCGGCTCCGGCCCGGGGTGCAGATCTCCCTGCGCGAGGCGACGGCCCCGGAGCTGCCGGCGGGGCTGCTCGCCGGTGAGCTGGACCTCGGCCATCTGGCGCCGGACGCCGCCGGACTCCCGGACGGCCTCGTGGCGTTCGCCTCCCGGCAGGAGGACCCGGTGCTGATCACCGCCCCCGGTCACCTGCTGGCGACGGCCGGGCGCACCCTGGTCAAGGACCTCGTCGGGGAGCCGTTCGTGGACCTCCGGGCCGGCACCGGTCTGGAGACGGCGGTGCGGCGGCTGGCCGCGCACTGCGGTCTGGAGCGCCGGAACACCTGCGATGTCACCCGGATCCGGCTGCTGGTGGATCTCGTACGGGCCGGTATCGGTGTGGCGATCGTGCCGCGCCGGATCGGTGAGGACGCCGGGCTGCCGTGTGTGAGCGTCCGGCAGCCGGAGCCGGGCCGGACGGTGGTGCTCGCGGGCCAAACGCCCCGGCCGCGCAACCCGGCGGCGGTGGCGCTGCTGGACCGGCTGGCCGGTGGCGGTCCGGACCGACGGATCAGGGCCGCAGCGCGCGCAGCAGCAGATCGGCCAGGTGGCCGGCGACCTCCTGCTGGGTGAGCGGGCCGTCGGGGCGGTACCAGGTGGACAGGTGGTGGACCGAGCCGAAGTGGTAGTCGACGATCAGGTCCGCCGGGGTGGCGGTGGCGAACACCCCGCTGCGCTGCCCCTCTTCCACCAGCGCCCGGAAGCGCTCGTGGTAGCGGCGGCGCTCCAGCCGTACCTGCTTGTTCTTCTCGGGGCTCAGGTGGTGCATCGAGCGGAAGAAGATCGAGGCGTCGTCGAGGTTCTCGATGGTGGTGACGACCACGTCGGCCGCCGCGTCGCGCAGCCGCTGCTCCACGGGGGCGTCGGCGTCCGCGAAGTCGTCGAGGCGTTCCTGCTGGAGCCGCAGCACCCGGGCGTAGACCTCCTGGAGGAGGTCCTCCTTGGAGCCGAAGTAGTGGTAGAGCGCGCCCTTGGTGACGCCGGCCGCCTCGACGATCTCCTGGACCGAGGTGCGGTCGTACCCCTGTTCCGCGAAGAGCCGGGTGGCGGCGGCGAGCAGCCGCTGGGGAACGGGGGTGCCGCTCCCGTCCGTCGCCTTGGCCATAGCCGCCGCCTTCCTTCCGTGAGTAACGGTTTCGGGGAGTGTCCTCTAGCGGGGTGAACGCAGTTCCCGCCTGAGGATCTTCCCACTTGCCGTCTTGGGGAGTTCCGCCAGGATCTCGACTTCGCGCGGGTACTTGTACGCGGCGAGCCGTTCCTTGCAGTACGCGCCCAGTTCGTCCGGTCCCACTGACGAGCCGGGCCGCAGGCTCACGTAGGCCCGGACGGACTCGCCCCGGTAGGCGTCGGGGACGCCCACGACGGCCGCCTCACGGACGGCCGGATGGGTGTAGAGGACGTCCTCCACCTCGCGCGGCCAGACCTTGAAGCCGGAGGCGTTGATCATGTCCTTCTTGCGGTCGACGACGTAGAGCCAGCCCTCGCGGTCCATGAAGCCGATGTCGCCGGTGCGCAGTTCACCGTCCGGGAAGGCGGCGGCGGTGGCCTCGGGCAGCCGCCAGTAGCCGGAGACGACCTGCGGTCCGCGCACCGCGATCTCGCCCTGCTCGCCGAAGGGCACCTCTGCGCCGCTCTCGTCGATGATCCGCACCACCGTGTCCGGGCCCGGCACGCCGACCGAGAGGGTGCCGGAGACCGGGTCCACGGGGGCCTTCCGCTCGGGCGGTACGGAGGCGCAGGGCGCGGTGCACTCGGTGAGGCCGTAGCCGTTGCGGATGTACGGGCCGAAGCCCGCCCGGAACTTCTCGACGAGCGCGGGCGGCAGCGGCGCGCCGCCCGAGGAGATCACCTGGAACGAGGAGAAGTGCTCGGGCGTGACCCCCGGGGTCGCGGCGAGCGCCATGAAGGCGGTCGAGGGGCCCACGGTGTACGCCGGCCGGTGTTCGGCGAAGGCGTCCAGGACGACACCGGGGTGGAAGCGGTACGCGAGGACGAGGGTGCCGGCGTTGGCGAGGCAGACGCCGAGCTGGCACACCATGCCGGTGATGTGGAAGAGCGGGGCGAGGACGAAGTAGGCGGAGCCCTCGGCGATGGAGTGGCCGGTGCGCTGGCGCTCGACGTTGACCATGATGTTGCCGTGCGCGTTCATGGCGCCCTTGGGGGTGCCGCTGGTCCCGGAGGTGTAGCTGATCAGCGCCACGTCGGTGGCGGTGAGCTCCCGGCCGGCCGGGGCGGCGAGGCCCTGCCGGGCGACGGCCACCAGATCGTCGGCGTCGTCCGCGGGCAGTCGGCCGAAGTTCAGCACCCGCTCGTCGTTCTTCGTCTGGAAGTCCAGCTCGCAGGCGGTGACCGCGATCCGGACGGAGGGGGCGGCCGCCGCGGTGTCCCGCAGATAGGCGTCCCAGGCCCGGTCCGAGCAGATCAGCGCGGAGACCTCGGCGTCCTTCAGCACATGGCCGACCTCGCCGGACTTGTACATCGGATTGAGCGGGACGACGGTCGCCCCCGCCTTCCAGGCGCCCAGCAGCGCGATGACGAAGTGCGGCGAGTTCTGCAGCATGATCGCGACCCGGTCACCGCGCTCCAGCCCCCGGGCGGCGAGGTGACCGGCCACGGAGTCGGAGAGCGCGTCGGTCTCGCGGTAGCTGAGGCGCCCGTCGAAGTAGGCGAGCGCCGGGTGGTCCGGGGCGCGGGCCACCGAGTCCCGGAAGGCGTGCACCAGGGTGGCGGCCGGGTGGACGGGGGCCCGCTGGGCCTCGCTGAGCAGCGACAGCCAGGGCTTCGCCGCGTAGATCGACTCGCTCATGCGCCGGTCGCCTCCCACTTCTGCTGGAGATGGTTCATGCTGCCGAGCCACTGGTCGGTGTCCTTGGTACGGGCCCGGTAGTACGTGGCGACCTCGGGGTGCGGCAGGACCAGGAAGCGGTCCTCCGCCATGGCCGCGAAGAGCGCCTCCGCAACGGCCTCCGGCTCGATGGCGCTGGGGGCCAGCACGAGCTCCCCGGCCGATCCGGCGGCGGTCAGCATGTCGGTACGCACGCCCTGCGGGCAGATCGCGTGGACCTTGACGCCGCGGTGGCCGTAGGTGAGGGCGAGCCACTCCGCGAAGGCGACCACCCCGTGCTTGGTGACGCTGTACGGCGCCGCGCCGATCATCGTGAGCAGTCCGGCGGCCGACGCGGTGGAGACGAACCTGCCGCTGCCGCGCTCCAGCCAGTCCGGGAGCAGCGCCCTGGCCGCGCGGACGTGGGCCATCACGTTGACGTCCCAGGCGTCGGCCCAGACCTCCTCCGAGGCGAAGGCGTCACCGGGCGAGCCGAGTCCCGCGTTGGCGCAGTAGATGTCCACCGTGCCGTCCAGGGCGTCCCGGGCGGCGTCGACGATACGGGAGGCGTCGCCGGCGACGGCGGTACCGCCGATCTCCTCGGCCAGCGCCTTGATCCGGTCCGCGTCGAGGTCGTTGACCACGACCCGTGCGCCCTCGGCTGCGAATCTGCGGGCCAGCGCGGCTCCGATGCCGCCTCCGGCCCCGGTGACCACTACGCCCGCGCCCTGCACCGTACTCATCGGTCCTGCCTCTCTCTGCCGACTGCACCAGCAGACTAACCAGTCGGTATGTCGCCGGGGAAGGGGCTGGCTCCTCTCATGCGTCACACCTGCCACATCAGTCACGTCCGGCTCGTTCCCTGCGGCCTGGCTGCGCGCTAGCGTGCGTGACCATGACAGTCGTCGCGATCATGGAGGTAGTCGGATGAGCCTGACCAGACGTGGTTTGCTGGCCGCGGGCGGTGCCGTCGGAGCCCTCGCGGCGAGCGCCGCACCCGCGGCCGCGGCCGCCGGTCCGTCGCGAGGCAGGGGACACGGGGACGGGTACGGAGGCGGGCACAGCCGGCTCCGTACCGGCTTCGACCGGCTCTCGGCGGACGGCTACGCGTTGCTGAAGGGCCGGCGCGTCGGCATCGTCACCAACCCGACCGGGGTCACCTCCGACGTACGCCACATCGTCGATGTGATGCACGCGGACGGGCGGGTCGACCTGGTGGCCGTCTTCGGCCCGGAGCACGGCTTCCGCGGCACCGCGCAGGCGGGCGGCTCCGAGGGCCGGTACGACGACCCCGCGACCGGGCTCCCGGTCTACGACACGTACCTCAAGAGCGGGCAGCCGCTGGCCGACGTGTTCACGGAGTCCGGCGTCGACACGATCGTCTTCGACATCCAGGACGCGGGCGCCCGCTTCTACACGTACATCTGGACGCTGTACGACTGCATGGAGGCGGCAGCCCTGGCGGGCAAGAAGTTCGTCGTCCTGGACCGGCCGAACCCGGTGTCCGGGCGGGCGGCCCTCGGACCGGTCCTCGATCCGGCCTTCGGCACCTTCGTGGGCCGCCGGGAGATCGCCCAGGCGCACGGCATGACGGTCACCGAACTCGCCCTGCTGTTCAACGGAGAGTTCCTCGCGGACAATCCGGCCGAACTGGAGATTGTGAAGATGTCGGGGTGGTCGCGCTCGGACTTCTTCGACGCGAGCGGTCTGCCGTGGGTGCCGCCGAGCCCCAACATGCCGACGCCCGACACGGCGCTCGTCTACTCGGGCACCTGCCTGTTCGAGGGCACGAACCTCTCCGAGGGACGCGGCACCACGCGCCCGTTCGAGCTGCTGGGCGCGGAGGGGATCGACCACACCTGGGCGGCCGCCGCCAACGCCCTCGAACTGCCCGGAGTGGCCTTCCGCGAGGCGTACTTCGCGCCGTCGTTCTCCAAGTTCGAGGGGAAGACGGTGGGCGGGGTGCAGGTCCATGTGCAGGACCGGGAGGTCTTCGACCCGGTGCGCACCGGGATCGCGTTGCTGGTGACGGCGAAGCGGACCTGGAGCGGGTTCGCCTGGCGGTCCGACAACTGGATCGACAAGCTCACCGGCAACACCCGGGTCCGCACCATGATCGACGCGGGTGCGGACACGGATGAGGTCGTGGGTGCGTGGGCGAAGGATCTCGCCGCGTTCCGGGCCGTGCGGAAGCGGTATCTGCAGTACCGGTGAGCGAGCTCGGCCGGGCGGACCGCTGCGTGCGGGCCCGCCCGGCGAACCGGTCGTGTCCTGGACCGCCGGACGGGCTGGGATGTGCCCGGCGGGGACAGGGTGTGCCGGGCGGGCCCCACGCGGGGAGCCGGCCCGGCCGGGCCGACGTCAGCGGTGTGCCGGGAACTCCACCACCTGCTGGTACGTCGGGCGGTTCTGCCAGTGGATCGCCTTCTGCGCGATCCCGCCCAGTGCCCGGTGGATGATCGAGTCGGTGCACCACTGCTCACCCGCCTCGCAGTTGTCGTCCGCCGGGTAGACCTCGCCCGCCGGTACCGCCGCCGCCTGCTTCAGCGAGGACAGCAGCGCCGCGCGGCAGCTGCTCAGCTCGCCGTTACCGCAGTAGGTCCTGGCCAGCGGCCCCTTGACCGGCTGTCCGAGCACCTGGCGCAGGTCCTTGTCGGCGAAGCCCCACCAGCCGTACTGGAAGGCCGAACCGCTGTGCGCGCCGCTCGGTCCGTGGCTGGCCGCCGGTGACTCGTCGGTGGCGAGGTTGGCGGTCAGCGCCCCGTACAGGTCGTCACCGAGCCCCGGCTTGAACTCCGCGTCGATCAGCTTCGGCCACCACGCGTCCATGATCCGTACCGCGTCGGCGTAGGTGTACGCGTGCGAACCGGGGCTGCTCTCCTTGCGCTGGGCGCCCGCCGCCCGCCAGGAATCCAGCTGCTGGACCACCGAGTTGAGGTCCGGGTCCGTGACCGGCTGGGAGCGGATCACCTTCAGCAGTTCGGGCAGCAACTGCTCGCCGCGCAGGTCGGTGAGTGCGGCGTCCGCCATCGCCCGGGTGAGGGAGGCGCGGGTCACGCCGCCCTCCTCCACCAGCTTCGACACCCGCTCGTCGAGCAGATCGGCCCGGTGCACCGCGCTGAGCCCGAAGCCCGCGGAGGCGTACCCCTCGGCCTGCTTGTTGTTCCAGGACACGTAGTAGTCCTGGCCGCTGGAGTGCGGGTGCTCGGCGAACGGGGTGTACTCGGCGGTGTTGGCCGCCCGGTCGTACCCCTGCCACTCGTACGCCTTCTCGGCCTTGATCGGCAGTGCCGGGTCGACGCCGGGGGCGCGCACCGGGTTCATGCCGCTGTTGTAGAAGGCGGCGGTGCGCGAGTCGGCGTAGAACCAGTTGAAGGCGTAGTCGATGTTGCTCGCCGCTTGCTGGAAGGAGGCGGCGTCGGTGACGTACGAGGGGTCGTTGAGCATCTGGAAGCCGATGATCGAGTCGGCCTCGTGCCGGTAGGTGGTGCGCAGCGAGGTGTACGCGACCGGCTTGCCGTCCACCGTGGCGCGGTGGGTGACCACTCCGTAGTCGGTGCGCCACACCTGCATCCGGTAGGAGCCCTTCGCGGTGGAGTCCGCGACGGTGGGGCTCCAGGAGTTGGTGTGCTCCAGCTTCTCCATGGCGGCGCAGTCGCCTCGGTAGAGGTAGTGCGTGGAGTTCTTGGTGGGCGCCGAGCCGTCGGGCTCGCACAGTTCGACGGTGTAGGTGTCGGTGATGTCCTGGCCTGCCGAGGTGGCACTCCAGGCGTAGTCCTGGCCTCGGCCCATCTGGATGTACATGCCGACACCGGCGAAGGAGACGCCGCGGGCGCTGATGCCGGGGCCCTGGATTTCCTGAAGCATCATCAGCTGCGGGGCGAAGTAGCCGGTCTGCGGGCCGAACACGGCGATCGGGTTTCCGCTCGCGGTGCTCTTGCCGGAGACCAGCAGGGCGTTGGACATGCCGCGCTTCTGGGCACCGGAGCCGGAGCCGGGGAGTGAGCCCTCCGGGATGACCCCGTCGTCGTAGATGCCCTGCGCCTTCTTGAGTTCGGCCGGTGCCTTGACCGGGGCCTTGGCATTGGTGCCCGCGGAGCCGGTGCGGTCATGGATCAGCGGTTCTGCGGTGACGGAGCCGGCATCGGGAAGCGCCGTGCCGACGGCCTTGTCGGGCTTGTTCGCGTACGGGAACGAGGTCCCGTCGTGGACGGTGAGCACCGTCTCCGGGTCGTTGCGCTGCCGGAACGACTCCCAGACCTTGGTGCCTTCGGCCACTCCGTACTTCTGCTGGGCGGAGAGCAGCGAGAGCGCCGCCTGGACCTCGCCGCCGCCACCGCCGCCGAACTGGCCGCCGACCACGGAGGCGATCGAGATCAGGTCGGTCAGCTCGAACGGCTGGATCTCCCCGACGTTGGTGATGGCGTCGATCTTGCCGGTGAGGACGTACTCGCCGGGAAAGTAGCGGCCCTTCTTCGACTTCTCGCGGTAGGAGTTGATGCCGTCGACATAGGCCTGGGCATCGGACATGGCCTGCTCGCCGCGGGGGCCCTCGTGGGTCCTGATGTACTCGACCTGGGCCTGGAGGTCGGCCTCTGTGTACGGGGCCTGCGGCCAGAACTGCTGCTCCAGGCCCTGGTTGGCCAGCGCGCCGCCGGCGAACGAGGTCAACTGCCCGCGTCCGATGTGGCGGAAGAGGTCCATCAGCCAGAGCCGGTCCTGCCCGGCCGCGAAGCCGGCGCCGAACTCGGTGCCGTAGCGGGTGGTGCCCTTGATGTGCGGGACGCCGGACACCTTGTCGCGGGTGATGGTGACGTCGTCGCGGGGCGAGGTGACGGACTCGACCTGGTCCTTCGGAACGCCGAAGGAGGCGTCGTTGAAGAAGTCGGTGAGCTTCTGGTCGGTCAGGCCGGTGTGCCCGGCCACCAGCCCGTCGTAGCGGTCGAGCTGGTCGTCGCTGTGCGCGGGATGGGTGCCGAACGCCTTGTTGCCCAGGATCTCGACGAGGGTGGCGTTGCCGTTCTCGCCGGGCGGCAGGATGTCGTCACACTGTCCCTGGCAGTAGTCGGGTACGGGATCGGGCTCGGCGGCGCCCGCGTGGGGCGCGGTGGCCAGCAGAGAGGCACCGAGTGCGAGTACGGCCGCGATCGTGGCGGCCCGGAACTTGCCGGTGCGGGCGGTGGTGCCGGTGCGTGGGGGCATGCGTGCTCCTCGGAAAGGCCGATGCGCCGGACGCTACCGGCGGTATGACCCGCCGGTAAGGTGAGCATCAGTCACCTTTTCGGAATCGCCACATGCGGCCGCATGACGACCGGTCATCTCAGCAGATGGACTACCGCACCCTTGGATGGAGCCGATCCGGGCAGTCGTACGTCCATGGGGTTGACGCCGAATTTCGGGCGACGGAGTACGAGCGACGGAGGTGGCAGCGCTATGGCCGGTTTCCGGAGTCTTGCGAGACAGGTCCGCGATCCGCGGAGCGATCTGGCACTGCGGCGGTACTCGCTGCGCAAGTGCCTGGAGCGCTTCGCCCCTTACGGACACCGGGCGACCTGGGATCATCTGTGCGCCCGGCACGGAATAGGGCCCGAGGACCGGGCCCCCGATCCGGTGCGGCTGACGCACGCGCTGGAGGAGCTGGAGACGGCCCGCGCGGTCTGGCTGCGCTACGAGGCGGGGTTCGCCGAGCGCCGTCGGCGGGAGAAGCACGACGGACTGCGCCGGCCCGGCGCGTTCGACGACTGGCACCGGCGCACCTGGGGCGGGAACGGGGTAGCACGGTGCGACGACCCGGCCGTCCATCCGGCGGCGCCGCTCGCGGAGGTACTGGCGCGGCTGATTTCCGCCCTGGAGTCGGAGCCGGGCAACGGCTGCCCGGTCTGCGCGCAGGGCCGGATCGCCTGGCGGCAGGACCTGCACAGCGAGCCCTGGTCCGGCCCGGTCTGCACCGGGTGCGGAATCGTGGTGCCGCAGCCCGTGCTCACCCGGGCGGCGCTGGCGAAGGCCCGGCGGACCCGGCTGTGCGGCCTGGCATCGGCGGCCTGAGGAACGGAGCGGCCCGCCCGGCGTCCGAGGGACGCACGGCTGCCGGACGGGCAACACATACGCACGGCTGCCGCACGGGCAACACATACGCACGACTGCCGCACCGGCAGTACATGCGCAGGGCCAGGCACCTCAGCGCCCTTCCCGGGCGCCCTTCGCGAGCTTGCCCGGCATCAGGCGCGAGCCGCTCATCCGCTCACCGGAGATGTCGTCCGGGTTGGAGAGCACGCAGTTCTCCAACGACAGGCAGCCGCAGCCGATGCAGTCGGTGAGGTGGTCGCGCAACCGCGCCAGCTGCACGATCCGCTCGTCCAGCTCGGAGCGCCACGCCTCGGAGAGCCGCGCCCAGTCGTCGCGGTTGGGGGTGCGCTCCTCCGGGAGTTCGGCCAGCGCGTCCCGGATGGTGGCGAGCGGGATGCCGACCCGTTGTGCCGCACGGATGAAGGCGACCCGGCGCAGCGCGTCCCGGTCGTAGCGGCGCTGGTTCCCGCTGGTGCGGCGGCTGCTGACCAGGCCCTTGGCCTCGTAGAAATGCAGGGCCGAAACGGCGGCGCCGCTGCGCGCGGAGAGCTGGCCGACCGTGAGTTCATGGAGTGTCTGTGGGATCTGGGGCACCCCTCGAACCCTACGTGGCCTGGTCCCGACAGGTCCGTCGTTGACAGGAACGCACCCGCGAACCATGCTGAGCAAGCGCTTAGACAGGCGCGAGCACGGATGGCCGAGAGCGAGAAGGCAGGGACCAGGGACATGGCAGAGCCGAGGATCTTCACGTCCGCGCAGGAGCTGCGCGACGGGGTGGGCGAGCAGCTCGGGCACAGCGACTGGCTGGAGATCGAGCAGAAGCGGATCGATCTCTTCGCGGACGCCACCGGCGACCACCAGTGGATCCACGTGGACCCGGAGCGGGCGAAGGCCGGACCGTTCGGCACGACGATCGCGCACGGCTACCTCACGCTCTCGCTGCTGCCGGCACTCGTGCCGCAGGTCATGCGGGTCGAGGGTATGAAGATGGGCATCAACTACGGGACCAACAAGGTCCGTTTCCCCTCCACGGTGCCCGTGGGGTCGCGGCTGCGGGCGACGGCCGTCCTGAAGAGCGTCGAGGAGGCGGGCGGCGGTGTGCAGGTCACCGCGGTCGTCACGGTGGAGCGCGAGGGCGGCGACAAGCCGGCCTGCGTGGCCGAGTCGGTGTCGCGGTACTACTTCTGAGGACAGCCCTGGGGCGGCCGCGTCAGCGTCCGGCCGCGACCATGCGCAGCACGAGGCCGGCGTACAGGTCACCGACCTCGTCCGGCGTCCGGCTGCCCTGGGCGTTGAACCAACGCGCCACGTCGATGCAGAGCGAGAGCACGGCGAGCGTGGTGCCCGGCACGTCGGGGACGTCGAACTCCCCGGCCGCCACGCCCTCCCCGATGATCCGGCGCACCACCGCATCGCTCCGGCGGCGCAGTTCGATGATCTCGGCGCGGTGTTCCGCACCGAGGGCGTCGAGCTCGTACTGGACGACGCGTGCGGTGGTGTGCCGCTCGGCGTGCCACTGGACGAAGGAGCGGACCGCGGCGGCCAGCCGCTCGGCGGCCGTGCCCTCACTGTCGGCCGCCGCCTCCAGGACGGCCAGGGCGCGGTCGTGACCGATCCTGCTGATCCGGTGGAGCAGCTCTTCCTTCGTCTTGTAGTGGATGTAGAGCGCGGCGGGGCTCATTCCTGCGCGGCCCGCGATGTCCCGGGTGGTGGTCGCGTGGTACCCGCGCTCGGCGAAGGCGTCCACGGCGGCGACGAGAAGCCGCCTGGCAGCCTCGGGCGTCACTTCGGCCCACGGCGCGCTCTCGCCGTCGGTCTCCTCCGCCGTGCTCATCGTCATGGCCCCTCTCGGTCAGCAGGACGAACACCATACCCCGATCCTGAGCAAGCGCTTAGGAGTCCAGTGGGTGAGACCGTCAGAGCTTCTGGAAGGGGTCGTGCTCGGCCATGATCTTCTCCAGCCTGGCCTGGTCGACCCGGCTGATCAGCTGGCCCGCCTCCTGCCGGTCCCTGATGACCTTGGCCAGGGTGAAGCAGGACGTGACCAGGTACAGGACGCCGATGGCGAGGAACCCGCGCACCCAGGCGTCCGCGTCGAGGAAGTAGATACCGAGAGCCACCGCACCCATCGCCACCCCGAAGGACGCGACGGCCTGACCGTAGAAGGCGGCGGTGCTCTGCTGCTTGACCGATGTCGTCTCACTCATGCCGCCCAGCATCCGGCGGTATGACGCACACCACATCCGTCCGGGTACTCAGTCCGGTACTCAGACGGCCGTTCGAGCCGGTGGCGCCGGCCCGCCTCAGAACGCGGAGACCCCCGTCAGGGCCCGGCCGATGATCAGCTTCTGGATCTGACTGGTGCCCTCGTAGAGCGTCATCACCCGGGCGTCGCGCAGCAGTTTGCCGACCGGGTACTCATCGATGTAGCCGTAGCCGCCGAACACCTGGAGGGCGTTGTTCGCGGCCCGGACGGCGGCCTCCGAGGCGAAGAGCTTGGCCTTGGACGCGGCGGTGGCGAACTCCTCGCCCCGGTCGATCAGGTCGGCCACCCGCCAGGTGAGCAGTCGGGCGGCGTCGACGTCCACGGCGATATCGCTGATGAGCTCCTGGACGAGCTGGTAGCCCGCGATGGGCCTGCCGAACTGTTCGCGCTCACCGGCGTACCCGACGGCCGCGTCCAGGGCGGCCTGGGCGATGCCGACGCAGCCGGCCGCCACCGACATCCGCCCCTTGGCCAGGGCCGACATGGCGATCGAGAAGCCCTTGCCCTCGGGGCCGATGAGCGTGGTGGCGGGGACCCGGACGTCCTCCAGCACCACCTCGGCGGTCGCCTGGCCGCGCAGGCCGAGCTTGCCGTGGATGGTGCGGCGGGTGAGGCCGGGGGTGTCGGCGGGGACCAGGAAGGCGGATATGCCCTTGTGGCCGGGGGTGTCGTTGGTGCGGGCGAAGAGCAGCACCACGTCGGCCCAGGTGCCGTTGGTGATGAACATCTTGGAGCCGTTGACGACGTAGTCCCCGCCATCCCGCACGGCCCTCGTCGTCAGGTTCCCCGCGTCCGAGCCGGTGCCCGGTTCGGTGAGGCCGAAGCAGCCCACCGCGTCGCCCGAGGTCAGCCTCGGCAGCCACTGCCGCTTCTGCTCCTCGTCGCCCCATGCGGCGATGGTCTTCGCGACCAGCCCCAGGGAGACGGAGACGATGCCGCGGACGGAGGAGTCGCCCCGGCCGAGCTCCTCGGTCACCAGGCAGTACGCGAGATGGTCGCCGCCCGAGCCGCCGTACTCCTCGGGGACGGTCAGGCCGAGGAAGCCGAGGGAACCCAGCTTCTTCACGATCGACTTGTCGACGTTCTCGGCCCGGTCCCACTCGACGACGTGCGGCGCGATCTCACGGGCGACGAAGTCCTTGGCGAGCTGCCGGACGGCTTCCTGCTCCTCGCTGAGCTCCAGATTCATCGATCGACCCTCCACCTTAATTAGCACTGCTAGTTTTAGCTGCGCAGGGCCTACTATGTGCCGCATGGCCCGTCCGCGCAAGCCCCTCCTCAGCAGAGACCGCATCGTCGCGACGGCGGGTGCCCTGGTGGACACCGAGGGGCTCGACGCCGTCTCCGCCCCGCCGGCTGGCGGCCGAGCTCGGGGTCAGCGGCCCGTCGCTCTACAACCACTTCCGCAACAAGGACGAGATCCTGGACGCGGTCGCCGACGCCGTATCCGCGCAGGTCGATCTGTCGATGTTCGACGAGTCCGACAGCCGCGACTGGCGGGCCGCCCTCCACGACTGGGCGGTCTCCTATCGTGCGGCGCTCACCGAGCACCCGCACATCGTCCCGGTGCTGGCCCAGGGCCCCGGCCGCCGCCCGGCCGGCCTGCGGGTGGCCGACGCGGTGTTCGGCGCCATGGTCCGCGCGGGCTGGCCGCCCGCCCAGGCCACGTACATCGGCGCGCTGATGCGCTACTTCATCACCGGCTCGGCGCTCGGCTCCTTCGCCCGGGGCTTCGTGGACGACGAGACCGCGTACGACCCCGCCGACTACCCCCACCTCGGCCAGGCCCATCTGCTGGCCGAGCGCCGCCAGCAGGTCGACGAGGGGGCCTTCGAGACCGGGCTGCGCGCACTGATCGACGGACTCGGCCTGCAGTACGCGCCGCCCACGGCCGCCGGGACCATTCGGCCGGCGCCGAAGCGTTCCTGACGCATCCTGGACAGATGGCATACCCCGACCCCGCCGCGCCCCGGCTCGCCGCCCTGGCCGCCCTCCTCGCGGACGAGACCCGCGCCGTCTTCTGCCTGGCCCTGCTCGACGGCCGGGCCTGGACCGCGGGCGAGCTGGCCCGGCACGCCTCGGTGGCCCCGTCGACCGCCAGCGAGCACCTGGGCAAGCTCGTCGCGGGCGGGCTGCTGGCCGAGGAGCGGCAGGGCCGGCACCGCTATCTGCGGCTCGCCGGTGAACAGGTCGCGCACCTGGTCGAGGAGCTCGCGGGCCAGGAGGCACCCTGCGCCGCCGCCCGGCCGCGCACCCTGGGGGCGTCGGGCGCCGACAGTGCGCTGGCCAGGGGCCGCACCTGCTACGACCATCTCGCCGGCCGCATCGGACTCGCGATCACCGATGCCATGACCGCACGGGGGCTGCTGCGGCAGGACACCGGCTTCGCACTCACCGACGCCGGGCTCGGCTGGTTCGGCGCGCTGGGCATCGGTCTGGAGACCCGGTCGCGGCGTCCGCTCGTACGCGGCTGCCTGGACTGGACCGAGCGCAGGCCGCATCTGGCGGGGGCCGCGGGCGCCGCTCTGTGCCGCCATGTGCTGGAGTCCGGCTGGTGCGAACGGATCGGGTCCGGGCGGGCGGTGCGGGCCACCGCGGACGGGGAACGGGCCCTGGCCGCGCGGCTGGGCATCGATCCGGCGACTATTCGGTAGGCGCCGAAGGATCGTGCCCTTACGGTCAGGGCCATGACGACTATCCCCACCCTCGCACCGCGCTCCGACTGGCGCGCCCCCGCCGCTGCCTGCACCACCGTGGTGCTGTGGGCCTCCGCCTTCGTCTCCATCCGCAGCGCGGGCGAGGCCTACTCCCCCGGCGCACTGGCCCTCGGACGGCTGCTGACCGGCTCGCTGGCGCTGGGCGCGCTCCTGCTCGTACGGCGTGAGGGTCTGCCGCCCAAGGCGGCCTGGCCGGGGATCATCGCCTCCGGACTGCTGTGGTTCGGCCTGTACATGGTGGTACTCAACTGGGGTGAGCAGCAGGTGGACGCCGGGACGGCCGCCATGGTCGTGAACATCGGACCGCTGCTGATCGCACTGCTCAGCTCACGGCTGCTCGGCGAGGGCCTGCCGCGCCGGCTGGCCCTGGGCATGGGCGTGTCCTTCGCGGGTGCCGTGGTCGTGGGGCTCTCCATGTCGGGGAAGGGGAGCTCCTCGGTCCTGGGCGTGCTGCTCTGCCTGCTGGCCGCGGTGACGTACGCGGCCGGGGTGGTCGGCCAGAAGCCCGCGCTGGGGCACGGATCGGCGCTCCAGATCACCACGTTCGGCTGCCTGGTCGGCACGGTGGCGTGCCTGCCGTTCTCCGGGGCGCTGATCTCGGACGCCGCCGACGCACCCCTGTCCGCGACGCTGAACATGGTCTATCTCGGCCTCTTCCCGACCGCGCTGGCCTTCACCACCTGGGCCTACGCGCTGGCCCGCACCACCGCCGGGCGGATGGGCGCCACCACCTACGCGGTGCCCGCGCTCGTCGTGCTGATGGCCTGGCTGCTGCTGGACGAGGTGCCCGCGCCGCTCACCATCGGCGGCGGGCTGCTCTGCCTCGCCGGGGTGGCGGTGTCCCGGACGCGGCCGCGGACCGGCCGGGCGCGGACACGTCCGACCCGTCCGGTCCGTACCAACCAGTCCTAAGGCCTGACGGCAGACGGCAGTGTGGCGACAGGCCATAGGCCCTGTCCGACCCGGCCCAGGCCCGGATCAGAAGACCACCAGGGCCCGGCCGCCCCTGCCGGCGATCATGTTGTCGAAGGCGGCCGGGATACCGTCCAGCCCGATCCGCTCCGTGACCATCATGGAGAGGTCGAAACGGCCCGCCGCGATGTGACCGGCCAGCACCGGGAGATCGCGGGCCGGGTCGCTGTTCCCGTACACGCAGCCGGTCAGGGACCGGCCCCAGTGGAAGATCTCCAGAGCGTTGAAGGTCACCTCCTGGTCCTTGCCGCCGATGCCGACGACCGTGGTGCGGCCGCCCCTGCGGGTGGACTCCCAGGCCGTACGGATGGTGGCGGCCCGGCCGACGCACTCGATCGCGACGTCCGCGCCCTGGCCGGCGGTGAGGCCGCGGATCTCGCGGGGCGTGGTGGCGGAGGCCATGACGTAGTCGGTGGCGCCCGCCCGCCGGGCCAGCTCCTCCTTCTCCGGGGAGACGTCCACCGCGATGATCCGCGAGGCGCCCGCGATCCGGGCGGACTGGAGCACCGCGAGGCCCACGCCGCCGATGCCGAACACGACGACGGACTCCCCCGCGCGGACCCGGGCGCTGTGGTGGACCGCGCCGTACCCGGTCAGCACCGCGCAGCCGAGCAGCGCGGCGTCGGTGAGCGGGACACCGTCCGGTGCGGGCAGCACGCAGTTCGCGGCGATTACGGTCTCCTGCGCGAAGGCGGCGACGTTCAGCCCGGGGTGCAGCTCGGTGCCGTCCGCGGTGCGGGCGTGGATGTTCGCCGCGCCGGCCAGGGCGTTGGCACAGAGCCAGACCTCACCGATCCCGCAGTGGTGGCAGCTGCCACAGGACGGGGCCCAGTTGAGCACCACCCCGTCGCCGGGTGCGACATGGCCGACGTCCTCGCCCACGGAGACGACGGTGCCCGCTCCCTCGTGGCCGAGGACGGCGGGCACCGGCACCCGCATCGTGCCGTTGGACAGCGAGAGGTCGGAGTGGCAGACCCCGGCCGCGGCGAGCCGGACGCGCACCTGGCCGGGGCCGGGCTCCGGAAGTTCGATGCCGGTGATCTCCAGCGGGGCTCCGACGGCGGGCAGTACGGCGGCGCGGACCACGGGATGGCTCCTTGCTGAGAGGGGAAACGGATTGCGGGCAGCGGACTCGGTGGGCCGGCTCAGAACTGGAGGGACTTGGTCTGCAGGTACTCCGCGAGGCCGTGGGCACCCAGCTCGCGGCCGACGCCCGACTGCTTGTAGCCGCCGAAGGGGGCGAGCGGGTTGAACCGGCCGCCGTTGATGTCGACCTGGCCGGTGTCCATCCGCCGGGCGAAGGCGACGGCCTCCGCGTCGTCGGCGGCCCAGACAGCACCGGCGAGCCCGTACACGGTGCCGTTGGCGATCCGCAGCGCGTCGTCCTCGTCCTCGTACCTCAGGATCGAGATGACCGGGCCGAAGATCTCCTCCTGGGCGATGGTCATCTCCGGGGTGACGTCCGCGAACACGGTCGGGCTGACGTAGTACCCCGTGGGGAGGGGCGCCTCGGGGCCGCCGGCCACCACGCGGGCGCCCTCCGCGACGCCCTTCTCGATGTAGCCGCGTACCCGGGCCCGCTGCTTGGCGTTGACGAGCGGGCCGATCCGCTCGCCGGCTACGTACTTGGCGACGGCCGCGACGGCGAGGGAGACGGCCTCCTCGTACCGCTCCGCGTCCACCAGCATCCGGGTCCAGGCGCTGCACGTCTGGCCGGAGTTGGACATCACGTTGGCGACGCCGACGTTGACGGCCTTGGCGAGATCGGCGCCGGGCAGGATGACGTTGGCGGACTTCCCGCCCAGCTCCAGCGCGACGCGCTTGACCGCGCCGCCCGCGGTCGCGCCGATCTGCTTCCCGACGGCGGTGGAGCCGGTGAAGGAGACCAGGTCGACGTCCTCGTGTCCGGCGAGCGCCTGCCCGGCGACCGGGCCGAGGCCGGTGACCAGGTTGAAGACACCGGCCGGCAGTCCGGCCTCCGCGGTGGCCTCGGCGAACAGCTGAGCGGTGAGCGGGGTGTCCTCCGCGGGCTTGAGGACGACGGTGCAGCCCGCGGCGAGGGCGGGTGCGACCTTGGCGACGATCTGGTGCAGCGGGTAGTTCCACGGGGTGATCGCGCCGACCACACCGACCGGCTCCAGCAGCACGGTGGAGTTGCCGTGCCGCTCCTCGAAGGCGTACGTCGCGGCCAGCTCGGCGTACGAGCCGGCGACGAGGACCGGCACCCCAGCGTGCACGGCCTGGGACATCGGCAGCGGCGAACCGAGTTCCGCCGTGACCGTCGCGGCGATCTCGTCCTTGCGGGCCGCCAGGACGTCGCGCAGCGCGCCGATCCGGGCGGCGCGTTCGGCCGGCGGGGTCGCGGCCCAGCCGGGGAAGGCGGCGCGGGCGGCCCGCACCGCGTCATCGACATCGACCGCCGTTCCGGCCGGGACATGGGCGATGACCTGCTCGTCCACCGGATTCACGACCGCGATCGTGTCTGTTCCCGCGGTCGGCCGCCATGCGCCGCCGATGTACATACCGTCGTGGGCCTTCATGGCTGTTCCTCCCGGGCGCGGTGACGGACACGGTCGTCCACGCCCCAAACTAGCGCCGTTAGTTTTCAGGCGCCAGAGACACGGGGCACGAGATCCCGTCACGAGATCCCCGTCCGGCCGCCCGGTTACATGTCCAGCCCCGGCACGTCCCTCGGCAGCGGGCAGATCCGGCGCCCCTGGTGGTCGAAGACGTACAGATGCGCCA
Organism: Streptomyces sp. AW19M42; assembly: GCA_000470535.1. GTDB lineage: Bacteria > Actinomycetota > Actinomycetes > Streptomycetales > Streptomycetaceae > Streptomyces. The sequence goes on from CBRG010000138.1 coordinate 19,832, forward strand.
GGTCCACCAGGAGCGGGACCTGACCTCCGGTGCGCAGCCGCATGTCGGGGCCGGTGCGCACCACGAGGTCGCTGGCCGTGACGGCGGGGCGGTCGGGGCTGCGCACCCCCGGCGCCGGCGGCTCGGATTCGGGTGCGTCCAGGACGGCGACGGAGCCGCCGAGGTGCCCGGTGGCGCGCTCCCTGAGCCGTCCCAGCACCCCTGCTCCGCCTTCGGCGCCGCGGCGCCTGCGCTGGGTGCCGCGCTCCTGGCGGGCCGATTCCAGGTCCGGCACCACGGCGGGCTGCGAGCCGGTGTTGAGGTGCACCAGCGCCTCGTGCCCCTGGTACTCGACATGCTCGACGATGCCGCTGAGCGCGACCTCCCCCGGGCGGGCCTGGCTCGGCGGGGCGATCCGGACCGCTTCCGAACGCAGTCCGACGATGATCCGGCGGCCCTGCTGGATGCGGAGCAACTGGTGGTCGGGGCTGAGCGGTTCGGGCAGCGGAAGGCGCTGGCGGCCGAGGTCGATCGACATCCGCCCCTCCAGTGGCGCGTGCACGACGGCCTGGAGCAGGTTGATCCGAGGGGTGCCGATGAACGCGGCGACGAACACGTTCTCCGGTAGTGCGTACACCTCGCGCGGCGGGCTGACCTGTTGGAGCACTCCCCCGCGCATCACGGCGACCCGGTGGCCCAGCGACATCGCCTCTGCCTGGTCGTGGGTCACGTAGACGGTGGTGACGCCGAGTTCCTTGGTGAGCTGGGATATCTCGGCGCGCAGGTGGTTGCGGAGCTTCGCGTCGAGGTTGGAGAGCGGCTCGTCCATCAGGAAGGCGGAGGGCTGGCGCGAAATGGCCCGGCCCATCGCGACCCGCTGGCGCTCCCCACCGGAGAGCTGGCCGGGCAGCCGGTCCAGGACGCTCTCGATCCCGAGCATCCTGGCCGTGTTCTCGATGCGCTCGTTGTGGTCCTGGCGCGGGTTCTCCAGCTTCAGCGGAAAGCCGATGTTGGCCCGGTTGGTCATGGTCGGGTACAGCGCGAAGTTCTGGAAGACCATGGCCATTCCGCGTTCGCGGGGGGTGAGGTGGTCGGCCGGTTCACCGTCGAGCAGCACCTCGCCCTCGGAGACGTCCTCAAGACCGGCGATCATGCGGAGCACGGTCGATTTGCCGCAGCCGGAGGGGCCCAGCAGGACGACGAACTCGCCCGGGTCGATGGAGAGCGAGAGACGGTCGACGGCACGCGAGGACCGCCCGTACGCCTTGCTGACATTGTTCAGAGTGATGGCGCGAGTCATGTGGTTCCGCCCGGAAGGATGATGGTGGAGCGGTGGGGAGCGGCAGCAGTGGCCTGAAATTAACCCACCGGGCGGGGTGAGGGAATGATTCGCGCAAACCTCGCCGGGCACGGGGGCTGCCGGGCCGGAAGTGCCAGGCGGGATTCCGGTTCCGGCGGGGGTCAACCGCACCGGTTCAAGGCGCCGGTGCGACGGTGACGGGGATGCCGTTGAGTACGGCGGTGCCGGAGAGCGGGTCGAGCCGGCTGCCGTCGAGCAGCTGGTTGACGTTGACGCCTGGGTGCGCGGCGGCGACGGACATCCGGGTGCCGGGGCGGTTGTGCCCCCAGCCGTGCGGGAGGCTCACCACGCCCGTCCGTACGCTGTCGGTGATCTCGACCGGGGCGGTCAGCTCACCGCCGTCCGCCGTGACGGTGGCCGCGGCGCCGTCCTTAAGTCCGAGACGCGCCGCGTCCTCGGGGTGCACCTGAAGGGTGCAGACGTTGGAACCGCCGCTGAGCGCGGCGACGTTGTGCATCCAGCTGTTGTTGGACCGCAGGTGGCGGCGGCCGATGAGGACGAGTGCGCCGGGCTCGCCGCCCCCGGTGAGAGCGACGCGCAGCCTGGGCAGATCCGCGGCGATGGGCGCGGGGAGCAGTTCGACGCGCCCGCTGCGGGTGGTGAGGACCTCAGGCATCCGGGGCGCGAGGGGGCCGAGGTCGATGCCGTGCGGGTGGGCGAGCAGCCGTTCCAGGGTGAGGCCGTCGGGATCGGCGCCGAAGCCGTCGCCGTACGGGCCGAGGCGCAGCATCAGGTCCAGGCGGCGCTCCGGCCCGGTGCGGCCGGTGAGCGCGGCGGCGAGCAGGGCGGGGGTCCGGCCGTGCACCGGTGAGCCGGGGTCGGCGACGGCCTTGCCGAGGGTCCGGTCGATGACCATGGCGTCCACCGCTTCCGGCTCCGCGCCGTGCGTTCCGGAGGCGGCCAGGACGAGCCGGGCGAGGATCTCGCTCTCGTCCATCCGGTCCGCGTCCAGGGGGACGGGGGGCCGGGTGTAGCGGACCTGGTTGCGCACGGCGAGTGCGTTGAACGCGAAGTCGAAGTGGGCGCTCTGCGAGGGCGGTGGCGGCGGAAGTACCACGTCGGCGTGGCGCGAGGTCTCGTTGAGGTAGGGATCGACGCTCACCATGAAGTCGAGCCCGTCGGCCAGCGCCCGGTCGAGCCGGTCGCCGTCGGGCGCCGAGAGCACCGGGTTGGCCGCCAGGACGATCAGTGCGCGGATACGCCCGTCGCCGGGTGTCTCGATCTCCTCGGCCAGTGCGGAGATGGGCAGTTCGCCCTTGGCCTCGGGGTGCCCGGAGACCCGGCTCGCCCAGCGCCCGAGGGCGAAGCCCTTGCCCGGGGCGGCGGGCCGCGGGGCGCGGGCGGTGGCGGAGAGCGGGAAGAGGGCGCCGCCGGGGCGGTCGAGGTTGCCGGTGAGGATGTTGAGGACGTCGACGAGCCAGCTGGCGAGGGTGCCGTGTTCGACGGTGCAGCTGCCGATACGGCCGTAGACGGCGGCGCTGGGGGCGGCCGCCAGCTCCCTCGCGATCGCGCGGATGGTGCCGGCGTCCACGTCGCAGGCCCCGGCGACCGCCTCCGGTGAGAAGTCCCGCAGCTCCTGGCGGACTTCGTCGATCCCCTGGACGTGATCCGCGAGCGCTCCGGGGTCGGTCAGCTTCTCCTCGAACAGTACGTGGGTGACGGCGGCGAGCAGCAGCGCGTCGGTCCCGGGACGGATGGCGACGTGCCGGTCGGCGAGGCGCGCCGTACGGGTGCGGCGCGGGTCGACGACGGTGAGGCTGCCGCCACGCCTACGCAGCGCCTTGAGCTTTCCGGGGAAGTCGGGGGCGGTGCACAGACTGCCGTTGGATTCGAGTGGGTTGGCGCCGAGCAGCAGCAGATGGCCGGTGCGGTCGAGGTCGGGCACCGGGATGGTGTTGGGATCACCGAAGAGCAACCCGCTGGAGACGTGTTTGGGCATCTGGTCCAGGGTGCTCGCGGTGAACAGGGCCCGGGTCCGCAGGACGCCGAGCAGGGCGGACGGGTAGAGGGCGCCGGCCATGGTGTGCACGTTGGGGTTGCCGAGGACCACACCGGCGGCCTGCGGGCCGTACTCCTGCGTGATGGCCGGCAGGGCGCGGGCGATCGTGTCGAACGCGTCGCTCCAGCTCGCCTCCGTGAGGACACCGTTCCTTCGGACGAGCGGTGTGCGCAGCCGGTCGGGATCCTCGTCGAGCCCGCCGATGGAGGCGCCCTTGGGGCAGACGAAGCCCTGGCTGAACACGTCGTCGCGGTCGCCTCGGGCTCCGGTGACCCTGGTCCCCTCGATGGTGAGGACGAGTCCGCAGGTGGCTTCGCAGAGGGGGCAGACGCGCAGGGCGGTGCGGGTGCTGCTGGGGTCGTGCGACATGGGCCCTCCCCGGGGCGGCGGCAGCGTTGAAGCGCGTACACGGTCAAGCGGCACCGAGCATACCGACCAGTACGCATGACGGGGAGGTGCTTGCGTACGGAAGGTTGTCCCGCCGGGCGGGCCTCAGTCCAGGACGCGCGCCAGGTACGCCTGGATCAGCACCCGGGTCTCGGTGACGATCGCACGGTCGCCGGAGGCGTCGATGCGGAAGGCGAGTTTGAGCAGGGCGTCGGTGGCCTCCACGCAGACCAGGACGGTGCGGAGCAGATCCTCGTCGGAGGTGCGGCCCAGGTGCCCGCAGAGGAGGTCGGCCAGCCGGCTCGCGACCCGGTGGTTGGCGTCGTCGCCCGGGTCCTCGTCGGGCGCCGGGGCGCCGAAGTCGACCAGGGCGAAGCCGGGTACGGAACGCTTCATCGCCAGGTACTCGTCGAGTACGGCGTCGATGGCCCGTCGCCAGTCGTCGGCCGGGATGACGGCCAGCCGGGACGTGATGCGCTCGGCGTAGCTGTCCAGGTTGCGCAGGGCGAGGGCGTCGGCGAGGGCCCGCTTGTTGGAGAAGAAGCGGTAGACGGAGCCGATGGGGACCTCGGCGCGTACGGCCACGGCCCGGGTCGAGAGCTGTTCGTAGCCCGTCTCGTCGAGGAGTTCGGCGCAGGCGTCGAGTATCCGGGCGAGACGTTCGGCACTGCGCTGCTGCACGGGGGCGCGGCGGAGGTTCGTGTTCACGTGGGGCACGGGCTCCATGATGCCGTGGGCCTCCTTCGCCGGACGTAAGGGTGCGCACCGGCCTCAGGCGATGAGCAGGCTCAGGCCGCCGACGGTGTACGTGATCATCAGGACCAGCAGCGGGAGCTGGCCGGCTATCGCGCGGCCGGGCGGGAAGAGCCGCACGGAACGGTCGTGGGCCGCGACGACGCCCAGGAGGTGGCCGAGGACGATCGCGAGGACCTGGAGGGCGGCGACACCGCCCGGACCCAGGAGTGGCTCGGGCGGGGCCGGATTGTCAGTGCCGAGTGCCACCATGACCGTACGTGGGCATTCGGTGACGAAGAGTGTGAAGTAGTGGGCGACGAGATAGCCGAGTGCGATCGGGACGAGCGAGTGCGCGAAAGCCGTGAGGGGATGCGCCAGTCGGCCGGAGAGCAGCCGGGTGGCACCGGCGCAGAGGGCGTAGAGGGAGGCCACGAGGGCGACGGCGCCCAGGAGTCCGAGAGTGGCCGCGGTGGTACGGCCCAGGGGGGAGGTCTGGACGGTGGTGATCCAGGAGGGTGCGTCGCAGAAGCCGTCGTAGGCGGTGGAGCCGAGCATGACGCAGAGGGTGGCGACGAGTCCGGGGAGCTGAGGTGTGGCGTCGAGTCCGTTGAACGGGGAGCGCAGGACGAGGCGGCGGTCGGCGGGGCGTCGGCCGAGCGGCGAGAGCCTGGCCAGCAGCCCCGAATAGACCTCGAAGGCGTCGGCGTGGTCGAACCAGTGGGCGCCGTGGCGGGCGGCGCCCGCGAGGTGGACGGCGCAGTACAGGGTGAGGAAGAGGAGGAGCGCGGTGGGTGACGCGGGGTCGGGGGCGACGAGTTCGAGCCAGGTGAAGGCGAGCAGTCCGGCCGCCGCCGGCCACATCCCGAGGCGTACGGGGAGGGGCCGGCCGGCCTCGGGGTCGCGCCCCAGCGCGCGGCAGACCAGGAGGTGGAGGGTGCGCAGGGGGTTGAGCAGCCGCCAGACGGGGCCGAACAGCAGGGAGGCCGGGACGAGCCCGACCCACAGGAGTACGTAGACGGCTCCGGGAGCCGGATTGCGGTCCGGGTCGGCCGGGCCGAGGAGGAGGTGCAGCACGACGAGGAGCGCGGCGGCCAGGCCGAGCGCGCGGGCCGCGGCGCGGGTGGCACGCGCGTCGGCCGCGCGC
>CBRG010000139.1 GCA_000470535.1 Streptomyces sp. AW19M42
GCCCAGCCCCGCGACGACGACAGCCCCCGGCAGCGCCGCCAGCGCCTTGCCCGGCACGATCAGCTTGCCCCGCCGGCTGCCGCTGCCGATCAGGACCCATTCCTGGTCCACGACGGCGGGGTCGATCAACAGGGGCCAGCTTTCCGGGAGTCCGACGGGCGTGATGCCGCCGTACTCCATTCCCGTGTCGCCGATCGCCGTGTCCATCGGGGCGAACCGCACCTTGCGGGCGCCGAGGTGCCTGCGGACGGCGCCGTTCACATCGACGCGGGAGTGGGACAGCACCAGGCAGGCGGCCAGGGTGACCTCTCCCCCGCGCTTTCCGGCCACGACGACGCAGTTGGCCGATTGGTCCAGCAGATCGGCCCCGTGGTGCTCGACGAACACCGCCGTGTCAGCGATCTCGGGGTCCGTGTCGACGTGGATGATCTGTTCGGCGGGGAAGCCGCCCCAGCCCTCCCGGACGGCCGCGGCCACCGGAGCGGTGAGCAGTTCGAGGCGTCCGGCCGCGGGGCAGGCATCCTCGAAGGAGCCGATGGGTGCGCGCATGCGCGCCACGCTAACAGCCCCGCGCACGGCCCGGTTGGACGTCTCATCTGACGGGCGGGACGGACACGGCCATGGTGACTTCGACGGGCTCCGAGCCCTCGTTGCGGTAGGCGTGGCGGTGGTGCGCCTCGAAGGTGGCGGAGGTTCCGGCGGGGACGGTGTACGGGGCGCCGTCGACGACCAGGGTGAGTTCGCCCGCGGTGACGTGGAGCAGTTCGACGGTGCCCTCGGGGTGCGGGTCGGACGCGCTGCCGTCGCCGGGTACCAGTCGCCAGTGCCAGAGTTCCAGCGGGCCCCGGGCCTCGGTGCCCACCAGCAGAGTGGTGGCGCTCCCGGCCTCCGTGGACCACATGCGTACCGCCTGGTCCGCGGGGACCAGGCGGACCGGGGAGCCCTGTTCGTGGTCGAGCAGCGTGGTGATGGCGACGCCGAGCGCGTCGGCGAGCTTGACCGTGGTGCCGACGCTCGGGTTGGTGCGGGCCTGCTCGATCTGGATGATCATGCCGCGACTGACCCCGGCGCGGGTGGCGAGGGCGTCCAGGGTGAAGCCTCGCTCCCCGCGCCAGCGCTTGAGGTTGCGCGCGAGGGACTGGGTCAGCTGGTCGAGGTCAGTCACATTCCGTCCAATATTTTGGATGTCAGCGTCAAAAACACTGCACTACGGTGTGATGTACCCACCGTTCACCGCACTGTACTGCGAGGCCTCTGCATGCCCACGCCGTTCGCCGTGGGCGCGGTGTTCCTCACGGCCGGCCCTCAGCTCTCGTCGAGTTCCGCCAGGGCCAGCAACTGTTCGGGCGTCACGCCCTCCGGGATCGGCACCGGGGCCGGCGTGCGCAGCGGCGGCTGCCAGCCCCTGTCCGGGTCCCAGCTGCGTACGACGCGGGCGGGGGCGCCGGCCACCACCGCGTGGTCGGGCACCTCGCCGCGGACCACCGCGCCGGCCGCCACGACCACGTTGCGCCCGAGCCGGGCGCCGGGGAGGATCACCGCTCCTGTACCGATCCAGCAGCCGGGGCCGATGGCGACCGGTTCCATCCGTGGCCACTGCCTGCCGACCGGCTGCTGCGGATCGTCGTAGCTGTGGTTGGTCGAGGTGATGTAGACGTACGGCCCGCAGTAGGTGTCGGAGCCGATCGTCACCGTGGTGTCCGCGACGACATGGCTGCCCCGGCCGAGCACCACTCCGTTGCCCAGGGTCAGGATCGGATCGGCGCCGAGGTCCAGATCGGGCATGAGGCCCGCCGTGAGGGTGACCTGTTCGCCGATGACGCAGTGGTTGCCGAGCTCGATCCAGCGCTCCCCGAAGACCGTTCCCTGCGGGAAGGCGAGCCGGGTGCCCTCGCCGATCCGGCCGAACCGCAGCCCGCCGGGATGCGTGGCCGTGACCGCGCCCGCCTCCCGGACCCAGCGCCAGCAGCGGTGGACGGCCCCCGACAGTGCGCGCCGCCGCCAGGCGGTCAGGGAGGAGACCGTGTCTCTGTTCTTCGGCACCCGCACACGGTAGTCGGGGCGCCCTGGACCGGTATCCGCACCGGCCTGTGATCTTCACCCCACCCGGCCGCCGGGCCGCGTGCCCGTCGCATACCGTTTCCCCGGCGGAACCGGACGGCTCCCGGCCGGACGACCGCGACCCACAGCACCGGAGCACGGAGGAACGCGCGATGGCAGAGCAGGCGTTGATCACCGCAATAGGAGGTCAGGAGCCGGACATCGACCCGTCCGCCTTCACCGCACCGACGTCGGTCGTGATCGGTGAGGTCACCATGGCGGCCGGTTCCAGCGTCTGGTACCACGCGGTGCTGCGCGCGGACTGCGGCCCCATCGTCATCGGCGCCGGTTCCAACATCCAGGACAACTGCAGCGTCCACGTCGATCCCGGCTTCCCGGTCACGGTCGGCGAGCGCGTTTCCGTCGGGCACAACGCGGTGCTCCACGGCTGCACCGTCGAGGACGACGTCCTGATCGGCATGGGGGCCACCGTCCTGAACGGTGCGCACATCGGCACCGGCTCGCTGATCGCCGCCCAGGCCCTGGTCCCGCAGGGGATGCGGGTGCCGCCGGGCTCGCTGGTCGCGGGCGTGCCCGCCAAGGTCAAGCGGCAGCTGACCGAGGAGGAGCTCGACGGCGTGAAGTTCAACGCGGTCGGCTACGTGGAGCTGGCGAAGGCACACCGCGAGGCGTTCGAGGACTGAGCGCAGGGATCCCGGCCGGCCGCATCGCGGGCATCCCCAAGAGGGGCCGCGCAGGTCGGCCGGGATCCGCCCGGGTCAGTCGGCCGCCGGTACGGTCCCCGGTTCGGGCGCGGGCTGCGGGGCGGAGCGTGCGGCCGCCTTCTTGGCCCGGTTCCTGACGACCAGCATCGAGCCGAGCCCGATCAGGACGGCGATCGCCAGTCCCAGGTACGAGAACCGCTTGAGCCAGTCCTCTGCGACGACGCCCACGGAGTAGATGACGGCCGTGGTGCCGCCCGCCCAGACGATCCCGCCGAGTACGTTGACGGTCAGGAACTTCCAGTACGGCATGTGCAGGACACCGGCGAGCGGTCCCGCGAAGATGCGCAGCAGTGCGACGAAGCGGCCGAAGAAGACCGCCCACATACCCCACTTCTGGAACGAGCGTTCCGCCGTGGCGATCTGGCTCTCGCCGAAGTGGCGGGGGGACCTCGCGCCGAGCCAGGCCAGCATCGGTCGTCCGCCCTTGCGGCCGATGGCGTAGCCGATCGAGTCACCGATCACCGCCCCGGCCGTCGCGCAGGCACCCAGGATCCACGGGTCGATGCCGTCGTGCCCCGCGGCCAGCAGTGCCGCGCTGATCAGGACGACCTCACCCGGCAACGGGATGCCGAGGCTCTCCACACCGATGACGATGCCCACCAGGAGGTAGACGCTGATCGCGGGGACGGTCTCCAGCCACTCCTGGATGTGCAACGCCGGTTCCTCCGTAGTCATGTCCTGTCGGCCGCCGGACAGTTCCTCGGCGCACAGGGGCAACCCTACCGGCCGCGTCGGCGGCACGGACAGCGCGAAGGGCCGCCCCCGTATCCCTTCCGGGCGGGAGGCGGCCCCTGTCGGGCCGGCCGGAATCAGGCGTTCGGGCGCAGCGTCCAGACCACCGTCATCTCGCCGGTCACAGCGCCGTCCGCGCGCTGGATCCGGATGGACACGGGAAACTCGGGGCGCTTGCCCTCGTCCAGTTCGGCGACGACTTCGGCCGCCGGCCTGCCGAGGGTGGCGGTCGCGGTGACATCGCCCATGGCCAGCTTCTGGTAGCCGATCTCCGCCTTCACCGCGAGCGGCACGGCGCGCGTCAGCTGGTCCCCGAACGCGGCGATGACGATCGCGCCGCTCGCCGATTCCGCCAGCGTGAACATCGCCCCGGCGTGCGGTCCACCGACATGGTTGTGGAAGTCCGTCTGGTCCGGCAGACGGACCACCGCGCGTTCGGCGGTGGACTCCAGGAATTCGAGGTTGAGGGTCCGGACCATCGGAACCGTCGCGGCGACCATCTCGCCCGCGGTCATCTGTTCAGCGCTCATGCGCCCCATGTTACCGATCGGTAGGGGCATTTGGCCATGCCCCGGGGGTCACCGGGTCCGCGCCCTGTCACGTCCTTCACCGTCCGCTCACGGGGGCGGCCGTAGCCGACCGGACGGCGCACCTCTATCGTTACTCGCCATGTGGCCAGGACAGCAGCCGCCCGGGGGCGAGCAAAACCCGCAGGACCAGAACCAGAACCCGTATCAGCAGCCGGGTTACCAGCAGCCGAATCCCTACCAGCAGCCGGGATACCAGCAGCCCGGCGTATCCGGGCAGCAGCCCGGATACGGCTACCCGCAGCAGGGTCAGCCGGGACAGCCGGGCTACCCGCAGGGCAATCCGTACCAGCAGCCGACCGCTCCGCAGCACGTGGTTCCCGGTCCGCCTCAGCCCGGCAACGACAAGAAGAAGACGACCATCATCGCCATCGTCGCGGCGGTCGCGGTCGTCGCGGCCGCGGTGGTCACCGGCGTCGTCGTGATGAACAAGAAGGACGACGACAAGGACGGCAAGAACGTCGCCGACGACAAGAAGTCGTCCGCGCCCGCCAAGCCCTCCGAGTCCGCGTCGTCGCCGGAGGCGAACCCGCGCGGTACCGACGGGGACGCCAAGCCGCTCATCGCCGGCTGGAAGGTGGTGACCAACCCGAAGTGGGGCACGCAGTTCGACGTGCCCGGCGACTGGGAGGTCTCCTCCCCCGGCACGTCCTCGTTCTTCGAGGACGACAAGAAGGGTGACGGCTCGCCGCTGATCGGCTTCTCGGCGCCCGCCGACTACAAGAGCAAGTGGTGCGTCGACGACTCCGACCACGACGGCACCAAGGAGAACAGCAGCCTGGCCGGCACCGGCACCCGCGGCGCCGAAGGTGCCACGGACGCCGATGTGAACGCCAGGAACGAGGCGGGCACCTGGGCATGGGCCGCCTACGCGCAGCACATGCCGAAGAGCACCATCAAGATCAGCAAGCCGAAGCAGTACACCACCAAGTCGGGTCTGACCGGCAGCCTGGTGACCGCCAAGGCATCCAATGTCACCAAGAAGAAGAAGTGCGACACGGACGGCAAGTCCATCGCCTTCACCTTCAAGAACAGCAACGGGGCGTTCTCCTCGTGGGTTCTGTACGGTGCCGACTCCGTTCCGGACGAACTGCCGGACGCGACGATCATGAAGATCCTGAGCACCGTGCGCCTGGTGAAGATCACCGAGTCCTGACGCTCCGCGGCAATCCATCTGGCACCACGGGGTCAAGCCAGCGATAGTCCCCTGGTGACAGCTGCCGACCTCGCATCCCCATCGGCCCGCCCCTCCCGGGCGGGCCGCAATTACCGGCTGCTGACCGCCGCCGCGATCATCACGGGCCTGGGCACCAACGGCGCGCTGATCGCGGCGGCGTTCGCGGTTCTGGGGTCGGGCGGCGACGGCGGCGACGCCGGGCTGGTGGCCGCCGCCAGGACCGCGCCGCTGGTCCTCTTCCTGCTGATCGGCGGCGGTCGCGGACCGGCTGCCGCGCCATCGCGTGATGGTGGCGGCCAACACCACTGTGAGGGTGCGCCGATGTCAGCCGATGCCGAATGAGCCGTCGGGCGGCTCGGGTGAGTCGACCGCCTCGTCGTCACCGACCGGCCCGGCGCCCCTGACGAGCCCGGCCACGGCGGCGCCGTACTCGACGCGGGCTGGGAAGGCGTCGGCGGCGCAACGGCGGGTCAGCGCGGCCGTGTCGAAGGGGGCGCGGGAGGCGACCAGGACGACGTTGCCGAAGCGCCGGCCGCGCAGTACGGCCGGCTCCGCGATGATCGCGAGCTCCTCGAAGACGGCCGCGAAGGTGGCCAGCTGCGGGCGCAGGAAGTCGAAGGGCGCCCCGTCCGCGAGGTTGGCGGCGTAGACCCCGTCGGCACGCAGCGCCCGTGCCGCGGCCCGTGCGTAGGGCACGGTGGTCAGGTGGGCGGGCACGCGCGAGCCGCCGAAGACGTCCGCGACCAGGACGTCCACGGAGCCGGGCGCGGTCGCCTCCAGGTGTTCGCGGGCGTCGGTGCCGTGCACGGCGATCCGGCTGTCGTCCGGCAGCGGAAGGTGCTCGGCCACGAGGGCGAGCAGACCCCGGTCGGCCTCCGCGACGTCCTGCCGGGATCCGGGGCGGGTCGCCGCGACGTAGCGGGGCAGGGTGAGGGCGCCGCCCCCGAGGTGCAGCACGTCGAGCGGTGCGCCCGGTTCGGCGGCGCAGTCCACGACGTGGCCGAGCCGTCTCGCGTATTCGAACTCAAGGTGTTCCGGAGCGTCCAGGTCGACGTACGACTGAGGTGCCCCGTCGACGGTCAGCAGCCAGGCCCGCTCCCGGTCCACGTCGGGGAGCAGTCTGGCGGTGCCCCGGTCCACGTCGCGGATGACCGGTATCGACTCGTTCACTCCCCCATTGTGCGGTGCCCCGCCCGCTGCTCATGACCGCGGCGCCCGGTGCCCGGTCCGTCTCCCGCGGGTTCGGGAGGCGGACCGGGCCGTGCGGCGTTACGGCTCCGGACTCAGAGCAGGCCGGTGACCGTACCGGCCCCGATCGTGCGGCCACCCTCGCGGATGGCGAAGCCGAGGCCGGTCTCCAGCGGCACGTCCCGGCCCAGCTCGACGGTCATCGTGACCGTCTCACCGGGGCGCGCCACCGCCGCCGCCCCGAGGTCGACGTCACCGACGACGTCCGCGGTGCGGATGTAGAACTGCGGCCGGTAGCCGGTGGCGACCGAGGTGGTCCGGCCGCCCTCCCGCCCCGACAGGACGTACACCTGCGCGGTGAAGCGCCGGCTCGGCGTCACGCTGCCCGGCGCCGCCACGACATGGCCGCGGCGGACCCGGTCGCGCTCGACCCCGCGCAGGAGCAGCGCGACGTTGTCGCCGGCCTCGGCGGACTCCATCGGCTTGCCGAAGGTCTCCAGACCGGTGACGACGGTCTCGACGCCGGCGCCGAGCACCTCCACCCGGTCACCGACGCGGACGGTGCCGCGCTCCACCGCGCCGGTGACGACCGTGCCCCGGCCGGTGATGGTCAGGACGTTCTCCACCGGCAGCAGGAACGGCGCGTCGGTGTAGCGCACCGGCATCGGTACGTAGGTGTCGACGGCGTCGAGCAACGCCTCGACCGCCCCCGTCCAGCGCGGGTCGCCCTCCAGCGCCCGCAGGCCGGACACCCGCACGACGGGCACGGTGTCGCCGCCGTAGCCGTGCGCGGACAGCAGCTCGCGCACCTCCAGCTCGACCAGGTCGGTCAGCTCGGGGTCACCCGCGTCCGCCTTGTTCAGGGCGACGACAATGTGGTCGACGCCCACCTGGCGGGCGAGCAGCACGTGCTCGGCGGTCTGCGGCATGATCCCCTCCAGCGCCGACACGACGAGGATCGCCCCGTCGAGCTGGGCGGCGCCGGTCACCATGTTCTTGATGTAGTCGGCGTGTCCGGGCATGTCGACGTGCGCGTAGTGCCGGGTGCCGGTCTCGTACTCGACGTGCGCGATGTTGATGGTGATGCCGCGCTGCGCCTCCTCCGGCGCCCGGTCGATGCGGTCGAACGGGACGAACGTGCCGGTGCCGCGGTCGCTGAGCACCTTGGTGATGGCGGCGGTGAGGGTGGTCTTGCCGTGGTCGACGTGGCCCATGGTGCCGATGTTGAGGTGTGGCTTGGTGCGCACGTATGCCGTCTTGGGCATGGCTCATTCCTTGGTTCTCGAAGCTGAGAGAGAAGACCCCAGGGCCCTGCCGACCCTCCCCTCACGGGGTCCGCCGGACTGTCGGGGGAGGGTCAGCTTCGGGCGCCGCCGATGGGCGCTGCGGCAGCGGTGAAGACTGCCGTGAGTGCTGCGGTTGCCGTTGCGGCAACCGCAGTGGTGAACGCGGGGCTCGCGGCAGCCTTCGGCGCGTCCGCGACTGCGGACTGCGCTGCGAGGAAGGCGAACCTGAACATGCTTCGATCATGTCCGACCGCGGCGGGTCCGTCGAACGATTAACGGGCGGGCGGCAGGTGAGCCGGCGGCGCGGGCGGCGGCGGTCTGCGCCCGCCCGCCACGGGCGACGGGGCGGACCGGCGGAGGCGCGGCTTGTACCGCGCCGCGGACGGTTTCGACTCCGCCCCCATAACGGTCACATTACGACGATCACACCTCACGTCGGATACTCTCCCCGAATGCTCGACCCCGTCCCCGCCACCCGGCCCGCCGTCGCTCTCTCCGCGCGCTGCACACGGGTGCTGCTCTCGCCCTGGTCCAGGTTCTCGCTGCTCGTCGCCGTGCTGCTGGCCGCCGCGACGACGATGCTGCTTCTCAAGCCCCAGCGACTGCTCGACTCCGGCTGGCCGGCCCAGCTGAGCGGCGGCGCCGCCGCGGTCGTGCTCTTCGGACTCGCGTACGGCGTCTGCACGGTGGCGTTCGTACCGCGTCCGCTGCTCAATCTCGCCGCCGGGGCACTGTTCGGCACTCAGGCAGGGCTCGCGGCGGCGCTGGCGGGCACGGTGCTCGGCGCGGGCATCTCGTTCGGGCTGGGCAGGGTGCTGGGGCAGGACGCGCTGCGTACCCTGCTGCGCGGGCGCTGGATGCGGGCGGCGGACGGACAGCTGAGCAGGCACGGATTCCGCTCGATGCTGGCGTTGCGGCTCTTCCCCGGAGTGCCTTTCGCCGCCGCCAACTACTGCGCCGCCGTGTCGCGCATGGGGTATCCCCCGTTCCTGGTGGCGACCGGTCTCGGCTCGATCCCGAACACGGCCGCCTACGTCGTGGCGGGG
>CBRG010000140.1 GCA_000470535.1 Streptomyces sp. AW19M42
TGTGACAGACGTCACCGGCTGGTCGCCGTCGGATGTCCGCTCGGCGTTCACTCTGAGGATCGCCCTCATCCTGGGGCGCCTGGCCGACAGGGATCTCCAGTCCTAGACTTTTGTCGGACATCAACAATTCCCCATACGGTTCTTCGTCCCTGTCCCCACGGGTGTTCCGGACCGTTCACAAGAGAGAGTGTGAGGGTGCTCGTACTCGTCGCTCCCGGCCAAGGCGCTCAGACGCCCGGCTTCCTGACTCCCTGGCTCGACCTCCCCGGTGCCACCGACCGCATCGCGGCCTGGTCCGACGCCATCGGGCTCGACCTTGCCCACTACGGCACCGAGGCTGACGCGGAGGAGATCCGCGACACCGCGGTGGCCCAGCCGCTGCTGGTCGCCGCCGGTCTGCTGTCCGCTGCCGCACTCGACGCGTCGCCGAGTGTCGTCGCAGGTCACAGCGTTGGTGAAATCACCGCAGCCGCTCTCGCCGGGGTCATCGGCGACGACGCCGCCCTCCGTCTCGTACGCACCCGGGGGCTCGGCATGGCCGAGGCCGCCGCGGTGACCGAGACCGGTATGGCGGCGCTGCTCGGCGGGGAGCCCGAGGTCACCCTCGCGCACCTGGAGAAGCTCGGACTGACCCCCGCGAACGTCAACGGGGCCGGTCAGATCGTCGCCGCCGGCACCGCCGCGCAGATCGCCGCGCTCGTCGAGGACAAGCCCGAGGGGGTGCGCCGCGTGGTCTCCTTGAAGGTCGCCGGCGCGTTCCACACGCACCACATGGCTCCTGCCGTCGAGCGGCTCCGCGAGGCCGCCGCGGCTCTGGAGGTCTCCGACCCGGCCGTGACATATGTCTCGAACGCCGACGGACAGACGGTCGCCACCGGCGCTGAGGTCATCTCGCGCCTGGTCGGCCAGGTCGCCAACCCGGTGCGCTGGGACCTGTGCATGGAGACCTTCAAGGAACTGGGGGTCACCGCGCTGATCGAGGCCTGCCCCGGCGGCACGCTCACCGGTCTCGCCAAGCGCGCGCTGCCGGGCGTGCGGACGCTCGCGCTCAAGACCCCCGACGACCTCGACGCTGCCCGCGCGCTCATCGCTGAGCACGCGGCCGCCTAAGGAGCCCGAGAGCATGTCGAAGATCAAGCCCAGCAAGGGCGCCCCGTACGCACGGATCATGGGTGTCGGCGGCTACCGCCCCACCCGTGTCGTGCCGAACGAGGTGATCCTCGAAACGATCGACTCGTCGGACGAGTGGATCCGCTCCCGGTCCGGCATCGCCACCCGCCACTGGGCCTCCGACGAGGAGACCGTGGCCGCGATGTCCGTCGAGGCGTCCGGCAAGGCCATCGCCGATGCCGGGATCGACCCGTCGCAGATCGGCGCGGTCGTCGTCTCGACCGTCTCGCACTTCAAGCAGACCCCGGCCATCGCCACCGAGATCGCCCACAAGGTCGGCGCGGGCAGGCCCGCAGCCTTCGACATCTCGGCCGGCTGCGCGGGTTTCGGCTACGGCCTGACGCTCGCCAAGGGCATGATCGTCGAGGGCTCGGCCCAGTACGTGCTCGTGATCGGCGTGGAGCGGCTGAGCGACCTCACCGACCTGAACGACCGCGCGACGGCGTTCCTGTTCGGTGACGGCGCCGGTGCCGTGATCGTCGGGCCGTCCGACGTGCCCGCGATCGGCCCCACGGTGTGGGGCTCCGAGGGCGACAAGTCGGACACGATCAAGCAGACCGTGGCGTGGGACACCTTCCACGCCGACCGTCCGGAGAAGTTCCCGGCCATCACGCAGGAGGGCCAGGCGGTCTTCCGCTGGGCCGTCTTCGAGATGGCGAAGGTCGCCCAGCAGGCGCTGGACGCGGCCGGGATCGCTCCGGAAGACCTGGACGTCTTCATTCCGCACCAGGCGAACATGCGGATCATCGACTCGATGGTGAAGACACTGAAGCTGCCGGAGCACGTCACGGTCGCCCGTGACGTGGAGACCACCGGCAACACCTCCGCCGCCTCGATTCCGCTCGCAATGGAGCGGCTTCTGGCGACCGGTCAGGCGAAGAGCGGCGACACCGCGCTCGTCATCGGCTTCGGGGCGGGTCTCGTCTACGCCGCGACGGTCGTTACCCTCCCCTAGGCACACCGGGTCTTTTCGCCCGGACACCCGAACCCAGCAGAAAAACACCGAAGGAGCTCCAACATGGCCGCCACGCAGGAAGAGATCGTCACCGGTCTCGCCGAGATCGTCAACGAGATCGCCGGTATCCCGGTCGAGGACGTCCAGCTGGACAAGTCCTTCACCGACGACCTGGACGTCGACTCGCTGTCCATGGTCGAGGTCGTCGTCGCCGCCGAGGAGCGCTTCGACGTCAAGATCCCCGACGAGGACGTCAAGAACCTCAAGACGGTCGGCGACGCTGCCGACTACATCCTCAAGCACCAGGCCTGATCCAGCCGGTTCGTGTGTCGCCACCCGGCGGTGGCGCCGCTGATTCACGACCCTCTACACGTGGAGAAGATTTTCCAGTGAACTCGACCAATCGCACCGTGGTCGTCACCGGTATCGGCGCAACCACTCCGCTGGGTGGCGATTCCCCATCGACCTGGGAGGGTCTGATGGCCGGCCGGTCCGGCGTCAAGCCTCTTGAGGGCGAACGTTTCGCCGAACTGCCCGTCCGGATCGCGGCCCTCGCGGCCGTCGACCCGGGCGACGTACTGTCCCGCCCGCTCGCCCGCAAGCTGGACCGCTCGGCGCAGTTCGCGCTGATCGCGGCCCGTGAGGCATGGGCGGACGCGGGTTTCACCGGCAAGGCCGGTGAGGACGCCAAGATCCGGCCCGAGCGGCTGGGTTCGGTCATCGCCTCCGGTATCGGTGGCGTGATCACCCTGCTCGACCAGTACGACGTGCTGAAGGAGAAGGGCGTACGCCGCGTCTCCCCGCACACCGTTCCCATGCTCATGCCCAACGGTCCGGCCGCCAACGTCGGTATCGAGATGAACGCCCAGGCGGGCGTCCACACCCCGGTCTCCGCCTGTGCGTCGGGCGCCGAGGCGATCGGGTACGCCGTCGAGATGATCCGCACCGGCCGTGCCGATGTGGTCCTCGCCGGCGGCACGGAGGCGGCCATCCACCCGCTGCCGATCGCCGCGTTCGCCAACATGATGGCGATGTCCAAGAGCAACGACGAGCCCGAGAAGGCCTCGCGTCCGTACGACACGGCCCGTGACGGCTTCGTCCTCGGTGAGGGCGCCGGTGTCGTCGTCCTGGAGTCCGCGGACCACGCCGCCGCGCGTGGCGCCCGGGTCTACGCCGAGGTGCTGGGCCAGGGGCTGTCCGCGGACGCCCACCACATCGCGCAGCCCGAGCCGACCGGGCGCGGTATCGCCACGGCGATGCAGAACCTGCTGGACCAGACGGACCTCAAGCCATCCGAGGTCGTGCACCTCAACGCGCACGCGACGTCCACGCCGCAGGGCGATGTGGCGGAGCTGAAGGCGCTGCGCAAGATCCTGGGCGACGACCTGGACCATGTCGCGATCTCCGCGACGAAGTCGATGACGGGCCACCTGCTCGGCGGCGCGGGCGGTATCGAGACCGTGGCGACGGTCCTGGCGATGCACCACCGGATGGCTCCGCCGACCATCAACGTCGAGAACCTCGACGACGCGGTCGAGGCGGACATCGTGCGCGACGCGCCCCGGCCGCTGCCGGAGGGGCCGATCGCGGCGATCAACAACTCGTTCGGGTTCGGCGGGCACAACGTGGTGCTGGCGTTCCGTAGCGTGTGATCTCTTCCTGCCTGTACGCGTGAAGCCCGCTTCCCTTGTGAGGGGAGTCGGGCTTCACCCCTATGACGTTCAGCCCCGCCGGCGTTCGAGGCGCGGGGGTCCGGGGGCAGCGCCCCCGGTCACACCACCTGGTGGAGCCAGCGGACCGGCGCGCCCTCGCCCGCGTGGCGGAAGGACTCCAGTTCGTCGTCCCACGGCTTGCCGAGGAGCCTGGCGATCTCCGCCTCCAGATCCGTCTCCCCCCGCACCGACCGCGCAAGCGCGGCCCGCAGCCGGTCCTCGGGGACCAGGATGTCGCCGTGCATGCCGGTGACCGCGTGGAAGATGCCCAGCTCGGGCGTGGAGCTGTAGCGCTCGCCCTCCGCGGTGGGCGATGGTTCCGCCGTCACCTCGAAGCGCAGCAGGTCCCATCCGCGCAGGGCCGAGGCGAGCTTCGACGCCGTGCCGGGCCGGGCCTGCCAGGAGAACTCGGACCGCCAGGTGCCGGGCGCGGC
Organism: Streptomyces sp. AW19M42; assembly: GCA_000470535.1. Lineage (GTDB taxonomy): Bacteria > Actinomycetota > Actinomycetes > Streptomycetales > Streptomycetaceae > Streptomyces. Next base: position 4,272 of record CBRG010000140.1, read on the forward strand.
CGGCTGTCTGATCCAGTCGAGCTGGACCCGCACACCAAGGACACCCGCCACCGCCCACTCGACGTGTGGGCAGAGCGCGCGCGGTGCGGAGTGAACGTAAAGGACTCCACGTGTCGTCACCGGGACCTCCAGTGTGGGACGAGGTTCGCCTTCCCCAGCGGCCTCGCGCCCGTACCGCCTCTTTCCGGCCGCTTCCTGAGGTTGTCATCAGTAAACAGCATCGGGAGTTAATCTCAGGAAAGGGGAAGGTATGTGACGTGATGTGAGGTTCGGAAGCCACCCGAGTGGAGCCGGGCAGCCGAAGGAACCACTGGTTCGACGGGGAAAAGCTACCGTGCGGCGGCGTCCGAGGTGTGACGTACCGTCGGTCGTGGACCCATCATTCGCTCAGCATTCACCCAGCAGGGCGCGCGGGCCCGCCGACCGGTGCCAAGAGGGTTTGCCGGGGGCATGGACAGGAGGGGACCAGGGGATGCCGGATCGCTCCGAACGGCGCCGATCGCGCAGCGCGCTGGCCACGCTGGCCGCGCTGTCGTGTCTCGGCACGGCCGTGCTGACAGGCTGTGACTCCGGCTCGGGCAGCACGACGAAGGGCGCGTCGGCCGGGCACCCCTCCGCGGCGGCCGCACCCGTCTGGGACCGCAGCCCGGGGTCTGTCGCGGCGGTCGGGGACTCCATCACCCGCGGGTTCGACGCCTGCTCGGTGCTGGCGGACTGCCCCGAGGTCTCGTGGTCCACCGGCACGGACAGCGCGGTGAACAGCCTCGCCGTGCGGCTGCTCGGCGCCTCCGGCGCGGCGGACCACACCTGGAACCACGCGGCGACGGGTGCCCGGATCGCCCAGCTGCCGGAGCAGATGGCGCTGGCCGCGAAGGAGGATCCCGCTCTGGTGACGGTGACGATCGGCGCCAACGACGCCTGCCGGGACTCGGTGCGGGCCATGACGCCGGTGGCTGATTTCCGTGCGTCGTTCGAGGCGTCGATGCGTCAGCTGCGCGGCGCCGCGCCGAAGGCTCAGCTGTACGTGTCGAGCGTGCCGGACCTGAAGCGGCTCTGGTCGACGGGGCGCGGCAACCAGTTGGGCAAGCAGATCTGGAAGCTGGGCATCTGCAAGTCGATGCTGGCCGACGCGGACGACATGAGCGCCTCCGCGGTGACGCGGCGCTCGGAGGTGCAGGACCGCGTGGTGGCGTACAACGGGGTGCTGCGCGAGGTGTGCGCGAAGGATGCGCGCTGCCGTTACGACGGTGGGGCGGTCTTCGACTACCGGTTCACCGGCAAGCAGCTCAGCCAGTGGGACTGGTTCCACCCGGGACGCAACGGGCAGGCCCGGCTGGCGGAGATCGCGTACCGCAATGTCACGGCGGCCCGGCCGCCCGCGTAGGGCCCGCCCGGTCTAGAGTTCGTGATCATGGACACAGGTTCGAACACGGTCACGCGTACGGAAGACTTCGGCACCCTCGGGGACGGCGCGGTCGTGCACCGCTGGACGCTGGAGCGGGACGGCACGCGGGTGCGGGTGCTGACGTACGGCGGCATCGTGCAGTCGGTCGAGGTGCCGGACCGGGACGGGGTGCGGACCGGTGTGGCGCTCGGGCTGCCGGACCTCGCCTCCTACCTGAAGTACACCGGGCCCTACTTCGGCGCGTTGGTCGGGCGGTACGCCAACCGGATCGGCGGCGCGGCCTTCGAGCTGGACGGGCAAACCCGTCACGTCACGCGCAACGAGGGGCGCAACCACGTGCACGGCGGGGCCCGCGGCTTCGACAAGCGCGTGTGGGACGCCCGGGAGATCGCGGACGGGGTGGAACTGTCCCTGGTCTCGGCGGACGGCGAGGAGGGCTTCCCGGGGCGGCTGGAGCTCTCGGTGGCGTACACCCTGGACGCGGGCGGTGCGCTGCGGATCGCGTACCGGGCGACGACGGACGCGCCGACCGTCCTGAACCTGACGAACCACACGTACTGGAACCTGGCGGGTGCCGGCAGCGGCAGCGCGCTCGGCCAGCGGCTGCGGATCGCGGCCGGGCGGATCACTCCGGCGGACGCGGAGTCGCTGCCGACGGGCGAGTTCCGGCCGGTGGAGGGGACCCGGTTCGACTTCCGGAAGCCCCGGCCGGTGTCCAAGGAGTTCGACCACAACTACGTACTGGACGCGGGCACGCCCGGTCCGGCGGCCGAACTGTACGACGAGGTGTCCGGGCGCGTGCTGACCGTCGCGACCACGGAACCCGGTCTCCAGCTCTACACGGCGGACCACTTCGACGGGGAGCCGTACGGGCCGTGCGCCGGAATCGCGCTGGAGACCCAGCACTTCCCCGACTCGCCGAACCGGCCGGAGTTCCCGAGCACGGTCCTGCGGCCGGGCGAGGAGTACGTGTCAAGGACGGTGTACGGCTTCTCGGTGCGCTGAGCCGGACCGCCGCACCGCCGATACGACAAGATCGTTAAGGGCCACCTGCGGGTGATTCGAGGGTGGTCTACGCGCGTCCGGGCGTTTGCGCCCCGTTTCACGCCCCCCAGGGTGTCCACATGACCTCCAAGCCCGCCGGGCCGACTTCCGGCCTGCCCTCCAGGCGCTCCATGATCGTCGGCGCCGCCGCAAGCGCCACCGCTCTCGCCGCGACGGCCGCGACCGCCGCGACCCCGGCGAACGCCGTCACATCCGCCGCGCCCGCCCCTGCGGCCCCCGGGTCAGGCTGGGACGCCTGCCTGACCGTTGCCCGCGCCGTCCTCGTGCGCGACGAGCGGGACGAGTCGCTGATTCCGCACTACCGCGACGTCCTGCTCACCAAGGGCCTGCCGCCCACCCGCAAGGCGTCCAAGAAGGTGCTGATCATCGGCGCGGGCCCGGCCGGGCTCACCGCCGCGCACCTGCTGCGCAGGGCCGGGCACACCGTCACCGTGATCGAGGCCAACGGCAACCGGGTCGGCGGCCGGATCAAGACCTTCCGCAACGGCGGCCACGAGAACGCGAAGTCACCGTTCACCGACCCCGAGCAGTACGCGGAGGCCGGGGCCATGCGCATCCCCGACAGCCACCCGCTCGTCACCGGGCTCATGGACAGCTTCGAACTCAAGCGCCGCCGCTTCCACCTCGTCGATGTCGACGAGGCCGGCCGGCCCGCCAACCACACCTGGATCCACGTCAACGGTATCCGGGTCCGCAAGGCGGACTACGCGAAGAAGCCACAGGCGGTCAACCGGTCCTTCGGGGTCCCCGCCGAGTTCGAGAACAAGACCGCCTCGACCATCGTGCGGGAGGCCTTCGCCCCGGTGCGCGCGGAGTTCGAGGGCAAGGAGGGCTCGGAACTCGTCAAGGGCTGGGCGCGAGTCATCCAGCGCTACGGCCACTGGTCGATGTTCCGCTTCCTGACCGAGGCGGCCAAGCTCGACGAGCGCACCGTCGACCTCATCGGCACGGTCGAGAACCTCACCTCACGACTCCCTCTCGCCTTTGTGCACAGCTTCATCGGGGCCTCCCTGATCAGCCCGGACACCGCGTTCTACGAACTGCCCGACGGCACCGCGACGTTGGCCGACGCGATGTACGCACGGGTCAAGGATCTGGTGCGGCTAGACCGCCGGGCCGCCAGGATCAGCCACGACGACGACGGCGTCCGGGTCGAGACGGTCTCGGAGGGCCGGGACGGCAAGGTGGTGCGGGAGACGTTCACCGGTGACCGGGCGATCGTCACCGTGCCGTTCTCCGGGCTGCGCCACATCCCGGTCACCCCGGCGCTCTCGTACGGCAAGCGGCGCGCGATCACCGAGATCCACTACGACGCGGCCACCAAGGTGCTACTCGAGTTCAGCCGCCGCTGGTGGGAGTTCGAGGAGAAGGACTGGAAGGCGGAGCTGAACCGCATCCGGCCGGGTCTGTACGACGCGTACCGGCTGGGCCGGGCACCGGCCGACGGTTCGCTGCTGGGCGCGCACCCCTCCGTACCCGCCGGCCACCTGCCGCCCAACCAGCGCGTGCACTACGCGGCGTACCGCGCGACCGCCCGTGACCAGCCGGAGGCGGCGCACGTCGTCGGCGGCGGATCGGTCACCGACAACCCCAACCGGTTCATGTACCAGCCTTCCCACCCGGCCGGCAAGAGCAAGGGCGGTGTCCTGCTCGCCTCGTACAGCTGGGCCGACGACGCCCTGAAGTGGGACTCCCTGGACGACGACGAGCGCTACCCGCACGCCCTGGGCGGAGTGCAGGACGTGTACGGGCAGCGCGTCGAGGTCTTCTACACGGGGGCCGGCGCCACCCAGTCGTGGATGCGCGACCCGTACGCGTACGGCGAGGCGTCCGTGCTGCTGCCCGGCCAGCACACCGAGCTGCTCGCGGACGTGCGCTCGTCGGAGGGGCCGCTGCACTTCGCGGGCTGCCACACCTCGGTCAAGCCCGCCTGGATCGAAGGGGCGTTGGAGTCGGCGGTGCGCACCGCGCTGGAGGTGCACACGAGCTGACGCTCAGTCCCCGAGGGGGTGCGGCGGAGAGAGTGCCGGTGCTCCGCCGCCCGTGCTCTCCCCGTCGTCCGCCCCGTCCTCCGGGTCACCGTCCGGTCCGCCGTCCTCCCTCACCAGTTCGCGCGCCAGCAGGGTCGCACCGGCGACGGCCCCCGGCATCAGGAAGACGGCGACGAACGGGACCAGGAAGGCGAGGCCCAGCGGTACGCCGAAGCCGAGGATCAGCAGCCGACGGCCGCGCAGCAGGACCAGCCGGTCCTTCAGCACCATGCCGCGCCGCTGGAGCGCGACGGCGGTGAGTTCCTCGGCCAGGAAGTAGCCGGTGACACAGAAGCCGATCAGCGGGACGACGGTCTGGCCCGCGACCGGAACGAATCCGAAAGCGAAGAGCAGCACCCCGTACAGCGCGACCCGCACCAGGATGCGCACGCTGTCGCGGGCGGAGATCCACAGCTCCCGCCACAGCGGCAGCCCCGATTCCGGCGCCTCACCGCCCTCGGCCCGGTCGACCTCCTCGGAGAGCGCCTCGTAAAAGGGCTGCCCGACCAGCAGAGTCATGGCGGTGAAGGTGATCACCGCCAGGAACAAACCGAACGCGAAGACCAGCACGGTCAGGGTGGTGCGGAGCAGCCCCAGCCAGGGCGAGGACCAGTCGTCGGCGAAGGGGGTGGCCCAGGCCGCCAGGTCGTCGGCCCCGTAGCCGAGGCCGACGAGCGCGCCCGCGTACACCACCAGGGTGATGAGACCGGGGATCAGGCCGATGCCGAACCACCTGCCGTGGCGGACGACCCAGCGTTGCCCGTTGATCAAATGACTGAGACCCGCCCCTAGATCACGCATGGCGTCAGCGTAGCGGGGAGCCGTACGGCGGACGCCCGTTGGCCGTCCTGGAGCAGGACCGGCCATGAAAGATCCTTTGGCACACCGTGGTTGCCCGCACGGGAACCGGCGCGCAGCCCGGCGGGGCCCGAGGGCTTTGGCCGCAGCCCCTGACTCGGATGCCTGGCCCCGGATCCCCCGCCTCAGCCAATGGAGTTCCGCTCTGCCCCAGCCACGCTTCCGTCTTCGGTACGGGCGACGCGGGCCGACTCCGGGGACGCCGGACACGGCCGAGGGCCGCACCCCGGGTGGGATGCGGCCCTCGGCCCCGTACGGGCGCGGTGCGCGGTACGGGGGGTGCGGCTGGGTCAGGCGACCGACAGCTCGACCTTGATGTTGCCGCGCGTCGCGTTCGAGTACGGGCACACCTGGTGCGCCTTCTCGATGAGTGCCTGCGCGGTCGCGGTGTCGACGTTCGGGATGGTCGCGGAGATCGCGACCTCCAGGCCGAAGCCACCGGCCTCGGTCTTGCCGATGGAGACCGCGGCGGTCACGGTGGAGCCGGAGATGTCCGCCTTCTCCTGGCGGGCCACGACGCCCAGCGCGCCCTGGAAGCAGGCGCTGTAGCCGGCCGCGAAGAGCTGCTCCGGGTTGGTGCCGGCGCCGCTTCCGCCCATTTCCTTCGGCGGGTTGACGACCACGTCGAGCTTGCCGTCGTCCGAGGAGACCCGGCCGTCACGGCCGTTCTCTGCGGTGGCGACGGCGGTGTACGCGACGGCGATGTCCTGAATGGTCATAGCTGTGAATCCTCCTGCTGATGCGTCGCGACTCGCGCCCACGAATCGCGACGGCCTGGGATGAGCCTAACGGGTGCCCCTGCGGCGGTGTCAGCCGAGGGAAACGATCATCTTTCCGGTGTTCTCGCCGCGGAGCAGACCGAGGAAGGCCTCGAAGCCGTTCTCGATACCCTCCACGACGGTCTCGCGGTACTTCAGCTCGCCCGAGGCCAGCCAGCCGGCCACCTCCTGGACGAACTGCCCCTGGAGGTCGGCGTGGTCACCGACGAGCATGCCCTGAAGGCGCAGCCGCTTGCCGATGACGAGGGCGAGGTTGCGCGGGGCGGGGGTGGGCTCGGTCGCGTTGTACTGCGCGATCATGCCGCAGATGGTCGCACGGCCGTGCACGTTGAGCGAGGAGATCGCGGCTTCGAGGTGCTCGCCGCCGACGTTGTCGAAGTAGACGTCGATGCCGTCGGGGGCGGCCTTGCGCAGCTGCTCCGCGACGGGGCCGTTCTTGTAGTTGAACGCGGCGTCGAAGCCGTACTCCTCGACCAGCAGCTTGACCTTCTCGTCGGAGCCGGCGGAGCCGATGACCCGCGAGGCGCCCTTGAGCTTCGCCAGCTGGCCGACCTGGCTGCCGACCGCCCCGGCGGCGCCGGAGACGAAGACCGCGTCGCCCTCCTTGAAGGAGGCGACCTCGAAGAGGCCCGCGTAGGCGGTGAGCCCGGTCATGCCGAGCACGCCGAGGTAGGCGGAGAGCGGGGCGAGGGAGGCGTCGACCTTCACGGCGTGCTTGGCCGGGACGTCGGCGTACTCGCGCCAGCCGAGGCCGTGCAGGACGTGGTCGCCGACCGCGAACCCGTCGGCGTTGGACGCGACGACCTCGCCGACCGCGCCGCCCTCCATGGGGTGGTCCAGCTTGAACGGCGGGGTGTAGGACTTCACGTCGTTCATCCGGCCGCGCATGTACGGGTCGACCGAGAAGTGCAGGTTGCGGACGAGGATCCGGCCCTCGGCGGGAGCGGTGACCGGGGCCTCACGCAGCGCGAAATCCTCGGCCTTCGGCCAGCCGTGTGGACGGGCTACGAGGTGCCATTCACGGCTGGACGTGGGAAGTGCTGCAGACATGGGCTCGGTGTCTCCTCAGTATCTCGGGGGATCGGGGGAATGGCGGATCGGGCGGAGAGGTGCGGGAAGCCGTTCGACCGGAGCGGAAAAGCTTCACCATGTGAAACAACCATGCGCCTGGATATTTCATGTTGTCAAGTAACCGGCTATCCTGAGCGGCATGGCCACCCGTACAGACCCACTGACCCTCGAAGTCGTCGAGCTCATCGGCGCCGTCGTGGCGCGCTACTACGAGGAGTACGAGCAGGCGGCGGCCGCGCACAGCCTCACCGGTGCGCAGGCCCGGGTCCTCGGGCTGCTCTCCCTGGAGCCGATGCCGATGCGCAGGATCGCGCAGAAGCTGAAGTGCGAACCGTCCAACGTCACCGGCATCGTCGACCGGCTGGAGGTGCGCGGCCTGGTGGAGCGCCGCCCCGACCCGGCCGACCGGCGGGTGAAGCTGGCCGCGCCCACCGAGAAGGGCACCCGGACGGCGCGGCAGCTGCGCGAGTCGCTCGACTTCGCCCGCGAGCCGCTGGCCGGCCTCTCCGACGCGGACCGCGCGGTGCTGCGGGACCTGCTGCGCCGGATGCTGGGCATGGAACCACCTGACTGAGGCCTGCCCGGGGATCCCGTGTGGAAACGTTGCCCCCATGACCGCTGCAACGCCTTTCGGCCCCCGGGAGTTCCAGCTCGTCCTCTTGCGCCGGATGGCCGACCACCAGCCCGCCCTGGTCGAGGACGCCCGGCACGAGCTGAGCGCCACGCTCGCGGAGATGCGTGAGGCCAACCGGCGCTGGCAGGCCATGGTGCGGGCGCCGAGGAGTCGGGGGGCGCTGCGCCGCTACCGTTCCGTGCTCGGTGAGCCCGAGTCGTCGCTGCGCCGCACGGTCGGTGACCTGGAGTGCGACGCGCTGCTGTGGCCGGTACCGCTCTGGCCGGAGCTGCGGTTCGAGGTGATGGCCGGGCCCGGCGGGGCCGTGTGGAACGAGTGGCTGGTGCGGGCCCCCGGTGCGGCCGCCCCCGCCCTGCGCGGCGTCGGGGATCTGCGCCCCTGGTCGTGCACCGTGGACGAGGTGGCGCGGGCCTTCGCACCGGCCCGCCCGATGGAGGGCAGCGCGCCGACCCGCTGGGCGCTCGCGATCACCGCCCCGGCCACGGCTGGGGGCTCCGGTCCGGCAACGGCTCCGGCCGTCGGCGAACCGTATGTCGCGGAGTTCACCTGGGGGTTGTTCCAGCGGCTGCTGCCGCGCTGACGGAACCGGCGGGCCCCGGCCGACGAGCCGTCAGCTCCGTCCCTCCTACGGCGCATCCCAGCGCGCACAACGCCTCCCACCGGCGCACGATACGAGGACAGCCGGCTGCCCGTCGGTACCCCCATCAGCGCTCTCGGGAGACCCGCCGTGACCGTCAGCCTCGATCAGTTGCGCCGTTGCCATGTCGCCGTCGACCTCGGGGCCGCCCGGACCCGGGTGTACGTCAAGGGGCTCGGCCTCGTCGTCGACGAGCCGAGCGCCGCCGCCGTGAACACCCGTACCGGATCGCTCATCGCCGTCGGCGCGCTCGCCGAACAGATGACGGGCCGCACCCCCGACTACATCCGGGTGGTCCGTCCGGTCTCCGGCGGAACCGTCGTGGACATCGAGATGGCCCAGCGCATGCTGCGCCAGTTGCTGGGCGACAAGCTCCGACGTCAGCTGCGCCGCAAGCCCCGGCTGCGCGCCGCCGCCTGCACCCCGCACGACAGCGATCCGCTCGCTCAGCGGGCCGCCGTCGAGACCCTGGTCGGCCTCGGCGCCCGCCGCGTGGAGCTGGTCGACACCCTGATCGCGGCGGCCGTGGGCTGCGGGCTGCCGGTGGAGCAGCCGACCGCCACCATGATCATGGTGTGCGGGGCCGCGACCACCCAGATCGCGGTGCTCTCACTCGGCTCGATCGTGACCGCCGTACGCATCCCGATCGGCGGCGACGCGATCGACCACGCGGTCATCCAGCACCTGCGCCAGTACCACGAGCTGATGCTGCCGAGCCAGTCCGTACGCCCCCTGCAACTGGCTCTCAGCGGCAACGGCCTGACCCCGCACGGGCCCGCCGTGACCGAGATCCACGGCCGGGACGTGGCCACCGGCCTGGCCCGCTCCGTACAGGTCGACACCGCCGCCGTGCGGCAGGCGATCCACCGCCCGCTGACCTCGGTCCTGGACGGCCTGGGCAAGGTGCTGCGGGACTGCCCGCCCGATCTGGTGGCCGACCTCGCGGACTGCGGGATCATGATGGTCGGCGGCAGCGCGCTGCTGCCCGGCCTCGACCAGATGCTGCGCGAGGCGACAGGCATGCCGGTACGGATCGCCGAGCGGCCCGACGTCTGCTCGGTCCTGGGGCTCGGCGCCATGCTGGACGGCAAGATCCGCCCGATGGTCCTCGACCCGCTCTCCTGCTGAGCACCCCGGGTCGTACGGCGGATGACCGACGAACCAGGCGACGAGGCACCCCGCGCAGGAGTGCCGCAGACGCCCCGGCTGCCCAAGCTCCTGGAGGCGGTGCTGAGCGTCGGCACCGATCTCGGGCTGCGGGCCACCCTCCAGCAGATCATCGAGACCGCCGCCGCCCTCACCGGGGCCCGCTACGGCGCGCTGGGCGTGCTGGACCCCGAGCACGGCACCATCCGCGAACTGTTCGTCTGCGGAGTGACCGACGCCGAACGGGAGGCCATCGGGGACCTCCCCGACGGCCACACGGGCATGCTCGGCGCGCTCATCGATGAGTCACGGCCGCTGCGCTCCGACGACCTCACCGCCGACCCGCGCTCCAGCGGCCTGCCTCCCGGCCACCCCCCGATGCACTCGTTCCTCGGCGCCCCGATCCTGGTCCACGACGAGGTCTTCGGGAACATCTACCTCACCGAGAAGAGCACCGCGCACTTCACCGACACCGATGCGGCGCTCCTGCGGGTCCTCGCCTCGCAGGCCGGGATCGCGATCGGCAACGCCCGGCTCTACGAGACGGTCCGGCAGCGGGAACGCTGGATCGAGGGCGCGGCCGCGGTCACCAACACCCTGCTGACCGGGGAGAACGCGGCCGATGCGCTGATGACCGTGGCCGAACGCGCCAGGATCCTGAGCGACGCGACCGCCGGGGTCATCCTCCAGCCGACCGAGGAGGGCGGGATGGAGATCGTCGTCGCGTCCACGCTCGACGACCCGGCCGGCCTGGTGGGCACCGCCATCGAACCCGGCTCCCCCGTCCTGGTGCAGCTGCTGGGCGGCGAGCCGGTCTTCCTGGAGGACTCCGCGACCGATCCCCGGATGACCACCCACGTACGGTCCCGGTTCGGCCCCAGCATGATGCTGCCGTTGCAGAGCGGCGGGCGGCTCATCGGCACCCTCGCCCTGCCCCGGCGGCGCGGCGGCCCCCCGTACACGGCCGTGGACCGGCTGCTGGCCTCGCAGTTCGCCTCGCAGGCCGCACTCGCGCTGGTCCTGGCGGACGCCCAGCACGACCGGGAACAGCTGGCGGTGTACGAGGACCGGGACCGGATCGCCCGCGATCTGCACGACCTCGTCGTCCAGCGGCTGTTCGCCACCGAGATGATGCTGGAGTCGACCCGCCGCCGGGCCGCCACCGGCCGGACCGACGAGTTGCTCGGCCGGGCGGTCGACGAGCTGGACTCCACGATCCAGGAGGTCAGGACGACCATCTTCGCCCTCCAGCAGCCGCCCGCGGAGGCCCCCACCACCTTCCGCGGCCAGGTGCTGCGGGAGACCCGGGGAGCGGCCGCGGTGCTGGGTTTCCCGCCGTCGGTGCACTTCACCGGGGCGGTGGACGCCCTCGTGCGGGAGCCGGTGGGCGGGCAGCTGCTGGCCGCGCTGCGCGGGGCGCTGGCGGCCGCGCACCGGCGGGCCGGGGTCTCGGAGATCGATGTGGTGGTCGATGCGACGGCGGTGCTGCCGGACGGCCGGGCAGCCGTCCGGCTGACGGTCCGGGACGACGGGCGGGAAGAGGACGGCTCGCGGCCGCCGGCCGTCAGCTGGCAGGCGCCCCTCTGAGCGCGACCCTGGTGTGGGAGTGGGCGACGCCCGCCTCCCGCCTGAGCCTGCGCAGCAGGGCGTCGAGCGCCGCAGTGTCGGCGGCGGCGGCGCGTACGAGGTAGTCGTGGCCGCCCGTCACGTGCACCACCTCGGTGATGCCGGGCAGGGTCAGCACGGCCCGCTCGAAGACCTCGTTGGTGGTGTCCATCCGCAGGGTCACGTCGATGAAGACGACGAGGCCGGTCCGGGTGTCGGCGGCGGGGTCGATGATCACGGTGAAGCCGCGGATGACACCGTCGCGGCGCAGCCGCCGCACCCGGTCGGCCGCCGCGTTGGCGCTGAGCCCGACCCGTTCCCCCAGATCGCGGTACGAGATCCGTGCGTCCTCCTGGAGGACGCCGAGGATTTCCCTGTCCAGACGGTCCATACCGCGATTGTCCCAGCTTTCGGACATTTACGACTTCGGGCGGCTCTTTCCCGGTCCCCGGATGGAGCACGCCGACGGGCTCGGGGGCTTTTTCCGACCTTGACTGACTGTGTGGACACAGCCGTCAAGCAGTCATCCGCTCCGGCCGCCTCGGGCGCCGCCTACCGCAACCTCGTGATGGCCACGATCGGCTTCGCGCTCACCTTCTGGGCCTGGAATCTGATCGCGCCCATGTCCGATGCGTACAAGGAGCGGCTCGGGCTGAGTTCGTTCCAGCAGTCGCTGCTGGTCGCCGTGCCGGTGCTGGTCGGTTCGCTGGGACGGATCCCGGTGGGCGCGCTCACCGACAAGTTCGGGGCGCGGCTGATGTTCCCGATGGTCTCGGCGCTCACCATCGTGCCGGTGCTGCTGCTGATCCCGGCGAAGGACTCCTACGGCGCGATGCTGGCCGTGGGCTTCCTGCTGGGGCTGGGCGGTACGACGTTCGCGATCGGCATCCCGCTGGTCAACTCGTGGTTCCCGCCCGCGGAGCGGGGCCTGGCCCTCGGAGTGTTCGGCATGGGCATGGGCGGTGTGGCGCTGTCGGGGTACTTCACCCCGCGGATCGCCGAGCACGGCGACAACCTGCCGTTCCTGGTGGTCGCCGGGGCGCTCGTGGTGTACGCGGCGCTGGCGGCGGTGCTGGTCAACGACCGGCCGGGGCGGCAGGTGCCGACCGACACGCTGGCCCACCGGCTGGGCGCGGCGGGGCGGCTGCGGGTCACCTGGGAGCTGTCGGCGCTGTACGCGATCGGCTTCGGCGGCATCGTGGCGTTCGGCGTCTATCTGCCGACGTACCTGAAGACCTGGTACGACCTCTCACCGACCGACGCCGGTACGAAGGCCGCCGGGTTCGCCCTGGTCACGGTGGTCTTCCGGCCGATCGGCGGCTGGCTCTCGGACCGGATGCACCCGGCGCTGGTCTCCTCCGCGGCGCTCGGCGTGGCCGCGCTGATGGCGATCGTCCAGGCCTTCGACCCGAAGCTGATGCCCGGCGGCACGATCGCGCTGCTGATCATGGCGGCCGGTCTCGGTACCGCGAGCGGCAGCGTCTTCGCCCTGGTCTCCCAGGTGACCCCGCAGGCGAAGGTGGGCAGCGTGACCGGGATCGTCGGTGCGATGGGCGGGCTCGGCGGCTTCGTGCCGCCACTGGTGATGGGTGCGATCTACAGCTCGAAGGGCTCCTACTCGATCGGCTTCATGCTGCTGTCCGATCTGGCGCTGGCCGGCTGTGTGTACGCGTACGGGCGGATGCGGACCATCGAGCGGGAGGCCTGAGGGCCCGGCACGGAGAAGGAACGGCAGCGGCCCGGCGGGACGCTGCCGTTCGTCGTGGGCCGGCTCAGTCCGCGGACCGGGCCTCGTCACGCTGCTGCTCGAACCGGTCGGCCCAGTACGCCGTCCGGTCGAGGTAGGCCGTCTCCGCGGCGGCCCCGGTCTTCCCGTACGCCCCTTCGTACGTCTGGTAGTCGTGTCCGGCGGGCGGGGTGCTCGACGCGGGTTCGATCGGGCTGCCCTCGTGCCATTCGTTGAAGGAGGTGACGGAGACCCAGGAGGGCGATCCGCCGATGGCCGGGTCGAGGGCGTTGGTCCACTCCAGGTCGTAGGAGGCGCCGTCCTCGCGTCCCAGGGTGGGGGTGGTGTTGCCGGGCACGGCCCGGTCGTCGATGTAGCCGGGGGCCACCGAGGGCGCCCAGACCAGGTTGTTGGCCTCGGCGTACTCCCCCGCCTGCTTCCAGCCGGGGGCGGTGGCACCGGCGATGCCGTCGTAGGTGTAGATCCCGCCGAAGTGCGCGACCTTGGTGGTGTCGGTGGTCTGGGCGAGGACGATCGCGCTGTCGCTCACGGCGTCCAGGGCCGACCAGTCCTGGATCCTGAGGCTCTCGAAGATGTAGAACGCCGGGCGGTTGCCGTGCTCCGCGTCCCGGTAGTAGGCGGGGCTGTCGCCGTACTCGCTGTTCAGATAGGCGATGTCGTCGACCACGGAGGCCGCCGTCCGGTCGCCGTACGGTTCGATGTGCCAGGCGACCTTGATGCCGTGCCGGGCGGCGGCGGCCAGGACCGTCGGGGCGAGCTTGTCCTCGTAGCCGCCCTGTCCCCACCAGCTGTAGACGATGACTCCGGCGCCCGACTGCTCGATCCACTTCATGTGCTGCTCGACCGCCCCGGCGGCGTCATCGGAGTCGTACGGACCGAGCTTCGGGTAGAGGTCGGCGCCGATGTCGTCGGGTGGGGTGTGGCCGCCCTGCTCCCAGTGGCGCCAGCTGCCGTTGGTCTCCGGGGTGCCGTACCAGGGGTAGTAGAAGAGGTGCACGTTGGAGGAGCCGGCGGCCTTGGTGTCCTGCTCCTTGGCCAGGGTGAAGCTGTCGATGTCGAAGAGGGAGCCCGCACCCCCGGTGAACCGGAGGAACAGCGGCCCGGAACCGGCGCCGGTGAGGGGGCCGGTCACCTCCGTGAAGGTCTCCCAGCCGCCGGTCGGGGCGACGTCCACAGAGCCGAGCAGCGGTCCGGTGGCCGAGCCGGAGCGCACCTCGATGGTGCCGCCGGCCCCGGCGGAGGAGACCTTCGCGGTGAAGGAGGTGGCCCCGGCGGTGTCGACGGAGGCGTAGCCCGTCCAGTCACCGTTGTCGATGTAGCCGAGCGTGGCCCCGCCGCCGGCCCCGGCGTGCGCGGCGCTCTGCACGCCGGAGGCGGAGGTGTACGACTCCGCCTCCACGGGCTCGTCACTGGGGTCCGCGCTTTTGGAGCCGCAGTCGGCCGACACCGTGCCGGCCGCGTACTGGATGCCGCCGAGCAGCAGTTGGCGGAAGTCCGGATCGCTGTACGACTCGATGGTGTGGCCGAGTCCGGTGTAGAAGGACCGCCCCTCCTGCTGCGGGTGGCACCAGGTGATCGGGTGGTCGCCGCCCATCTCGCCGCCGGTGTAGCTGCTTTCGTCCAGGGTCTGGAGCACGTGGACGTCGGCGCGCGGGTTGGTGCGGTAGTTGTACAGCTCGTCGGTCCGGGTCCAGACGTCGTCGAGGTGCGAGGTCGCCGGGTGGGCGTGGTCCTCCGTGACGACCTTCGCCTCCTGGATCGCCGGGTGGCTCTTGAACCAGGCGCCGACGAGGTGCTCGTAGGACGGCCAGTCGTACTCGGTGTCGGCGGCCGCGTGGACACCGACGAATCCGCCGCCGCCGTCCACGTACGCCGACAGGGCGTCTTGCTGGGCGGTGTCCAGGACGTCGCCGGTGGTGCTGAGGAAGACCACCGCCTCGTACCCGGCGAGGCTCGAAGGGGTGAAGGCGGCGGCGTCCTCCGTGGCCGTGACGCCGAAGCCGTCCGCCGCGCCCAGTTCCTGGATCGCGGTGATGCCGGCCGGGATGGAGTCGTGCCGGAATCCGGCGGTCTTGGAGAAGACCAGTACGTCGTACGGGTCAGCGGCCGCGGCGGCTCCCGCCGGGGCGGGGGCCAGGAAGGCGGCGCCGAGGGCCAGGGCGGCCGCGCACGCGATATGGCGTGCGCGCCGGGTGAGTTGGCGTCTCATGTGCCGTCACTCCCCCGTCTCGAAGGTGAAGGCGTCCAGGTCGAACAGGTTCCCCTGGCCCGTGGGCCCCTTGAAGACGAGGAAGAGTTCGGTGGTGCCCGCGGGCGCGTCGGTCACGTGCGCCGAGACGTCGGTGAAGGTCTCCCAGTCGCCGGTGGGTGCGACGGTCAGGGTGGAGAGCAGGGTGCCGGTCGGGGAACCCGCGCGCACCTCCAGCGTGCCGCCGGGACCGGCGGAGGAGACCCGGGCCGAGACGCCGGTCGCGTTGGCCAGGACGTACGGCTCGAAGGAGATCCAGTCGCCGTTGTCGGTGAAGCCGACGGTGGCGCCGCCCTCCGCCGCTCCGTGCTGGGCGGTCTCGATGCCGGACTGCGCGGCGAAGTGCTCGGCCTGCCGGTGCCGGGGCTGGAGGATGTTGGCACCGTGGCCGGTGAGCCCGCCGGCGTCGGTGTACTCGGCGTCGAAGACCCCGTAGATGTTGGCGGCGCTGTCGTGCTCGCCGTCGACGGGTACGTCGATGGTGCCGGTGCAGCCGTCCTTCGAGGTGATCTGGTGGCGGTGGCTGTCGTGGCCCAGGAGGTAGGTCACCTTGACCTTCGAGCAGTCGACGGTGCCGTCCTCGGGGTCGGTGACCGTGACGGTGAAGGGCACGGAGTCACCGAAGGAGAAGAGTCCCCCGTTGGCCGGTGTGGTCAGGGTGACCGTGGGGGCGGTGTTGCCGGCCGTGACAACGAGACTGGCGGTGCCCGTGAGTCCCTCGGGGTCGGTGACCGTGAGGGTCGGGTTGAAGGTTCCGGCGGTGGTGTAGGTGTGCTGCGGATTCGCGTCGGTGGAGGTGGCGCCGTCACCGAAGTCCCAGGCGTAGCTCAGCGCCCCGCCCTCGGGGTCCGCGCTGCCGGCCGCGGAGAAGGCGACGTCGAGCGGGGTGGGTCCTGAGGTGCGGTCCGCGGCGGCCTTGGCGACCGGGGAGCGGTTGCTGCCCGCCAGGTACTCGACGCGGTACAGCGCCTGGTTGCCGGAGCCGGTGCCGTAGTCCAGGACGTACAGCGCGCCGTCCGGGCCGAACGCGGAGTCCATCACCTGGGTCCCGGTCCACGGGAAGGTGTCGATCGTGCCCGGCGACCCGTCGGCCTTCACCTCGATCGGCTTGATCCACTTGCGGCCGTACTCGGTGGCGAAGAAGCGGTCGTCGAGCGACGCGGGGAACTTCACGGCCGAGTCGAGGTCCGCGTCGTAGTGGTAGACGGGGCCGGCCATCGGCGATTCGGAGCCGCTGCCGAACTCGGGCGGGGAGCCCGCGTCCCCCGCGTACCTGATCCAGGCGGGCTGCACGGCGGGCAGCGTCGACTGGCCGGTGTTGCGGAAGGAGTTGTTGGCCGGGCCGCCCCCGCAGTCGTACTTCGCACCGGAGGGGCCGCTCGGGAAGGTGTACTCGTTGTACGTCTCCGAGGCGGTGTTGGTGCCCGTGCAGTAGGGCCAGCCGAAGTTGCCGGGGGCGGTGACCCGGTCGAACTCGACCTGGCCGCTGGGGCCGCGGCCGGCGTCGGTGGTGCCGGCGTCGGGACCGTAGTCGCCGATGTACACGGTGCCGGTCGGCTTGTCGACGGACATCCGGAACGGGTTGCGGAAGCCCATCGCGTAGATCTCCGGCCGGGTCTTCTCCGTGCCGGGGGCGAAGAGGTTGCCGGCCGGGACGGTGTAGCCGCCGTCGGCCGTCGGCTTGATCCGCAGCAGCTTGCCGCGCAGGTCGTTGGTGTTCCCGGAGGAACGCTGGGCGTCGAACTGCGGGTTGCGTTCGGTGCGTTCGTCGATCGGCGCGTATCCGGCCGACTCGAAGGGGTTGGTGTCGTCGCCGGTGGTCAGGTAGAGGTTCCCGGCGGCGTCGAAGTCGATGTCACCGCCGACGTGGCAGCACTGGCCCCGGTCATTGGCGACTTCGAGGACGACCTTCTCGCTCGCGGTGTCGAGGGTGCCGTCGGCCTTCATCGTGAACCGGGAGAGGTTGAGGTGGCCCTTCCAGGCCTCGAAGTCGGCGGCGGAGCCGGTCACCGGGGCGTCGCCGGCCGGGGTGTCCAGTACGGGTGAGTAATAGAGGTAGAGGTAGCGGTTGGTGGCGAAGTCCGGGTCGGCCGCAACGCCCTGGAGCCCCTCCTCGTCATGTGTGTAGACATTGAGCTTGGCGGCCGTCTTCGTCGTCCCGGCGGCGTCGGTCAGCCGGACCGTGCCGTCCCGGGCGGTGTGGACGACAGACCTGTCCGGGAGGACGGCGAGGGACATGGCCTCGCCCAGCTCGTCCTGACCCAGGGCCAGTTGGACCTGCTGGTAGTCGGCGGCCGGGATGTCGGCCTGTGCGTGGAGCGCGGCGGGGACTACGGGCGCGGCCACCGCGGTGCCGGCGGCGAGACCGCCGGTGGCCACCAGGGTGAGGGCCGTGAGGACCCTGGACCACAGGGGTGGGGACAGAGGCATGAACGCTTCCTTCCTGACGGTGCGTGGGGTTGTCAGGCAAGGCGCTGTGTCGCGCTTTGCGACGTGCGTGTGCTGTCGGAGGTGCGGCGGTGCGGCCGGCTTTTTGCCTCCTGTCGCGCCGAGATGCCCTGCTGGAGTGAACTTTTTGCATGCTGGCAACGCAAAATTAATTTGTCAAGGTCGTATCCAAATCCCCGCCGGATGCCCCGTACAGCAATCCGGCACCGGTTCCGGGGCACACTCCGAGGACGGAAGCGCTTCGCCTCTCCAGGGCCTGTCCGACGGATCAGGGCCCGGAAAGGCGCGATGTCTGGTGCGTGCGTCGCGAGGCGCCGGAGGGTCCTCGTCGCGGAGCGATTCGGACACTCCGGCGACGCGAGGCGATGCGGCGAGGTGCCGTGCGGGACAGCATGACCCCGGCCCTGATCCGCCGGGCAGCCCTTAGGCTTCGCAGAGTGATGCCACTCTTGCCTGCACTCCAGGCCCCCGCCGGTTCGCCGGCCGCCGCTGAAGCCGTCCGGTTCGGCGAACAGTCCCTCAGTTACGGCCGGTTGGCCGCGGCGGCGGATGCGCTCGCGGCCCGGATCGCGGAGGCCGGCCGGGTAGCCGTCTGGGCCACCGCGACCCCGGAGACCGTGGTCGCGGTGGTCGCCGCGCTACGGGCGGGGGTGCCCGCCGTGCCGCTCAACCCGAAGACGGGCGAGCGGGAGCTGGCCCACATCGTCTCCGACAGCGCGCCCTCGACCGTGCTGGCGGCGGCCGGTGACGTGCTGCCTCCGGCGCTGGCCGCACTGGTCAGGGTGGACGTGGACACGACCGCCGCACCGCGATCTCCCGCCGCCTCCTCCGCCGGTTTCCCCGAGCCCTCCCCCGAGTCCCCCGCCCTGATCGTGTACACCTCCGGCACCACCGGCCCGCCCAAGGGTGCGATCCTGCCGCGCCGGGCCGTCGCCGCCACCCTGGACGCGCTGGAGGACGCCTGGCAGTGGACCGGCGACGACGTCCTCGTCCACGCGCTGCCGCTGTTCCACGTGCACGGCCTGATCCTCGGCGTCCTGGGCCCGTTGCGGCGGGGCGGTTCGGTGCGCCATCTCGGCCGGTTCTCCACCGAGGGCGTGGCCCGGGAGCTGGAGTCGGGCGGCACGATGCTGTTCGGTGTGCCGACGATGTACCACCGCATCGCGGAAGCGCTTGACGGGCCGGCCGCGTCCGGCGGGCTCGCGAAGGCCCTCGCGGGCGCCCGGCTGCTGGTCTCCGGCTCTGCGGCGCTGCCGGTCCACGACCACGAGCGGATCGCGGCGGCGACCGGCCGCCGGGTCATCGAGCGGTACGGCATGACGGAGACGCTCATGAACACGGGCGTACGGGCCGATGGCGAGGCCCGCCCCGGCACCGTCGGCGCCCCGCTGCGCGGCGTCGAACTCCGCCTGGTCGAGGAGGACGGCAGCGCCCTCACGGACCCCGCGTCCATCGGTGAGATCCAGGTGCGCGGCCCGAACCTGTTCACCGGCTACCTCAACCGCCCCGACGCGACGGCCGCGGCCCTCACCGCCGACGGCTGGTTCCGCACCGGGGACATGGCCACCCTCGACCCCGACGGGTACGTACGGATCGTCGGCCGCAAGGCCACCGACCTGATCAAGAGCGGCGGCTACAAGATCGGCGCGGGCGAGATCGAGAACGCCCTGCTGGAGCACCCGGGCGTCCGCGAGGCCGCCGTCACCGGCGAACCCGACCCGGACCTGGGCGAACGGATCGTCGCCTGGGTGGTGCCGGCCGACCCCGGCTCCCCGCCCACGGCCGACGAGCTCGCCGGCCATGTCGCGGCCCAGCTCTCCCCGCACAAGCGGCCGCGCACCGTCCGCTACCTGGACGCGCTGCCGCGCAACGACCTGGGCAAGATCATGAAGCGGTCGCTCCATGGCTGACCGGCTGTCGGCCCGCGCGGCGATCGCCGCCGTCACCGCCGACTTCACCGAGTCCACCGCACCGCGCGAGGACACCGCGGCCGACGGCCCCCTCGGCTGGACGGGATACGCGGACTCCCGGGCACGGGCCACCGCCCGCACCGGCGAGCGGGAGTCCGTCGTGCACGGCCTCGCCACCGTCGGGGGCCACCGCTGCGTGCTGGTCTCGTTCGAGTTCGGCTTCCTCGGCGGCTCGCTCGGGCAGCGCACCGGGGACCGGCTGGAGGCGGCGTACGAGGAGGCCGTGGCCCGGCGGCTCCCCCTCGTCTCGCTGATCGCCACGGGCGGCAGCCGGATACAGGAGGGCATGATCGCGCTCACCCAGCTGCACCGGGTGGCCGCCGCGTCTGCCCGGCTGCGGGCGGCCGGTCCGGCGCAGCTCGCGGTGCTGCGCGACCCGACGACCGGCGGCGGCTGGGCGACCCTCGGTGCGGGCGCCGATGTGATCCTGGCGCTGCCCGGGGCCCAGGTCGGCTTCGCCGGCTCCCGGGTACGGCCACCCGGCGCGGACCCGGCCGCGTACAGCGCGGAGGGCCAGCTGGCGGCCGGCCAGCTGGACGCGGTCGTCCCGCCGGAGGAGCTGGCCGCGACCGTGGGCCACTGGCTGGGGGCGCGGACGCACCCGGACACCCCGCCGGCCGCCGCGCCGGGC
>CBRG010000141.1 GCA_000470535.1 Streptomyces sp. AW19M42
GATCAGGATCAGGCCCATGTTGTACTCGCGCTGGAGCTCCGCGAGCAGGTCCATCACCTGGGCCTGGACCGTCACGTCGAGCGCGGTGGTCGGCTCGTCCGCGATGATCAGGTCCGGTTCCAGGGCCAGCGCCATGGCGATCATGATGCGCTGGCGCATGCCGCCGGAGAACTGGTGCGGGTAATCCGCGATGCGGGCCGCCGCGGCGGGGATCTTGACCTGGTCCATCAGCCCGATGGCCTTGGCCTTGGCTTCCTTCTTGGACAGGCCCTGGTGGACCCGGAACATCTCGCCGAGCTGGTAGCCGACGCTGAGGACCGGGTTCAGCGAGGAGAGCGCGTCCTGGAAGATCATCGCGATCTTCTGGCCGCGGATCTTCCGGCGCTCCTCGTAGGACATCTTCAGCATGTCCTGGCCGCGGAAGAGGATCTCGCCGTGCGGGATCTTCCCCGGCGGCATGTCGAGGATGCCCATGATGGCCTGGGCCGTCACGGACTTCCCGGAGCCCGACTCACCGAGCACGGCGAGGGTCTCACCGGCGTTCACGGTGTAGTTGACACCGTTGACCGCCTTGGCCACACCGTCACGGGTGTGGAACTCCACGTGCAGATCACGGACTTCGAGCAGCGGGCCGACGTAGTCGTCACCCGAGCGCGGGGACGGGACTTCGGCGGTCTTGTCGATGGTGGTCACGTTCACCCTCCTTATCGCGACTTGGGATCGAGGGCGTTACGGACGGCTTCGCCGAGCATGATGAACGCCAGAACGGTGATGCTGAGCATGATCGACGGGTACAGCAGGATGTGCTGCGCGGTGCGGATCTGGCTCGCGCCACCGGAGATGTCGATGCCCCAGGAGATGGTCGGGTCGGCGAGGCCGAGACCGAGGTAGGACAGCGTCGCCTCGGCCGAGATGTAGACGCCGAGCGAGATGGTGGCGACCACGATCACCGGGGCCATGGCGTTGGGCAGGATGTGCCGGAAGAGGATCCGGCCGGTACCCGCGCCGAGTGCCCTGGCGGCCTGCACGTAGTCCGACTGCTTGATGACGATCACCGCACCACGCATGACACGTGCGATCTGGGTCCAGCCGAGGAACGCCAGGGCGAAGATCACGACCATGACGCTGCGCTCGGAGAACGCCTGGAGCACGACCATGGCGCCGAGCAGGAACGGAATTCCCAGGAAGACGTTGGTGAAGAAGCCGGAGAGCAGGGCGTCCACCCAGCCGCCGAAGTAACCGGCGAGCATGCCGACCAGACCGCCGACGACCGTCACGGCGATGGTGACGCAGACACCGACGGTGATCGACGCGCGGGTGCCGTAGATGACACGCGCGTAGACGCTGTGGCCCTGGCCGTCGTAGCCGAGCCAGCCCTCGGAACCGATCTTGCCCAGCTCCGGCTTGCCCAGGTAGTGGTGGACCAGGTCGGCGGAGGACGGTGAGGCGCTCGTGAACAGGCTGGGGAATACGGCCATCAACAGCAGGATCACGATCAGCACGGACGAGATGATGAAGTACCAGTTGGAACGCAGGTCCCGCCAGGCATCGCCCCACAGGCTGCGGGCCTTGTCGGCCTTGACTACCGCCGACGGGTCCGCGAGGGGCGCCTTGGCGTCCTCGGGCGCGGGAGCGGTCTTGGTCACGTCAGGCATAACGGATCCTCGGGTCCAGGACCGCGTACAGCAGGTCGACGATGAGGCTCATGAGGAGGTAGACGAGCACCAGGATGGTGACGAGGCCGACGAGCGTCGTGCCCTCGCGCTTGACGATCGACTCGTAGATCGTGCCGCCGATGCCCTTCACGTTGAACAGGCCCTCGGTGACGACCGCGCCGCCCATCAGGGCACCCAGGTCGGTGCCGAGGAAGGTGATCACGGGGATCAGCGAGTTGCGCATCAGGTGCACACCGACGATGCGCCGCTTGGGAAGTCCCTTGGCGATGGCGGTGCGCATGTAGTCCGAGCGCAGGTTCTCGGCCATCGTCGTACGCGTGAGCCGCGCGACGTAGGCGAGCGAGAGTGATCCCAGCACGATGGCTGGTGCCAGTAGTTCGCTCCATTTCGCCTCACCGGACACGTTCGGGTCTATCCAGCCGAGCTGGAAGGCGAACACCGTCTTGATGATGAAGCCGAGGACGAACACCGGGATCGAGATGATCAGCAGGGTGAAGACCAGGATCACGTTGTCGGTGAGCCGGCCGGCGCGCAGGCCGGCGATCGTCCCGAGGCTGATGCCCACGACGATCTCGATGGCGAACGCCATGCCGGCCAGCCGGAGGGTGACGGGGAACGCGTCGCCGAGGACGTCCGTGACGGGACGTCCGCTGGCTATCTGATCACCGAAATCGAAATGCAGGACGATGCCTGTCATGTAATTCCAGTACTGCTGCAGAATCGGCAGATCAAGGCCCTTTTCATGGCGAAGTCTCGCCAGTGTGGCCGGATCGACACCCTTGTCCCCGAAGAGCCCGCGCACGGGGTCGCCGGGCAGCGTGTAGACCATCAGGAAGATCAGCAGCGTTGTCCCGAGGAAGACCGGGATCATCTGGAGCAGTCGTCGTGCGACATAGCGCCCCATCATGCCTCCATGTAATAGGCAAGCAGCAGCCAACGGGCCCTCCCCCGCACCCGACTGCCCCTTGAGGGTTCGTCGGATGTGTGGAAGGGCCCCCCGGCCACGGCGTGCGGACAGGCGCGGACCGTCTTTCAGCGGTCCCGCGCCTGCGCGCGGACTACGTCGGTGTGGTTACTTCTTGACTTCGATCTTGGTCAGGATCGGGTCGCCGTCCTGCGCGTAATCGACGTTCTGGACCTTCTCGGAGTAGCCGGCGTTGACCTTGTAGTACCAGAGCGGGATGGAGGGCATGTAGTTCACCAGCTCCTTCTCGATCTTCTGGTAGGCCGCGACGGACGCGTCGAGGGAAGCCGCGGAGTCGGCCTTCTTGATCTCCGCGTCAAGGCCCTTGTTCGAGAAGTCACCCTGGTTACCGGCTGCGCCGGTACGGAACAGGTCCGAGATGAAGTTCGCGTTCACCGGGTAGTCGAGCACCCAGCCGGAGCGGTACAGGGACTTGACCTGCTTGTCGTCACGCGCGTTCGTGTCGGCCTGGAAGTCGGCCTTCGAGTCGGTGGTGCACGCGACTCCGGTGGACTGCTTGATGCTGTTGCAGACCGCCTCAACCCATTCCTTGTGGCCGCCGTCGGCGTTGAACTGGATCGAGATCTTGTTGCCCGGAACGCCGCCGCCTTCCTTGATGAGCTTCTTGGCCTTCGCCGGGTCGTACTTGGTGACGTCGCCCGCGGCGTCCTTCTGGTAGCCGAGAACACCCTGGGCGACCCAGCCGGTGGCCGGCTCGCGCGTGCCCTGGAGCACGGTCTTGGTGATCGTGTCGCGGTCGATGCCCATCGACAGGCCCTGGAGGACCTTCGGGTCGATGTCCTTGAACTGCTTGGTGTAGAAGGCGACGGCGATCGTCTGGATGGACGAGTACGGCTTGTCCACCGCGCGGTCACCGAGGTCCGCCCGGTACACCGGGAGGTCCTTCGGGCCGATCTGACGGAGGACGTCGACGTTGCCCGACTTCAGGTCCTCGTAGGCGGTTTCGAGGGTGGTGTAGTTCTTGAAGACCACACCACCGTTCTTCGCCTTGTCGGCACCCTTGTAGTCGTCGTTGCGGACGACCTTGATCTGCTTCTTGTGGTCCCAGCTGACGAACTTGTACGCGCCGTTGCCGACCGGCTTCTCGCCGGCGGCCTTCGGGTCCGCGTAGAAGGACTCGGGGAGCGGGGAGAAGACCGTGTAGCCGAGCTTGTAAGAGAAGTACGGCAGCGCCGAGTTCAGCTCGATGGTGAACGTGTAGTCGTCCACCTTCTTCAGACCGGACATGGCGTCCGACTTCGGCTTGGCCTTGGCGTCCTCGGGGTGGACGTCGGAGTAGCCCTTGATGTCACCGAACCAGGACGCGTTGGTCTGGTTGTTCTTGATGTTCGCGGCCCAGTTCCAGGCCTTGATGTACGACTCCGCCGTGACCGGGGTCCCGTCGTGGAACTTCCAGTCCTTCTTGAGCTTGACCGTCCAGAGCTTGCTGTCCTTGGTGTCGACAGACTCGGCGTTGATCATCTCAAGCTTGCCGGCCGGGTCGTAGTCGACCAGCTGCGAGAAGATCGAGTCGGTGACGATGCTGCCGTTCGACTCCATCGTGTTGGCCGGCTGCAGCGGGTTCTGCGGCTCACCGACCTCGACGGAGAAGATGCCATCGGCGTTGACAGCTCCCTTGGAGCCGCCCTTGCCCTTGTCGGCGTCGTCGTCCCCGCCGCCACAAGCGGTCGCAGCCAGGGCGATGATGGCCGCTCCCGCGACCCACTTGGCGCTCTTGGCACCACGCATGGGTTCCTCCTCATGAGTCCACTTTTGACTACAAGAAGGGCACTGGATTGATACACCGACACCCCTGACGGTGATCGTTTCAGTGCCCTGAGTGTGCTCGTGAGTCGGCACTCCCCACAGTGCGTGACCCATTGACCCGAGCTCAATGGAGCCAACTATTAAGTACGACTGGGCCGTAAACCACACTTAAAGGGTCTCGGTTTGACAACATCGCCTGACCGCGTGGATCAAAATACGGACAAAATGACCCCAGACAGACACACCCGAAACGGACTGTTAACACATGTTCCGGAGAGCGACGCCCGATATCCGGACGGATGGTCCACAAAATCGGGTTGACCTCAAGGGCCCGATCAGCCCTTCCCGGCACCCGGCGAATCACGGAGTGGCGGCGCGACCGGCGGCGGCCTGAAGCGGACTCCGGGTTGGCGGTTACGGACGGTCCCAGCGTAAGCCAATAGGCAGGCAGGCGTGGCTTGTTCACGTCTCTCACGGGCCCGCACGGCGGTCGCTCCGCGTGGCTGTCACACCGTGCCGCGTCCCGACTGTGCGGCGGCGGTCATGGCGAAGGGGGCCCGGCACCGCGTCGTGAGCGGTGCCGGGCCCCCTTCTGGCGTGCCGTGCGGGCCGTGCCCCTGTGCCGTGCCCGGCGGGTCTCCGGGCGGACGGCGGGTCAGCGCTTGGCGCGCGATGCGGAGCGGCCGCGCTCCTTCTGGTCCAGGACGACCTTGCGGATACGCACGGTCTCCGGGGTCACCTCGATGCACTCGTCGTCGCGGCAGAACTCCAGCGACTGCTCGAGCGACAGCTTGCGGGCGGGCACCACGTTCTCCGTGGTGTCCGCGGAGGCCGCACGCATGTTGGTGAGCTTCTTCTCCTTGGTGATGTTCACGTCCATGTCGTCGGAGCGCGAGTTCTCACCGATGATCATGCCCTCGTAGACCTCCGTGGTGGCCTCCGTGAAGATGACACCGCGCTCCTGGAGGTTGACCATCGCGAACGGCGTCACGACGCCCGCGCGGTCCGCGACCAGCGAACCGTTGTGACGGGTGCGCAGCTCACCGAACCACGGCTCGTGGCCCTCGAAGAGGGAGTGCGCGATGCCGGTGCCACGGGTCTGCGTCAGGAACTCCGTACGGAAGCCGATGAGGCCGCGGGACGGGACGATCCACTCCATGCGGACCCAGCCCGAACCGTGGTTCGTCATCGTCTCCATGCGGCCCTTGCGGGTCGCCATGAGCTGCGTGATCGCGCCGAGGTGCTCCTCGGGCGAGTCGATGGTCATGCGCTCGATGGGCTCGTACGTCTTGCCATCGACCTGCTTGGTGACGACCTGCGGCTTACCGACCGTCAGCTCGAAGCCCTCGCGGCGCATGGTCTCGATGAGGATCGCCAGCGCGAGCTCACCACGGCCCTGGACCTCCCAGGCGTCGGGACGCTCGGTGTCCAGGACGCGGAGCGAGACGTTACCGACCAGCTCGCGGTCCAGGCGATCCTTGATCTGGCGGGCGGTGACCTTGTGGCCCTTGCCGCCCTTGCCGACCAGCGGCGAGGTGTTCGCACCGATGGTCATCGAGATCGCGGGCTCGTCGACCGTGATCAGCGGCAGCGCGATCGGGTTCTCGGGGTCGGCCAGGGTCTCGCCGATCATGATGTCCGGGATACCGGCGATCGCGCAGATGTCGCCCGGACCGGCCTTCTCGGCCGGCTTGCGGGTGAGCGCCTCGGTCATCATCAGCTCGGTGATGCGGACGTTGGACTGCGTGCCGTCACGCTTGATCCAGGTGACCGTCTGGCCCTTGCGCAGCTCGCCCTGCTCGACACGGCAGAGCGCGATGCGGCCGAGGAAGTTGTCCGCGTCCAGGTTGGTGACGTGGGCCTGGAGGGGCGCGTCCTCGTCGTACTCCGGGGCAGGGACCGCGGAGAGGATCGTGCTGAAGAACGGCTCCAGGCTGTCGCTGTCCGGCGGGACGGTGCCGTCCTCCGGCTTGGTCAGCGAGGCGACGCCGTCACGGGCACAGGCGTAGACGATCGGGAACTCGATCTGGTCCTCGTCGGCGTCCAGGTCCAGGAAGAGGTCGTACGTCTCGTCGATGACCTCGGCGATCCGGGAGTCGGGGCGGTCCGTCTTGTTGATGCAGAGGATGACCGGCAGCTTGGCCGTCAGGGCCTTGCGGAGCACGAAGCGGGTCTGCGGGAGCGGGCCCTCGGAGGCGTCGACCAGCAGCACGACCGCGTCCACCATCGACAGGCCGCGCTCGACCTCACCACCGAAGTCGGCGTGGCCGGGGGTGTCGATGATGTTGATCGTGATGACGTCGCCGCCATCCTTCGGGTGGTACTTCACGGCCGTGTTCTTGGCCAGGATCGTGATGCCCTTCTCACGCTCCAGGTCGTTCGAGTCCATCATGCGTTCGTCGAGGTTCTCGGCGGCGTGCGCCGCGAAGGCGCCGGCCTGCCGGAGCATGCCGTCGACCAGCGTGGTCTTGCCGTGGTCGACGTGGGCGACGATGGCTACGTTACGGATGTCGTGGCGCGTGGGCATGGGTGGCTTGCGCTTCTCTCGGATCGGGGATTCAGGCGTCTTAGTCGGTCTTGAGTCCTCGTACGCCCGCCGGGCGGACGCGCCACGGCTAGTCCCATGGTACGGGCCGGTCGCCCCTGCGGCTTCCCGGGCAAGTCATACCGGCCATGGAGCGGCCCGACGCCGCTTGGGAAGCCCGCGTCCGCTCCGTTTCTCCGCCCCCGTGATCAGGTGTTCCGGCGGTCTTCACCGGTGGTCGTGAACACGGTCCCCCGGGCGGGCGCGAACGCGGACGCGGGGCCCGGCAGCCTCGGAGGTGGGGCTCCGGTGCCGCGGTTCCGAGGGGGAGCTCGGAATGCTGCCGGTGCGCCGCGGCCGTCGGGGTTGGGGCCCCTGGGCCGGGAGGCGGAGCGGCTACCCGGGTCAGCGGGTACACACAGCCTTGCCCGCCGACAGGCCGGCGGGCAAGGGAATTGAGCCAGTTCTGAGCTTTCGGAACCCTGCGCTGACCTGCTATTTCCTGGGACCGGCGGGGGCGCCGGCCGCCTGCGGCTTCTTGAAGCCGATGTCCTGGTAGCGGGGCACCCCGAAGCCGAAGGCGCCGACGTTGGCCAGCCTCTTGTCGGTCGCGACGAGCTGCGGACGCTGGTAGAGCGGAATCGATCCCGCCACGGCCCAGATCCGGGCGTCCGCCTGCTTCATCAGCTTCGTTGCCGCGCTCTCGTCGAGTTCCCCGGCCGCCTGGTCGAAGAGCTGGTCGATGTGGTCGGAGCCGACGCGGGTGTAGTTCTGCTCGACGAGCAGCGAGCCGTCGGTGGCCGGCACCGGCTTGGCGAAGATCGGGCGGTCGTCGGTGGCCGGATAGGCGGTCGCGGGCCAGGAGTAGAGCGCCAGATCGTAGTCACCGGAGGCGACGTGGTCCCGGAAGTAGCTCTCGTCGGAGACCTTGGTGATCTCGGTACGGATCCCGATCGTGTCGAGCATCGCCGCGATCTTGTCCCCGACGCTGCGCAGTGACTCGGAGCCCGGCCCCGAGGGCAGGACGAACCTCAGGGACAGCGGCTTGCCGTCCTTGCCGAGCGGGCCGCGGGCGGCGTCGGGCGCCGGGGCGGGCGCCGCGGTGCCGACCGGTGCGTAGGCTCCGGCGGCGCCGCCGGGTTGCCGGTCCTGGGCGGCGATCCTGGCCGGGGCGTCCTCCGAGGTGCCCGTCTCACC
Organism: Streptomyces sp. AW19M42; assembly: GCA_000470535.1. Taxonomy (GTDB): domain Bacteria; phylum Actinomycetota; class Actinomycetes; order Streptomycetales; family Streptomycetaceae; genus Streptomyces. The sequence goes on from CBRG010000141.1 coordinate 8,129, forward strand.
CAGGCGTCCGGCCTGGCGCAGCAGAGCGGCGCTCTGCACGGCGGCGGCGGGGGCCGGGGCGATGACGCGGGTGGCGGCGCCTTCGGCCTCACCGGGCTTGCTGTCGTCGCCGACGATGTAGAGGCCGTCGTCCTTGGAGGGCTCGCGGCGAGCGGCGTCGTCGGTCTTGCTGTCGTCCTTCTTGTCCTCGGCTGCCTTCTTCTCTTCGGCCTTCTTGTCGCCCTCGGCCTTCCTGTCCGTCTGCTTCTCGCCCTCGCTGCCCGCCTTGGTGCCGTCCGTCTTCTTGAGGGCACCCTCCTGCGTCCAGCCCGCGTCGGCCAGCAGCGCCTGGGCCTTCTTGGTGTCCTGGCCTCCGAGTGCGCCGCTGCTGTCCTTGTAACCGGGCTGTCCGGCCAGGGCCAGGTGGCTGCCGAGCGGGGCCGCGGGCAGACCGAGGGGCTTGAGCACGGTGTCGACGAGTTGCTGGCGGTCCAGGGCGCGGGCCACCGCTCGGCGTACCCGGTCGTCCGCGAGCGGCCCGGTCTCGCCGTTCAGGGCCAGCTGGGTGTAGGCGGGCTCCAGGGACTTGCGGACCACGTAGCCGCGCAGATCGTTCTGCTCGGTGGCGTACGCCTCGGCCGCCCGTGCCTGCTCGTCCCGGGCCGCCTGCGCCTCCGCGGCCGCGTCCTCGTCGGAGCCGTGCGCCAGCGCCCAGGACCGCAGGGCCGCGGCCGGGGTGGTCCCGGAGCCGGGGCCGTGGGCGGGCGGCCCGCTGGTGCCGGTGTCACGGGCGGCCTGGGCGATGCGGTGGGCCGCCGCCGGGTCGATGTCCGCGACGTCGATCTTTCCCTCGGCCAGCGCCTCGGCGCGGTCCTGCGGCTTGACGGCCTTGAAGACCAGCGAGTCGAGCTTGGCGGGACCGCCCCACCAGCGCGGGTTCCGGGCCAGCGTGACGGAGCCCGTCTCCGTGTCCACGTCACGCAGCCGGAAGGGTCCCGCGGTGGCCTTGATCGTGGACCGCGCCCCGTCGTTGAAGGCGTCCGGGGAGCCCGTCACCTGCTTGGGGTACAGCGGCGAGAAGAGGGAGCGCCAGTCCGCGTACGGCTTGGCGAAGGTGACCTTGACCTCCAGGTCGTCGGCGCCGCGCTCGATCTTCTCGATGCGCTCGTACCCGGCGTTGCGGGCGGTCCAGAACGCGGAGTCCTTGCCGCTCAGCGCCCGCCACTGCGCGACGAAGTCCGGCGCCCCGATCTCCCGGCCATCGCTCCAGACCGCCTGCTGGTTGAGCCGGTAGAGCACCACCTGCCGGGGCTCGTTCTCGACGACCTTCGCGGATTCCAGGTAGTCCGGGTTCAGCTGCGGCCGGCCCTTGGCGTCCAGCGGGAAGAGCGTCGGCAGGAGGGCGCCGGTGATCCGGCCGGTGGCACTGTCGGCGTCGGCCTGGAAGGCGTTGAGGGTGGCGGGCATCGCGTCGATCGCCCAGTTGACCGTGGAGCCGTCCGCGACCTGGGTGCGGGCCACGGGCGCGATGTCCTGCGGGACGACGGAGGTGGTCGCCTCCTCCTTGCCGGAGCTGCAGCCGGCCAGCACGGGGAGCGTGAGCACACCCGTGGTGAGGAGCGCGAGCGAGCGGCGCTTTCGGGCTGTCCCGCGCGGGACACCGACGTGGGACATGGCTGATACCTCCGGAGACAGCCCGGACCACCCGTAACCGAATGGACCGGATTATGCGTGTTTGGTGGCATTTGCAGTTGATCACACTGGTTCCGCTCATCCACTGAAGGCGCCCACGCGCGAGGGGCGCCGCAGACACGGCGCAGCCGGGCCGAAGCTCACCCGTGCGGCGGAACCGGACACTGGCCGCAATCCGCCGTTCCAGGGACCCGCCGGGCACGGGCGGGCACGGGCGGTGCAGCCCGACCCTCCCGGACATGACGCGACGCGCGGGACTGAGTTAGACATGCGCATGACAAGTCATGACTGTGGAAGTGAGGCGCGGACGTGAGGCGCGGACGTGAGGCGCGGACGTGAGATCAAGCCCGCTGAAGGAATGGGCCGTGGACCGCACGCACGACCCGCTGGTGTGGCTGGGAAACAAGATCCGGCGGCGGGGCACGTCGTTCTGACGGGCCCCGCCGCGCGGGCGGTCAGCCCAGCAGCTTGACGATCGCGTCGGTGGTGTCGGTCTCGCCTAGGCGCGGGAAGATCCGCTCGACGCTGTTGTCGTGGGCCTCGGCGCTCATATCGGTCACCGCGTCCGTGGCGACGGTGACGTGGTAGCCGTGCTCGTACGCCGAGCGGGCGGTGGACTCGACGCCGATGCTCGTCGCGATCCCGGCCACCACGACCTGGGTGACGCCGCGGCGGCGCAGCTGGAGGTCGAGGTCGGTGCCGTAGAAGGCGCCCCACGTCAGCTTGGTGACGACGATGTCGCCCTCCTGCGGGCCGAGCTCGGGGACGATGTCGGCCCAGTCGGCGGCGGGCTGACCGGAGCGGGCGGGGCCCTCGGTGCGGCCGGGGGCGCCGCCGGTGACGCGGACCAGGACGACCGGGAGGCCCTTGGCCCGGAACGCGTCGGCGAGGGTCGCGGCGTGGGCGACGACATCGGCGCTGGGGTGGGCGGTGGGCAGGCCGGTGATGCCCTTCTGGAGGTCGACGACGACCAGTGCGGTCTTCGGGTCGAGAGTGGTGGCGCTCATGGTGGTGCTCCTTGCCGAGTGGTGCGGAAACGGTTGTCAGGTCCGGCCGCGCAGGGCCCGGTCGGTGACGGTGAGAAGGATGAGGAGGACGCCCAGTACGGCGGCGACGCCGGCCATCAGGTGCAGGCCTCGGTCACCGGTGGACTGGCCGTACGCGAGTGCGATGAGGCTGGACGCGGTGATGGCCCCGATGTACTGGGCGGTGCGCTGGAGGCCTGCGGCGGAGCCGATGGCCTCGGCGGGGGCGTAGGCCTGGACGGCCGCCTGGTTGCTCGTGCCGATCAGCCCCTGCGGGATGCCGAAGCAGGCCCCGGCGAGCAGCAGGACGGCGAGCGGGGTGTCCCCGGAGAGGAACATCAGCAGACCCGCCCCGGCGGTGAGCAGTACGCAGGCCAGGGTGAGCGGACCGCGGATGCCCTTGGTACGGGCACCGAGCAGTGAGCAGACGAGTGCGGCGACGGACATCGGCAGCATCAGCAGACCGGTGTGCCCGGACGAATAGCCACGGGCTTCCTCCAGCCACTGGGTGTATCCGTACATCACGCAGTAGATCAGCAGATAACTGACTCCGTGCCGCAGGTACGTCCGCGAGAGGGCGGCGTTTCCCGCCAGCATCCGCAGGTCGATGAAGGGGTTCGGGCGTCGGAGTTGCCACCGCACCAGCGCGGCGCCGAGCACCGCGAAGGGTGCGAGGAGCCACCACATCGGGTGGGCGAGGTCGAGCAGGAAGAAGACGAGCACGGTCAGAGCGGTGGTGAAGAGCCCGATTCCGATCGGGTCCAGGTCGAGCCGTGGCGTACTGCCGTCGGCGGCGCGTCTGCGCGGCGGATCGGCCGGGATCCAGAGCAGGGCGGCACCGAAGGCGATGAGCGCGACGGGCACGTTGACAGCGAAGATGCCGCGCCAGCCGACGACCATGACCAGCAGCCCGCCGAGCGTGGGGCCGACGGCCGCGCTGCCGAGCGCCGCGAAGGAGAGCCGGGCCAGGACGGAACGCGGGGTGGTCCGGCCGATCCGGGCGGACTCGTCGCGCAGCACCGCCATGGCGGCCGGATAGGCGGCCGACGTACCGATGCCGAGCAGCAGCCGGGACACGATCAGCCAGCCGAAGCTCGGCGCCACCATCCCGACCAGGCCGGACGCGATGACGACGAGCAGCCCGACGAGGAAGACGCGGCGGGGGCCTAGCACGTCGGCGAGTTTGCCCAGTACGGGCTGGGCCACGGCGCTCGCGAGATACAGGACCGAGATCAGCCACGCGGTGTCGGCGGCACCGATGTCGAAGTGGTGCCCGATCGCCACCAGGGCCGTGGAGATCATGGTGGTGTTGAGCGGGTTGAGCAGCGAGCCGATCAGCAGCGGGGCGGTGAGCCGACCACTGAACCCGGGCCCGGCGTCCTGGGCCGGTGCGCCTGTGGGTGTCTGTTCCTGCGCCTGCGCCCGTCTCGGCACCTGAGCCTGTGTCGGCTTCTGTGCGGGTGGCGGTGGCGGGTCGGGTGCCTCTTGTGGTGTCTCTGGCGCCTGGGGTATCGCCGCGGGGACGGCGTCGCGGGCTGTCATGAACCGACCAGGCGGTCGAGGAGGGCCGTCGCCTCGGCGACGGTGCGGCGCTCGGCACCGTCGAGTTCGGCGGCGATGGCCTCGGCGAGCCAGTTGCGCTTGGCTACCCGGACCTGGGCCAGCGTCGTGCGTCCGTCACCGGTGATCGACATGACCGATTTGCGTCCGTCGTCCGGATCAGGCGCCCGATCGACGAGCCCCTGCTCCTCCAGCGCGCCCAAGGTGAGCCGCATGGACTGCGGGCGTACGAACTCGGCGCGGGCCAGCGCGGCCGTGGTGGCCGGGCCCCCGTCCTCCAGCCGGGCCAGCACCGATCGCTGGGTCGGCGTGAGCAGACTCTCCGAGGACGAGGAGCGCAGGCGCCGCAGCAGCCTGCCGACGACGCCCGCGAGGTCGTTCGCGACCTGCTCGGCCGTGGGGTCGGCGGGGGTGGCGGTGGGCGGTTGGGTCATGCGCCCACCATAAAGATGTACAGGCCATCTTGCAAGGTAGCCTGTCAATTACGGGGATGGTCTTGCTCCCGTCCGGCCCCGCGATCTAGGGCGAATGCGCTTTCGAAAGGCGTATGTCGATATGTGTCGGCACGAAGAAGAAGCGGACGGACGGTCGAGTGAGCGCCCCAACGGTGTACGACGTCGCCGAGCGGTCGGGCGTCTCCATTGCCACGGTTTCACGGGTCTACCGCACCCCCGATTCGGTGCGCGCCCAGACCCGCGAGCGGGTCCTGGAGGCGGCGCGCGAGCTCGGCTACGTACCGAGCGGGAACACCCGGGGCCTGGCCAGCCGCACCACGGGTGTGCTCGGACTCTGCTTTCCCGACTACGCCGACCCGGACGCCGAGGCCGACGCCGAGGCGGACAGCGACGCCGACGACGCGGTGATGCTCTACTCCGACCAGATCATCCGCGGCATGGAGCGGGCCGCGCGGCGGCACGGGTACGCCCTGCTGATCGCGGCATCGCTGGAGGGCATGGTGCGGTGCACGGCATCGACCACCCAGTGCGCCCGGGGGTAGCTGGAGTCGGGCAGCGTGCCGTCGTGCTCCAGGGGCCCGGCGTGGACGTACAGGTCCTTGATGCCCGTCCCCTTGATGCGGGCGGCGAACGCGGCGAGGTCGGCGTCCTTCTTCCGGCCGTCGACCCAGGCGTGCCCCAGCCAGATGGCGTCGCGGCCCCGGGTCCGGGTGCCGTCCCCGGGATCGCCGGTGAAGTTGAGCCGCAGGGCGACGCCCGCGGTGAGGACGGGCACCACGAGCACCAGGACCAGCCCCAGCGCGATCCGCCTGGGCCAGGTCCCCAGGAGACGCGCCGCCCCCTTCCGTACCGCCCTGCCGCCCGCCTTATTCGCCCACGCACGTGTGCGCCCCCTGTGTTCCGGCTGTATGTCCCGGTCGGTTTACTCCGGCTGCACGAACACCGGGGCGAGACCCTCGGCGAGCACGCCCGTACGAGAAGCAGGACGCACCAGGTCCCGGGGCCGTTCCCGGGCCGGCCGGGCGAGTCATGGGCCGGGTCGCGGGCCACCAGAGGTGGACATAGCCTCACAAACGTGACGCCGCCTGTGAGCCGAACCCGGACCCTCATACCGGGCCGGGCCCTGCTCGCCGTCCTCATGACGGTGTGCTGGCTGGCCCTTCCCGCCGCGCTGACCGCCCGCGCCGATGACCCCCTCACGCTGTCCCGGGACGGGCAGATCACCGACAGGGTCGGTGCACTGGGGAACCGAAAGACCCAGGTCGTCTCGGCACTCGACCAGCTGTACGACGAACGCCGCGTCCAGCTCTTCGTGGTGTACGTCCGTGACTTCTCCGGACGGTCCGCGCAGAGCTGGGCCGACGAGACGGCCGACCGCAACGGACTCGGCCGCGATGACGTCCTGCTCGCCGTCGCCACCCACGACCGGCAGTACGCGTACTCGGTCGACCAGGACTCCCGCTTCACCGACGCCCAGCTCCAGGATGTGGCGTCGACCGCCATCGAGCCGGCCCTCAGGGAGAACGACTGGGCGGGCGCCGCGATCGGTGCCGCCAACGGGTACTCCGCCGTCCTGGCCGGCGCGGCCGTACCCACGCCGACGATCACTCCGGGCGCCGACGACCCGGGGACGGGGGACTCCAGCGGTTCGAGCGCCGGGGACCTGGTCCTCCCGATCGTCGTCGTGGTCGCGGCACTGGCGGCCGCCGCCTTTGCGTACACCCGCCGGAGGCGGCGCACGGCCACCCGCACGACGCCCGGCGCGACCGGCTGGGGACCGGGAAGCGCCGACCGGGGCCCATCAGCAAAACCACCCACTCCGCTGCCGGAACTCGATGGCCGGGCCAAGGAGACGCTGGTCGCCACGGACGATGCGGTCCGCACCAGCGACGAAGAGCTCGGATTCGCCACCGCCCAGTTCGGAGAAGAGGCCGCAGCAACGTTCACCGAGGCCGTCGCCTACGCCAGGGGTGAACTCACTGCCGCGTTCCGCTTGCGCCAGCAGCTCGACGACGCCATTCCCGAGGACGACGCCACCAGAAGGCGGATGCTGGACGAGATCATCAGCTGCTGCGCGGACGCCAACACCCGACTGGACGCGGTCTCCGAGGACTTCGACCGGCTCCGTGCACTCGAACGCGACGCCCCGCAGGCCCTCACCGCGGCCGAGGACGCGTTCCGTTCGCTCGCGAGCCGGATCTCTGCATCAGAGGCGACCCTCGCCTCCATGCGCGGTCGCTACGCGGAGTCGGCCTCGGCCCCCGTCGCGGGCGCGGTCGAACAGGCCAAGGACCGGCTCGTCTTCACGACGTCCTCGCTCAACCAGGCCCGGCAGGCGGTGGACGGCGGCGACAACGCGGCCGCGGCCGTATACGTACGGGCCGCCGAGGGCGCCGTCGGCCAGGCGACCACCCTCGTCGACGCCGTTGACCGGCGCGCACGGGAGATAGAGGAGGCTGCCGGCAAGCTGCCTGCTGCGCTCACCGAGACGGAGACGGACCTGGCCGACGCGGGCGGGCTGCTGGAGGGAACCGCCGAGGGGGTGTCCACGGCGGACCTCCGGGGCCGGATCGCCCGTGCGACAGCCGTGATCCGCGACGTGCGGGAGGAGCTGAGGGCCGGTCCGTACGACCCGATCCAGGCGCTGCGCCGGGTGGAGGAGGCGGACGCGGCGCTGGACGCGGCCCTGGCGGGCGCACGCGAACGGGAGCAGGGCGACCGGCGGGCCCGCTCCCTCCTCGACCAGACGATGCTCACCGCGCGCTCGGCGATCGGCGCCGCCGCCGACTACATCAGCACCCATCGGGGAGCGGTCGGCAGCCAGGCCCGGACCCGTCTGGCGGAAGCGCAGCGAAGGCTGGAGCGGGCCGGTGAACTGGCCGGGGCGGATGACGCACAGGGTGCGCTGGCCGAGGCGCACCAGGCGGACTCGCTGGCCGGGCAGGCACAGAGCATGGCGGAACAGGACGTACGGGCATACGGGAACCGAAATGGTCCGGGCGGTGTACAAGGAGTGGGCAGCGGGGGCGGGGGCATGGGCGGTGCAGTCCTCGGCGGGATCATCCTCGGCGGACTTCTGGGCGGCGGCCGGGGAGGCGGATTCGGGGGCGGTGGATTCGGAGGAGGGGGGATGGGCGGAGGGGGGTTCGGCGGGAGCGGTGGGCCCGGCAGTTTCGGCGGCGGGGGCACCCGTGGCCGGCGGGGCGGGGGCGGCCGGTTCTGACCGCTTCGCGTGTGAGCAGCACTGAAGGCAGCGACCCAGGCGCACAACACCACCAGGCGCGCCGGCACTGGACACAGCAGCAGCACTGGATACACAGGAGAGGTGCCATGACCAAGCAGACCATTCTCGGACGCGTCACCCAGCTGGCGAAGGCCAACATCAACGCGCTCCTCGACCAGGCCGAGGATCCGCAGAAGATGCTGGACCAGCTGATCCGCGACTACACGTCCAATATCTCGGAGGCCGAACAGGCCGTGGCAGCCACGATCGGCAACCTGCGGCTGATGGAGCAGGACCACCGGGAGGATGTCGAGGCCGCCAAGGAGTGGGGCGAGAAGGCGCTCGCCGCCAGTCGCAAGGCGGATGAGCTGCGTGGCGGCGGATCGGCGGCCGATGCCGACAAGTTCGACAACCTGGCCAAGGTCGCGCTGGGTCGGCAACTCCAGTCGGAGAAGGAGGCGAAGACGGCGGAGCCCACCATCGCCTCGCAGACGGAGGTGGTGGACAAGCTCAAGTCCGGCCTGGATCAGATGAAGGCCAAGCTGGCAGAGCTGAAGGCCAAGCGGGACGAGCTGGTGGCGCGGGCCAAGTCGGCACAGGCGCAGAACCAGATGATGGACTCCGTCAAGAACATCAACGTCCTCGACCCGACCAGTGAGATCAGTAGGTTCGAGGACAAGGTGCGGCGCGAGGAGGCGAAGGCGGTGGGCAAGCAGGAGCTTGCCGCGTCGTCGCTGGACGCCCAGTTCGAGCAGTTGGACACGCTGGGAGCCAGCGCAGAGGTCGAGGCTCGTCTCGCGGCCCTGAAGACGGCGTCATGAGTCCGGTCCGGGCCGCGATCAGAGCGATCAGAGCGATCAGAGCGATCAGAACATGCTCAGAAGCTCCTCGACCGTGCGCTCGGCGGCGGGCCGGCCGTCGGGCAGCGCTAGTTCGAACCAGACCGTCTTGCCGCGCGGTGTACGCCTCGATCCCCAGGCCGCACTCAGCAGACCGACCAGTTGCAGACCGCGGCCGCCCTCATCCGTGTCGCGTGCGCGCCGCCGCCGCGGCTGGACGAGGCCGGCGTCCCATACCTCGCACACGAGGGTACGGTCGCGCAGCAGCCTGAGCCTGATCTCGCCCTCGCCGTACCGCATGGCATTGGTGACGAGTTCGCTGACGAGCAGTTCGGTGGTGTCCACCAGGTCGTCGAGGTCCCAGGCAAGCAGCTGACCACGGGCGAGCTCGCGGGCGCGGCCGACCGAGCGGGG
>CBRG010000142.1 GCA_000470535.1 Streptomyces sp. AW19M42
CCCCCGGGACCCCCGCTCCTCAATCGCCGGAGGGGCTTGAGCTGCTCGGCTGGGCTTGGTCTCCAACCCGGCGGAAATCGAGCCCCGCCGGCGTTTTGAGGCGCGGGGTCCGGGGCGGAGCCCCGGGACAGCGGGCACGCCGCCCCCACCCCGTATCGTGAACCCGCACGTCACAGCCGCTCCACCGCCGCAGCGGCCCGCACACCGCACCGCACGAGGAGCCCGCACCGCCATGGCCGAGCACGCCGTTCACCCCGCGTACCCCGTCGGACTGCGCCTGAGCGGGCGCCGCGTAGTCGTCGTCGGTGGCGGCCAGGTCGCTCAGCGCCGCCTTCCCGCCCTCATCGCGGCCGGCGCGGACATCGTCCTCGTGTCGCCGTCCGCCACCGCGTCCGTCGAGGCGATGGCGGACGCGGGGGAGATCCGCTGGGAACGCCGGGTGTACGCCGACGGGGACCTGACGGACACCTGGTACGCGCTCATCGCGTCCGACGACACCGCGGCCAACGACGCCGCCTCCGCAGAGGCCGAGCGCACCCGCACCTGGTGCGTCCGCAGCGACGACGCGGACGCCGCCACCGCCTGGACGCCCGCCACCGGCCGCAGCGAGGGCATCACCGTCGCCGTGCTCACCACTGACGGGCAGGGCGGCCGCGACCCGCGCCACTCCGCCGCCGTCCGCGACGCCATCGTCGAGGGCCTGCGCGACGGCACCCTCGCCGCACCACACCACCGCACCCGGACCCCCGGCGTCGCCCTGGTCGGCGGCGGTCCCGGCGACCCCGACCTGATCACCGTCCGAGGCCGTCGGCTCCTGGCCGAGGCCGACGTCGTCATCGCGGACCGGCTCGGCCCGCGCGACCTGCTGGACGAACTCCCCCCGCACGTCGAGGTGATCGACGCGGCCAAGATCCCGTACGGCCGCTACATGGCGCAGGAAGCGATCAACAACGCGCTGATCGAGCACGCGAAAGCCGGCAAGTCGGTCGTCCGGCTCAAGGGCGGCGACCCGTTCGTCTTCGGGCGCGGCATGGAGGAGGCCCAGGCGCTCGCCGCAGAGGGCATCGCCTGCACCGTCGTCCCCGGCATCTCCAGCTCGATCTCGGTGCCGGGCGCGGCCGGTATCCCGGTCACGCACCGAGGCGTCGCCCATGAGTTCACCGTGGTCAGCGGCCATGTCGCCCCCGACGACGAGCGTTCGCTGGTTGACTGGTCGGCCGTCGCCCGGCTGCGCGGCACCCTGGTCCTCCTGATGGCCGTTGACAAGATCGGCGCCATCGCCCGCGCGCTCATCGCCCACGGGAAGTCCCCCGACACCCCGGTGGCTCTCGTCCAGGAGGGAACCACGGCCGCCCAGCGCCGCGTCGACGCGACGCTCGCGACCGTCGGCGAGCGGGCCGAGGCTGAGGATGTGCGCCCGCCCGCCGTCATCGTCATCGGTGACGTCGTCGTGGTCGGGACGACCACCACGGGGAGTTCCGTCGAGTAACCATCGGTAACAGATCTTCCTCCAGACCGTTGGCACCACACACCGGACAAGGCAGTATCAACCTGTGGCTGATCTCATCACCGTCGACGACCCCGACGACCCCCGACTGCGCGACTACACCGGCCTCACGGACGTCGAGCTCCGACGCAGGCGGGAGCCCGCCGAGGGCCTCTTCATCGCCGAGGGCGAGAAGGTGATCAGACGCGCCAGACAGGCCGGGTACGAGATGCGGTCCATGCTGCTCTCGGCGAAGTGGGTCGACCTGATGCGCGACGTCATCGACGAGGTACCGGCCCCCGTGTACGCGGTCAGCCCCGAGCTGGCAGAGCGCGTCACCGGCTACCACGTGCACCGGGGCGCCCTGGCATCCATGCAGCGCAAGCCGCTGCCGGCCGCCGACGAGCTGCTGCGCACCACCCGCCGCGTCGTCGTCATGGAGGCCGTCAACGACCACACGAACATCGGGGCGATCTTCCGCAGCGCCGCCGCCCTCGGCATGGACGCTGTCCTGCTCTCACCGGACTGCGCCGACCCGCTGTACCGGCGCTCGGTCAAGGTCTCGATGGGCGCGGTCTTCTCCGTCCCGTACGCCCGGCTCGACACCTGGCCCAAGGCGCTGGAGACGGTACGGGAGGCGGGCTTCAAGCTGCTCGCCCTGACGCCCGACGAGAAGGCCAGCAGCATCGAGGAGGCGGCGCCGCACCGGATGGACCAGGTGGCCCTGATGCTCGGGGCCGAGGGGGACGGACTGTCCACCCAGGCCCTCGTCGCCGCTGACGAATGGGTACGGATCCCGATGGCGCACGGCGTCGACTCGCTGAACGTGGGCGCGGCGGCCGCGGTCGCCTTCTACGCGGTGGCGACCGGCCGCCCGGAGAGCTGACGCCCGGCGGTCCGCTGTTACCGCTCGCTCCGGCTCTGTCCCGGGTTCTGGCTCTGTTCCGCACCGAGGCCGCGCGCCGGTCCCTGGCAGCCCTGGGCCGCCGCGATGCCCAGCGCCACCAGCAGCGTCACCACGACGAAGACCACGAGCCGCTGCCGCAGCAGCCGGGGATTGGCGGGACGCCGTCCGGTCGAGGTCGTACGGTTCCCGGGCCGGGTGCCCGCCCTGCCGTTCGTCCCCTTCGCGCCCTGCGACCGCTTGCCGGAACCCGTCGTGCCGCGCGGCTGCCGCTCCGGGCGCGAACCCCCGGTGCGCGGCGGTGCCGTCTGCCGGTTCTGCGGACGCGACACCGGGGCGGGACCGGGTGCGCGGCGGGTCTGCTGCTCGGTGTACGGGCCGTCGAGCCGACCGGTCGGCCGGTCCGCCTCCTGCGCGGAGCGCTGGGCCGGGGGCCGGCTCTCGTGCAGCCCCTGCGCCTCGCGCGCCGCGATCTCCTTGAGCCGCATGGAGAGTTGGAGCGTGCTCGGCCGCTCCTCCGGGTCCTTCGCCAGACAGGCGCTCACCAACGGGGCGAGCGCGTCGTGCACGTCGTACAACTGCGGTTCCTCGTGCACCACGCGGTAGAGCATCACCTCGGAACTGCCGTGCCCGAAGGGTGAATCAGCCATCGCCGCGTACGCCAGCGTGGCGCCGAGCGAGAAGACGTCCGTCGCGGGCGTCACCGCCGCGCCCCGGACCTGCTCGGGGGCGAGGAAGCCGGGCGATCCCACCGCCGTACCGACGTGCGTGAGGGTGGAGGCGCCGGTCGCCCAGGCGATCCCGAAGTCGATGATCCGCGGGCCCTTGGGGGAGAGGAGGATGTTCGACGGCTTCAGGTCACGGTGGACGACCCCCGCCTCGTGCACCGCCACCAGACCCTCGGAGAGCGCCGCCCCGATCGAGGCCACCTCGGCGGCCGACAGGGGGCCCTCCTCGGCCACCTTGTCGTGCAGCGAGGGCCCCGGGACGTACTGCGTGGCGAACCACGGGCGCTCCGCCTCCAGATCGGCGGCCACCAGCCGGGCCGTACAGCCGCCGCGGATCCGCCGGGCGGCGGAGACCTCACGGGCGAACCGCGAGCGGAACTCCTGGTCCTCCGCCAGATCCGGGCGGATCACCTTCAGCGCCACCCGCTGGCCGCGCCGGTCGGAACCGAGGTAGACGACACCCATGCCGCCCGCTCCGAGCCGCCGGTGAAGCCTGAACGAACCGACGACACGCGGGTCCTCGCGCCGGAGCCGCATCATCGCCATGTCTGCCCATCCCCGCTGCCTGGTCCGCCTGACGAGGCACAGCTTACGTACCCGCCGCCCGGGGTGCTCAGAGGCCGCGCCCTCGCCCTCGAATCGATTGTCAGTGCCGGGTGGGAAACTTGAGGAGTGGTCAGGGAGCCGCGGATCCAGGCTCCCCGGCCCGCGCGAGATCTCAAAGGTCCGTCGCAGAAGGGGGATTGGATCAGTGAAGGGCGATCGAGTCGAGATAGTCGTGGACGCCGGGGACACGACCCGTACCTACGAAGTAGTGGCCTCCAGAGCGGGTCGCCGGGTGGAGACAGCGGTCCGCAGGGGGGTGGTCGAAGTGAGTGAAGTCACCCGGAGCGGATCAGTGGTGCGCACCGCCCGCTTCATGGCGACCAGGGTGCTCGCCCTGGTCGAACAACCGGTACCCAGGGAGGACGCCTCCGAGCGTCCCCTCGGGGATGACCCCAAGGTCCGCCGGTCCGGTCTCCACCCAGGGGAGTAGCCGACCACCCACGGCTCATCCTCCGGGAGGCCCGGCATTCGGTACGCGGGCATGACGCCGCCCGTCGGCCGGATCCCTAATGTTGCAGTTGTGCGGCGGGCGTCGCACTCGTCCCCCGAGGCCAAACGCCCGCCGCTCCACATCAGGTCAGGAGAGGAACCATGGCGGACACGGCAGCGCGGACCATCATCCGCACGCAGGGACGCGAGGCGTACGCCTCGTTCGGCGGCCGTCCGTCTTCCGGCAAGCGCCACCCGCTGGTGGCGACGGCCATGGTTCTTCCTCTGGCGGCCCTGCTCGTAGTCGTCTTCGGCGGCTGGGAAGCGGTGGTCACACAGGCGTCGTCCGTGGGCGTGATGCTGGGGCGCTGAGCGGCGCCCCGGGTCCGGAAGAGCGGTTCGGACCGGGACATCCGGCCAACAACCCCGTGGGGACGGGGGTGCGGCGGACGGCAGCGTTTGTCCGGTCAGCTGGGGAGCTGACCGGACATCGCGCTGTCCGGGGTCCTTGAGCGGCCGGGTTCTTCGACCGGCCGGGGCGCCTCAGACGGGCGGGAGCCGGGGATCAGTCGGTCCGGGCGGCCCGCGTACGCTCCTCTGCGGGTGCGGCGCCGGCCGGATCCGCAGATCCTGCGCCACCGGGGGAGACCGTGACCACCGCAGTCGTACGTGCGCTGGGCGCCCTCGCCCACGAAGCGGCCCACGCCCCTGCCCCGGCCGGCTGCGACTGCCCGCCGCCCGTCGTGCTCGCGGACCGGCCGGACGGCACCGTGGTCCGCAGCGGCGCGGTCGTCGCCAAGGCCCACGCCCCCGGAACGGACACCGTCGCCCTGGCCGCACGCCTCCGGCTGTCGGCCGTCCCTGCCCTGGCGGACGTGCTGCTCGCGCCCATGCCCCTGCCTGCGCAGCCGCCGACGGCCCCGGTGACGGCCGCCGAGCGTCCCGCCCAGCCGTCGCCGTACCTCACCGAGCTCCAGGGCCGCCCGGTCACCCTGTGGCCCCACGGAGAGCCTGTGGACCCGGGTGACCCGGACGCGGCACCGTGGGAGGAGGCCGCCGTGCTCCTGGCGCGCCTCCACAGCACCGCGCTCCCGGCTCCCGCGCTCCCGGTCATGCGGGGGCCCGCGAAGGCCGCGCTCGCCGTGGACCGGATGCGGGCGGCGCGTCCCGGTGACCCGTCCACCGGGACCGTGCTCGCGGCCTGGCAGCGGCTGCCCGGCTGGGCCCGTGGCGAGACCACCGCCCCCGCGGACCGCGCCCGCTTCCTCTGCCACGGTGATCTGCACCTGGGCCAGCTCGTCCGGCATCCCGCGCCGCACGGTCACTGGCTGCTCATCGACGTCGATGACGTGGGCATCGGTGACGCCACCTGGGACCTGGCCAGGCCCGCCGCCTGGTACGCGGCCGGACTGCTGCCGCTCGACATCTGGTTCCGCTTCGTGGACGCCTACCGGGCCGCCGGCGGGCCCGCGCTGTCCGCCGGCGGCGACCCCTGGCCGGAGTTGGACGTCGCCGCCCGCGCCCTGACCGTGCAGACCGCGGCACTGGCCCTCGCCAAGTCCGCGGCGGAGGACCGGGATCCGGATGAGGTGGAACAGATGATGATTGAGAGCTGTGCCCGAATTGCTACTCTCCCACCCGAGTTGGCCACCGGAAACGCGTCGTAGGGTGAACCGACCGTCGGCGGGCAAGCATTCCGGCGACGGCTAACCGACGGCGAGGAGTGAGCCCGAACATGCAGTGTCCCAAGTGCCACGCACCGATGCACACGTACAACCGCAACGGCATTCAGATCGAGCAGTGCAGCGGCTGCCGGGGGATATTCCTGGACTACGGCGAGCTGGAGTCCCTGACCCGCATGGAAGCGCAGTGGACGCAGCAGGCTCCGCCCCCGCCGCCCGCTCCGCAGGCCTACCCGGCCGCCCCCGCACCCGCCTGGGGCGCCCCGCAGCAGCACCACGGCGGCGGTCACCACGGCCACTACCGGCAGAAGAGCTTCGGCCGGATGCTCTTCTCGTCCTGACCCGGCTCGTCCCGCGCCGTGGCCCGGACGGATGCCGTCCGGGCCACGGCGCGGCTGCTTACGGCAACGACGAAGCCCCGGTCGTCGAGACGACCGGGGCTTCGGACTGTGCGCGATACTGGGATTGAACCAGTGACCTCTTCCGTGTCAGGGAAGCGCTCTCCCGCTGAGCTAATCGCGCGGGTGACCCTGCGTGTGCTGCGTGCGCGATACTGGGATTGAACCAGTGACCTCTTCCGTGTCAGGGAAGCGCTCTCCCGCTGAGCTAATCGCGCGGGGGTCCTTGCGGACCGGTGGACGATACTGGGATTGAACCAGTGACCCCTTCCGTGTCAGGGAAGTGCTCTCCCGCTGAGCTAATCGTCCTTGGAGGTGGAGACGGGATTTGAACCCGTGTAGACGGCTTTGCAGGCCGTTGCCTCGCCTCTCGGCCACTCCACCAGGGATGGGGGTTCGGGAAGATCCCCCACCTTCTGCGAGCGGACGACCAGGTTCGAACTGGCGACCTCAACCTTGGCAAGGTTGCGCTCTACCAACTGAGCTACGTCCGCTTGTCGTTTCCGGTTCACTTGCGCGTCCCGGTGACGTGATGAACTCTAGCGGATTCCGGGGCCAGTACAAAAACGCGTTTGTGCAGCGTGCTGAGGTGCGCTCGCTTCGGCACAGGTCGCCGCGGGCCGTCCTAGACTCATCGACGTGCACGACCTTGTCCCAATGGCCCGCTTCGGCGGCCTCGTCGCCTCCGGTCTTCGGGATGTGACCAGCGACCCAGCAGCCCTCGACTCGTCCGGCTTCTGGGCCGTCTCCGCCGGTTTCGAGGGCCGTCTCACCTGCGCCCGGTTCACCACCGTACGCACCGCCGCCGTGCCCGCCCCGGTACCGGGCGGCTGGCACGGGCCCGCCGCCGGTGACTGGAACTCGTCGCTGGACCGCGCCGCGTACATCGCCGCCGTGCGGCGGATCCGGGCGTACATCGCGGCGGGCGAGGTCTACCAGGCCAACCTCTGCCGGGTGATGACGGCCCGGCTGCCCGACCCGTCCGCGTCCGACGTGGACGCCCTCACCGCGCTGCTGGCGCGCGGCAACCCCGCCCCGTACGCGGGAACGATCCGGCTGCCCGCGCACGGCGTGGAGATCGCGACCGCCTCCCCCGAGCTGTTCCTCCGCAGGGACGGCCGCACGCTGGAGTCCGGACCGATCAAGGGGACCGGCCGCACGGAGGAGGATCTGCTGGAGAAGGACCACGCCGAGAACGTGATGATCGTCGACCTGGTCCGCAACGACTTCGGTCGCATCTGCGCCGCCGGATCGGTGACCGTTCCCGATCTGTGCGCGGTCGAGAAGCACCCGGGCCTCGTCCACCTGGTGTCCACGGTGCGCGGACTGCTGGCGGAGGGGACCGGCTGGCCGGAGATCCTCGCCGCGGCCTTCCCGCCCGGTTCGGTCACCGGCGCCCCGAAGACCAGTGCGCTGAGGATCATCGGAGAACTGGAGACCGTCCCGCGCGGCCCGTACTGTGGCGGCATCGGCTGGGTGGACGCCGACCGCGCCACCGCCTCGCTCGCCGTGGGTATCCGCACCTTCTGGACCGACCGCGCCGGGGCCGCCCCCGTCCTGCGCTTCGGCACCGGCGCCGGCATCACCTGGGGGTCGGATCCGGAACGGGAATGGGACGAGACCGAACTCAAGGCGTCCAGGCTGCTCGCGGTAGCGTCGGGCGCATACGAAGCAATCGGAAGGACCGCACCATGAGGATCTGGGTCAACGGCGAACTGCGCGACGCCGATGACGCACGGGTGTCCGTGCTCGACCACGGGCTCACCGTGGGCGACGGCGTCTTCGAGACGGTCAGGACGACCGGCGGCAGGCCCTTCGCACTCACCCGGCACCTCGACAGGCTGGCCTGCTCCGCCCACGGCCTCGGCCTGCCGGTGCCCGACCTGGACGAGGTGCGCCGGGCCTGCGCCGCCGTCATCGAGGCCAACCCGGCCGCTCTCGGCCGGCTCCGGATCACGTACACCGGAGGCATCTCGCCGCTCGGCTCCGACCGAGGCACCGCCGGACCCGGTCTGGTCGTCGCGCTCGGGGAGGTGAAGCGCCGCCCGGATTCCACGGCGGTCATCACCGTCCCCTGGACGCGCAACGAACGCGGCGCGCTCACGGGGCTCAAGACCACCTCGTACGCCGAGAACGTCGTCGCGCTCGCCCGAGCCCACGAGCGCGGCGCCACCGAGGCGCTCTTCGCCAACACCGTCGGACAGCTCTGCGAGGGCACCGGGTCCAACGTCTTCGTCGTCCTCGACGGGCAGTTGCACACTCCGCCGGTCGCCTCCGGCTGCCTGGCCGGGATCACCCGCGCCCTGGCGGTGGAGTGGACGGGTGCGCAGGAGACCGAACTGCCCTTCGACGTACTGGGACGGGCCGAGGAGGTCTTCCTCACCTCCACGCTCCGCGACGTCCAGGCCGTCCACCGGGTCGACAGCAGGGAACTGCCCGGCGGCCCCGGCCCGGTGACCGCCAAGGCCATGAGCGTCTTCGGCGAGCGGGCCGGCCACGACCTGGACCCTTAGGCGGCGCCGGCGTATTTCACGGCTGTTTTCGCGGTTGGCCGGTCGTGAAATACGCCGGGATGCCCGTAAAAGCGGATGACGGCATCGTATGCGGGGGATAGAAATCCCCTGATGACCACGACACTCCGGCCTTCCGGGCCGATACAGCAAGGCGCCGACGGCGCACAGGACCGCGCGTACGACGTGTGCGACAACGGGCGCCCCGTCGGCGCCGTCGAGATCGCCGTCGAGCCGGGGGCGGCCGGTGGGGCGGGCCTGCTGCGCTCCCTGCGGATCGACGAACCCGTCCGCAGGCGCGGCCGCGGGACCATCGCCGCGCTGGCGGCCGAAGAGGTACTGCGCGGCTGGGGCTGCGCCCGCGTGCGTACGGAGGTCGGCGCCGCCGACACCGCGGCACAGCGGCTCACCGCCGCACTCGGCTACACCGAGAGCAGCAGGAACATGATCAAGTCGCTGCCACCGGTCCCTCCGCCCCTGCCGGACGGGCTGACGGCACGCCCGATGACGCCGGCCGAGTTCGCCCGGTGGGAGGACGGGGCCATCGCGGGGTACGCGGAGAGCCTGGTCACCCGGGGAATCCCGGAGTCGGCCGCACTGCTGGCCGCCCGCGCCTCCCACGCCGGGCATCTTCCGGACGGCCTGGCGACCGAGGGCGCCCATCTGCACCTCCTGATCCACGAGGGCGGGACCGTGGGGTACGTCTGGGTGGCCCGGTTCGAGATGCACCCCGGCGTGCTCGTCGGCTACGTGTTCGACGTGGAGGTGCACGAGAACTTCCGGGGCCGGGGGCACGGGCGGGCGCTGATGCTCCAGGCGGAGCGGATCGCCCTCGCGGCGGGGCACGAGCGACTGGGCCTGCACGTGGTCACGGCCAACGTCCCGGCGGTCCGGCTGTACGAGTCGCTGGGCTACGAGCCGACCCAGTACAACCTGGCCAAGCAGCTGTAGCCCCTCGCCGGCCCCTGCGGGTTCCGGTGGCTTCTGCCGGGGCCTGCGGCCCGCGGGGGCTCAGCCCTGTCCGGCGAGCAGCCGGTCGGCGATCTCCTCGATGCGCTCGCGCAGCCCCTCCTGGCTCCTGCCACCGTCCAGCCGCTCTCCGTCGATCACATAGGTCGGGGTGCCGGTGACCCCGATCGCCTTGCCCTCCGCCTGGTCGGCGTCGACGATCAGCAGGTGCCGCCCGTCGATCAGGGCGGTGTCGAACTCCTCCGCGTCCAGGCCGAGTTCCTCCGCCACCTCGATCAGCAGCGGCTCGCCGGTCCGGCCGAGGTCGGCGGTGCGGGCGAGCACCGCCTCGATGTACGGCCAGTCCTTGCCCTGCGCCGCGGCCTCCTCCGCGGCCTGTGCGGCGGCGTAGGCGTGCTTGTGCTTCTCCAGGGGGAAGTGCCGCAGCCGCACCTCGATCCGGTCGCCGTACCGGGCCCGCAGGGCGTGCACGTCGGTGAGGGCGTGGTGGCAGTCGGGGCACTGGAGCTCGCACCAGATGTCGAGAACGACCGGCGCCGCGGGGGTGGAATCACTCATGGGACCAGTCTCCCAGGGTGCGGGAAGAGTCCTGACCGGCACCGGGGCAGGCATCGCCGCGTGCGGCCCCGTCGTCCGCCCGCACGGCACCTGCGGAGGACCCCGGCCCTGATATGTCCCTGAAGTGGGCTCCGGACGTGGCCCCGGGCCCCTGGACAGGTGCAGGATGGAAGGGACGTTTCCCCTGCGCCTGGAGGCACTGATGCTTGCCGAGACCATTTGTTCCGCGGCGTCCGCGGCGGGCCTGGGCATCGCCGCCGTCACCGCGTACCGGAAGCGTTTCCTCGCGGCGACCAGGATCGCGGCCTACTCCCTGGTCCCGATCGGCCTGGTGCTGACCGGTGTCGTCCAGTGGGTGACGGACATCGCCTTCAAGCCGAGCGTCTGGCTGGGCTTCGGCCTGCTGGGAGTGGCCTGGCTGCTGTTCATCACGACCCGCGCGGTCGAACGGCGCAGGGGTGGTACCCGCAAGGAGCGCAAGGCCGCCGCCCGTGCCGCGCGGGACGGCGCGGTGGAGCCGGCCGCCTCGGCGCCGTCGCTGGGGGCCGGTGTGCCGGCGGCCCAGCCGCAGCAGCGGGAGAGGCCGAAGAAACAGGCCGCCGCGAGCGGACCGGGCGACGATTTCAGCGACATCGAGGCGATCCTCAAGAAGCACGGCATCTGAGGGACGCCAGGTTCGCCCCCGACCGGTGCCCGGTGACCGATGCTCCGTGCTCCCCACTCTCTGAATCGATTCACGCAAGATCCTTGACCGTATACGGGGATCAGGGCTAGCGTCCCGAAAGGGTTGAATCAATTCACTCACACCGTCCGTACGATGGGGTGACGCCGCTGGACCAGTGCGGCCGAGGGCACCAGTGGGGCAGGACAAGTGGCGCGTGTGGCAGGGATCAAGGATGTGGCCCGGCAGGCCGGGGTCTCCGTGGGCACGGTCTCCAATGTGATCAACCGGCCGGAGACCGTACTCCCCGAAACGCGGGCGCGGGTGCTGGCGGCCATCGAGGACCTCGGCTACGTCCGCAGCGAGTCCGCCCGCCAGCTCAGAGCGGGGCGCAGCCGGATCATGGCCCTCCTGGTTCTGGACATGGGCAACCCCTTCTTCGTCGACGTCGCCCGCGGGGCCGAGCGCGCCGCCCGGCAGGCGGGCCTCGGCGTGATGGTCTGCAACAGCGGCCAGAGCCCTGCGGAAGAGGCCGAATACCTCGGCCTCTTCGCGGAACAGCGGGTCTGCGGCGTACTGGTCACACCGGCCGACGCGACCGGCCGCAACCTCGAATCCTTCAGCCGCCACCGGATTCCCTACGTCCTGGTGGACCGGGTCGCGTCCGGCACCGGGACCTGCGCGGTCTCCGTCGACGACGTGCGGGGCGGCGCCCTGGCCGTCGGGCACCTGATCTCGGCCGGGCACCGCTCGGTGGCCTACGTCAGCGGACCGGGCGACCTGCACCAGATCAGGGACCGCCGCACCGGCGCCCTGTCCGCCCTGGCCGAGGCCGGACTGGAGCCCGAGGCCCTCGTCGAGATCCCCTCCGACCGGCTCGACGTGGCGGCGGGACGCGACGCCGGAGCCCGGCTGCTCGGCCTGGTGCCGCGCCCCACCGCCGTCTTCTGCGCCAACGACCTGCTCGCCCTCGGTGTGCTGCAGTCCCTCTACGCGGCCGGGGTGCGGGTCCCGCAGGACATCGCCATCGTCGGATACGACGACATCGAGTTCGCCGCCGCCGCCGCCGTGCCGCTCACCTCGGTCCGCCAGCCCGCTGTCGTGATGGGCCGGATGGCCGCCGAACTCCTGCTGGAGGAGGCGGACGACGACGGCCGCCACGAGCACCGCAGCGTGGTGCTCCAGCCGGAACTCGTCGTACGCGCGTCGAGCTCCACCCCGCGCTGAAATTCCCACAACGGCTTCTCCGAGCAGGTGTTCCGGACCCTCTCGTACTTCGACGGAGTCAGCTTCGCGGCTCGGGCGACGGTGCCCGCGCTGTACTCGGTGGCCCTGATGGACGCCGTCTGCCCGCCGTCCACCGTCTTCGCCGCCTACAACCCGCTGGGCCCGGCCCCGGAGATCGAGGTCTACCCCTGGAACGGCCACGAGGGCGGCGGCTCGCCCCAGCAGGCGGTGCGACCGCGCATGCTGCGGGACCTGGACTGACGAAGATGCGGCGGGGGAGCGCGGGGTGGTCCGAATATGTGATGGGGGATCGGACGCCGGAGCGATTCCGGCCACCACGTGAGGGGTGAACTACCTTCATAAAAACGAGTGTTGATCGCCAACGGGGCCGGTCTGCGTCATGATCGTCCCGAGATGGTGGACACCTCCCGGGGCGATGCCCCCGCACCCCCTGCCGAAGAGCCGCGTGGCTGCCTCTTCGCGCTTTCCCAGCCCCCTCTGATGATCTTCCTCACGGTGATCGGCGGCCTGCTGCTGATGGCCGCGTTGCACGATCTCTTAGTGCTGTGAAGGGTCAGCCGGCCGCTTCCCGGCGGCGCGCCCGGTAGGCGGCGACGTGCAAGCGGTTACCGCAGGTGCGGCTGGAGCAGTAGCGGCGGGAACGGTTGCGGGAGAGGTCGACGAAGGCATGCCGGCAGTCCGGCGCCTCGCAGCGCCGCAGCCGCTCCGTCTCGCCCGCCACGATGATGAACGCGAGGGCCATCCCGCAGTCGGCGGCCAGGTGGTCGGCGATCGAGGCGTCCGGCGCGAAGTAGTGCACGTGCCAGTCGTAACCGTCGTGGTCGCTGAGCTGCGGCGTGGTGCCCGCGGCGGCGACCAGGGAGTTGACGAGCGAGGCGGCGGTCCGGGCATCGGGCGCCGCGAAGACCGCCGCGAACCGGGCCCGTACGTCCTGCACGGCCCGCAGGTCCTTCCCGTCGAGCTCGGTCACCCCGCTCACGCGGTGGCGGGCGGCGAACGCGTGGAGCGCGGGGATGCCGGCGAGCCCGTCGGTCGGCGCCCCCTCCTGCGGCTGCGCGCTCTCGGGCGCGGTGTTCACCAGATCGACCACCGTGTCGAGGGCGATCCGGGTGTCGTGTGGGATCAGCACGCATTCGCTCCCTGGCCTCCGGCGGGCGGGGCGCCCACCGATGCCGGATGACTCTACTGGCACAGCCGCGCGGACGGGGGCGGCCGGTGGACGCGGACCGGCGCCGTCACCACGGTGGGTTCCGTGGTGACGGCGCCGGTTTCCGCCGTATGAGGTTGTCCGCGCGACGCCGTCTCCCCGAGTCGGACGGCGTCGTGCAGTTATCGGCCTGGCTCAGCTTTCCGCCAGGATGTGTGAGAGCTCCGTATCGAGATCGAAGTGACGATGCTCGGTACCCGGCGGAACCGCGGCGTCGGTCCTCTTCAGGAACGACTCCAGGGCCCGTGCCGGGGCCTCCAGCAGGGCTTCGCCCTCTGGGGAGCTCAGTGCGATACAGACGACGCCCTGGCCGTGACTACGGGATGGCCAGACGCGGACGTCTCCGGTGCCGGTGGGCCTGTGCAGCCCCTCGGCAAGGAGGTCACGGGCGAAAACCCACTCGACCGTCTCCTCCGCTCCGGTGTGGAAGGTGGCGTGCACGGCATACGGATCGGCCGTGTCATACCGCAGGCCCGCGGGTACAGGCAGTGAGGACTCGCTCGACACAACGAGGCGCAGGTGCAGCTCGCAGCTGACCGTGGTGTTCATAAGCGCCAGGGCCTTTCGCTCAGTGTGCGCTCGGGGATTCGCACGTCGGCGAAATCGACATGCCACCTACGGTGGCGTTGTAAACCCCTCTGTCCGTTTTGTGATCCTTCAGGTAGCTCGTACAGCGGTGTGTAACTTTGGGTTATGCGGCCATTCCAGTGACGAGAGCCGTTCCGGTAGGTTGGCCACCATGAATGCGGAGAGTGACGAGCGGGACGGAGCCGCCGCCCCGGCGGATCCGGCGCCCGCGACGGGGGACGTGGCGGGAGGCGTGACGGGGGGCGTCGCGCGGGATGTGACGACGGAGGGCCCGGAGCTCGGCTCCAGGGCGCCCGGGTTCATCAAGGCGTCCAGGGCGCTGCACCTGAGCTGGCAGGTCGGCGTCTTCCTGGTCGGCCTCGCCGTGGTGGTGGCGGGCATCATCATGCTGCCGCTGCCCGGTCCCGGCTGGCTGGTGATCTTCGGCGGCATGGCGATCTGGGCGACCGAGTTCGTCTGGGCGCAGCTGGTGCTGCGCTGGACGCGGCGGAAGGTCACCGAGGCCGCCAGGCGGGCCCTCGATCCCAAGGTCCGGCGGCGCAATATCGTGCTCACCGTCATCGGCCTGGTGATCGTCGCGGCGCTGGTGGGGATCTATGTGTGGAAGTTCGGAATCGTCATGCCGTGGAAGATCCACGAGTGACCGGGAGCTGGTCGGGAGGCGCCGCTGACATGGGGTAATGTTTGGCGTGCGCCCGGGCGATTAGCTCAGTGGGAGAGCGCTTCGTTCACACCGAAGAGGTCACTGGTTCGAACCCAGTATCGCCCACCCCGGACCGACGGCCTGGAAGCTTCCTGAAGCTTCCGGGCCGTCGGTGTTTTCGCGTACGCCGTTCACGTGCCCGCCGATTCTCGTCCTTCCTTGTTGACACCGCCGATGGAGTTCCCGGCTGGATTCAGCAAGCGCTTTCTGAGGTGCTTCGACGTCCCCGTCCCCGGCCCGTCGGCTCCGTGGCTCGTGCGGGATCTACTGCGACGTCGAAGTCGCGTCATCAGCGGCGCGGGTTGACTGGTGCGCGCGCTGTTGTGCTTCTTCTTCGGCGGCGTCAAGTGCGGGTGAGAGTACGGCGAGTGCGGAGCGGAGCAGTTCGGGCAGCGAGCCGGACGGCACGACGAGCCCACCGGCTGCGAGCGGCGCGGTCGGAGGTTGGAGCCACTCCTGGAGTGCGATCCGGACAGTGGCGGCCACGCTCGCCGCGAGCACGCGGGCGGTGGGTGTGCCGGTATCGCCGAGGCGCCGGCCGATTGCGGTGGCGAGGGGGTGTTCGATCGCTGCGGTGGTGTCGAGGAAGGTGTCACGCAGTGCGGGGGTGGCGGTGATCAGCAGCAGCTCGTCGTGGTCACGCGGTTCGGTGTACTGCTCCAGGACCGCTTCGGTCAGGGCGTCGGCGAGGCGGACGTGGGAGGGCGTGGCTGTCACGGCCGCGACAACTCGCGATTCCCGTTCGGCGGTGACGGCGGCGACGATCGCCTGTTCGCGACTGGAGAAGTAGTTGTTGTAGGTCCTCGGCGAGACCCCGGCCGCCTCGGCGATGTCGTCGACGCGGACGTTGCCGGGCCCATGCGTGAGGGCCAGCCGCAGGGCCGCCTCGCGCAAGGCCACCCGGGTGGCCTGCTTCTTCTGCTCACGCAGCCCGCTCTGTCCTGTCGTCACCCCCCGCACTGTTCCAGTCGAGATGCGTGCGCGCAAATTTGCGTGCACGCAATATTTGCTTCTACTCTCAAGCCCTTCACAGAGAGGTCAGCCCCATGCGAGCCAAAGGCATCTGCTACGACACCGGCTTCATCCGCAACGGAAGCGACTCCCGGGAGTGCTTCGACCCCGACCTGGTCAAGAGGGAGCTGACCATCATCCGAGACGATCTCCACTGCACTGCCGTCCACATCACCGGCGGCGACCCGGACCGGCTGGATCTCGCCGCTCGCCACGCCGCCGAACTCGGACTGGAGATCTGGTTCTCGCCGTACCCGCTGGAGCTGACGACGGACGAGATCCTCACGCTCCTCGCCGACTGCGCAGAGCGGGCGGAGCAACTCCGGACGCGGGGAGCCGAGGTCGTGTTCGTCACAGGCGCTGAGCTGAGCGTCATGAACCACGGGTTCCTCGAAGGCGGCGGCACCGAAGAGCGGATCAGCTGGCTACTGGGCGACCCGGCCCGACGGCCCGAGCGGCTCGCCGTAGTCGGCACCCGCCTCAACGACTTCCTCCGCGAAGCCGTGGCGACGGTCCGCGAGCGCTTCCACGGCAAGGTCACGTACGCCGCCATCCAGTTCGAGGCCGTCGACTGGGACTTGTTCGACTTCACGACCTTGGAACTCATCCGGTCCGCGGAGGTGGCAGACCGATTCCGGGAAGCCGTGCGCAGCCTCGTCGCACAGCCCAAACCGGTCGCCATCACCGGCTTCGGCACCGCCACCTGGCGCGGCGCGGGTGACGTCGCACCCCGCAGCATGGAAATCCTCGAAACCGAGGAAGCCACCGGCGCTCCGCTCCGGCTGAACGGGGAGTACGAGCGGGACGAAGCCGGCCAAGCGGCCTACCTGAGCGAGCTGCTGGAGATCTTCGACACCGAAGGTGTCGACAGTGCCTTCGTGTTCCTCTTCGCTCTCTACAACCTGCCGCACCGCCCTGGCGGCGATCCACGCGACGACCTCGACCTCGCCAGCCTCGGCATCGTCAAGATCCTCGAAGACCGCCACGGCGACACGTACCCGGATCTGCCCTGGGAACCCAAGGCCGCCTTCGCCGCCGTTGCCGACCACTACCGCGGCGGCTGACGACCTGCCGTCGTCAGAGCGCGCGCCTGGTTGTCGCGATCCTCGCCCACGGCCGGTTCGCGCAGGTCGGGCTGCCCGAGCCGGCGCCCGGACGAGGGTCGTACGCCTCCGGCTGGAGGCCCAGTTCACGGGTGGAGCATGCGTCGAAGCGGCGCATGTGTCAGGTACGGCGAGTGTGCGCCGGGTCCTCGGGGCCGAGGTCCCGGCGCAGCACGGCAGGTGCCGCGATCCGCTGACTTGTCCTCCCGGCCCCGGCCCCCTCATCGCGGTCGGGCTGTGCCGCCGCACCAGGAAGGGCGGCGACCGGATCGCCGTGTCCGGCGTCCGGCCTTGGGGTCACGTCACCGCATCCGGCCCAGGGCGTTCCGCAGTCGCCGTGCGTCGCGCAGCCGCTTCTCGTACGTCGCCCCGACCGCCAGCAGCACCACCCCGGCCAGCGCCGGAGCCACCCAGCGCGGCAGCGCGCCGACCACCTGGACCACGTAGGGCGCGAGCTCGTGCACGGCGTCCAGCGCCAGCGCCACACCGCCCAGCGCCAGCAGCGCCTGGAGCCGCCACCGCGCCCCCGCCAGCGTGATCACGAGGGCCGCCACGCCGAGGAGCAGCGGCCGTAGCCAGTGCGGATCGGCCCAGGCGGCGATGAGCGACGGCACCAGCGTCGCCGCCAGGCCCGCCCCGTACGCCGTCCACGACGACGCGGCGGGATCGCGGCGGCGGCGCAGCACGCCGATCACCAGCGCCGCGACGGTCACCGGCAGGGTGTACGCCTCCGGGGACGACACCCCGGACGCGGAGAGCCGCACCCAGGCGGCCGCCAGGAACAACGCCGTCGCCAGATATCCGGCCACCGGCCGCCGCTCCGGACGCAACGCGGTGCCGGCCGCCAGCACCGCGCACAGGGACAGCACCAGAGCGAGGAACGGCAGATCGCCCACCGCCATGCCGACGGCCGGTACCGCCGCCGCGCCGCCGGCCAGCTCCACCGGCAGCGCGATCGCGTGCGTCCTCAGCCGGGCACCCAGCAGCACGGTCAACGCGGGGACCGCAAGCACCAGCGGAGCCGCCCGGTGCGCGGCCAGCCCCAGCGAGGCACCGCACGCGACCGTCAGCACGACGGCGCAGCCCACCGCCGCACACGCCGCCACCGCCTGCGCGGCCGCCGACACCCGGCCCGGCCGCGGGCCCCCGGCCGCGAAAGCGTCCAGGGCGACCGCCGCAGCCGCGAACAGCACCAGCAGCGCTCCGAACACCGCATAGGTGGCCGGCTCCGAGGCGAGCGAGAGCAGCGCCACGTCCACGGCGCCCACCGCCCCGCACACCGAAGCCGTCAGCGCCATGCCTGTCGCCCCGCGCCGCAGACCGCCCACCGCCACCGCGAACACGCCCACAACCAGGACCAGTTGTACGGCGACAGCAGCCGCGTACGAGGCATCGAGCGCTGCGGGAAGCACGGTGATCCCCGCCCAGCCGAGCACCGGAGCCGTGGCCCCGACCGCGTCCCGCGCCGAGGGGCCGGGGGAGAGTGCGGGCCCTGCCCACCGCAGCACGGCCTCCCACCACCGGTACGCCGCCGCGAGCGCCCCGGCCACCACGAGCAGGATGACGGGGGCCGCGCCCATCTCCGTCCACGGCAGCCCTGTCGCACCCAGCGCACCCCGGGCGCCGTCCTGCGGCGCATCGGCCCACACCCGGCCCAGCCGCGACACCGGACCCACGAGCGACACCGCGACCGGCGGCAGCGAGAACAGCACGGCGCCCGCCGTCACCGCCCCCGACGCCCACACCAGACCCTGCGCGGCCGAACGCCCCAGCGGGGCCCGTACACCGGCCAACAGTGCCCCGCCGCACAGCAGATACACCGGCACCACCCAGCCGTCGGGCACCCCGGCGGCCACCACCGCGGCGACGGCCGCCACCGCCGCCAGACCGGCCACCAGGCCCCCGGCCACGGCAGCCGCCGCCGGCGCCCGGCGGGCCCCGGAGAGCGCGATCGCCGCCCCCGCCAGCAGCAGCGCCCCTGGCAGTACCGCGCCTGACGGCGCATCGGCAGCCAGTGAGCTCCCCAGCGCGATCAGCAGTCCCGTACCACCGGTCGCACAGAGGGCGGCGCAGGCCGTCACCCGTACCGCGACTCCCTTGCCCCACACGGCGATCGCGCAGTCCAGCGCCGCCGTCGCCAGCAGTGCGGCGGAGAACACCAGGGCGTCCGCCCGCTCCGCGCACGCCCACAGCAGCAACGGCAACTGCGCGCAGAGCACCGAGGCGGGCAACGGCAGCCGCAGCCCTCCGAGCAGCAGCCCGTACGCCGCCCACAGCACGGACAGCACCGCCGAAGCGGTCGCCGCGAAACCCAGACCGCCCGTCCCCGGCGCGGCCAGCTCATGCAGCGCGAAGGCGTCCAGCACCATCAGCACCGACGCAAGGGCGGCGAGCGCCTCGGCCGTCGAGGACAGCCCCCGGCGCAGCAGCGCCGCCGGTGCGGCCAGCGCCGCCAGCGTCACGGTCGCCAGCACCGCCGTGCGCCCGCTGATGCCCATCTGGCCCCAGCTGACCAGGGCGAACGCGATCGCCGCGACCGTCAGCAGCAGTCCGCCGAGGGTGAGCAGCACGTTCTGCGCACCCCCGGTGCGGACCGCGGCGGCGGTCGGCCGGGCCGGAGCCGCGAACGGCGCGGGAAACACGGGCGCGGGAGGCGGGGGCATCGGCGGGCCGGGCGTCCGCAGAGCGTTCAGCAGCCAGGCGCGGCGGTGCAGCAGTTGGGACCGGCGCAGGTCCAGCCCGGCGAGCTCACGGTCGAGGAGCGCCAATTCCTCGGCGGGCGGCGGCAGATGTTCCATGGACGCGAGTGTGGTGGCGGTCACGCGTCTGGGGATGCGCACGGATACTCAGTTCTCCGGCTGAGTATGCGCATCCTGGACGCATGGACTGGAGTCACTACCGATTTGTCACTGTCTGGGACCTCGTTGCCCCGCCCGGCGCCGTCTACCGGCTGTTGGAACAGGTGGAGCAGTACCCGCGAT
Source organism: Streptomyces sp. AW19M42 (assembly GCA_000470535.1). Taxonomy (GTDB): domain Bacteria; phylum Actinomycetota; class Actinomycetes; order Streptomycetales; family Streptomycetaceae; genus Streptomyces. The sequence continues at coordinate 19,773 of CBRG010000142.1, forward strand.
GGTGGCCGCAGGTCCGCGAGGTCACCCCCGGCGACGACACCTCCGGCACCACCCGGATCCGCTCCCTGCTCCCGTACGACCTCGTCATCACGGTCCGCGAACGACGCCGCGATCCGCGTGCCGGGGTCCTCGAAGTGGCCATCACCGGCGACCTCGAAGGCTGGGCCCGCTGGACCGTCATCCCGCACGGCGCCGGGAGCAGGGCCACATACGAACAGGAGGTCGAGGTGCGCAAGAGGCTGCTGCGGGTGCTCGCGGTGCCGGGACGCCCCGTGTTCCGGGCCAATCACGCCCTGATGATGCGGGCCGGGCGCCGCGGGTTCGCGGCGCGGCTGGAAGCGGTTTGAACCACACCCGCGGGGCCCTGTATGGTTCAACCCGTTCCCGGGCGATTAGCTCAGTGGGAGAGCGCTTCGTTCACACCGAAGAGGTCACTGGTTCGAACCCAGTATCGCCCACCCCGGGAGAGGCCGGTCCGTCAGCAGCACCGACGGACCGGCCTCTGCGTGTCCGCGACCGATTCGCTCACGCGGCCGCGCGCAGTCCGGGGCGCAACGGCCACGCCGGGTCCACCGTCTCCGGCGTGCCGCTCTTGGTGAACCAGGCCTGCAGGCCGCGCGCCTGGGCGGCGTGCCACACGGCCTGAAGGGTGTGCAGCTCCGCCGGGGTCAGCCGCTCCAGCCGGGTGGCGAACCGTCGCGCCACCGCCCGGACCAGCTCCAGTGACGCCGCCGCGTCGGCCGCCGCGTCATGCGCGCCGTCCAGCACCACCCCGTACAGCTCGCACAGGTCCGTGAGCGTGCGCCGCCCCTTGCGGTAGCGGTCCAAGTGCTTGTCGAGCACCCGGGGGTCGAGCACGCACAACGACGCGTTCCCCAGATACCCGGCCAGCGACGACGCCCGGTGCCGCTTCAGCTCCCGGTCCAGCAGGGTCAGGTCGAACGGCGCGTTCATCACCACCAGCGGCCGGCCCGCCGCAATCTGCTCGGCCAGCGCCCTCGCTATCTCCTCCACCACCGGCGCGGGCCACCGCCCGTTGCGCGGGAGGTGGTCATCGGTCAGACCGTGGATCTCCGTCGCCCCCGGGGGCACCGGTACCCCCGGATTCACCAGCCAGCGGGTGACGCGCATCCGCCCGCCGGCGCTGTCCTGGACGACGAGGGCGGCCGACACGATCCGGTCCCCCTCCACGTCCACTCCCGTCGTCTCGGTGTCAAAAGCGGCCAGTGGCCCCTCGTACCAATGAGCCATCCCCGAACTCCTCGCGCCCGAGCGGCAGATGGCGTGATTCCTCTGCCCGGTTCGGTGATACCCGCACCCTTTGCCTGATACGCCGTTTGCGGCCCGTCCTCTGCGGTGACAACACATATGACAGGGGCGGGAGTTGGCAGACCTCCGCGTCCGGAATCCCATCGGCACGGCCCGGAAGGCACACGGAGCCATGGCACTCGCGCAGCCCGAACCGAGCGGGCTGCTGCCCCGGCGGATCGCACCGCTGCGCGGCACACTCGCCACCACCGCCTGCATGGAGACCCTCCAGGTGGGCTAATTGCACGCGGCCGCGGCGGGGTGCTCCCTGTCGCAGCCCTTCCCCGACAACGGCATCGACTGGCACGTCAGCCACGGCGCCCCCGGCCATCTCGTCGACGACGAGGTGACCATCAAGGTCCAGCTGAAATGCACCTATCAGATACCGGCCCGCCCGCCCGGAGCGGCGTTCGCCTTCACGCTCGACAACGCACACCTCGTGAAGCTGGCCCGGACGCCCGTCTCTGTGCACAAGATCCTGGTCGTGATGCTCGTGCCCCGCAGCCAGGACGACTGGCTGCGGGCCGGCCCCGACCGCCTCGACCTGCGGCACTGCTGTAACTGGACCAACCTGGCCGGCCACCCGGTGACCGGCCGGCCC